>CAYHBN010000065.1:0-7959 GCA_964354865.1 uncultured Candidatus Peribacteria bacterium
CGATATTTTATTTTCTTTGGGATGCCTGAGCGCCTATGCAATGTCACTTTCATTATCTACACGCAAACTAAGGAGTGCCGATTGCGTATAAAAATGAGTTCTTTGTTTTTCTTTTTCATTTTTCCACGTACCGACGTCTTTGCCCCAATCGCCAGTAAATGAAGGGGCTTTATTGTTGTCTATTTCTTTCGCCATATTATTGAAATTAATCTGTTAATTATAGCATAAATATTGATTTTCAGATAGGCTGCTTTATACTCAAAACTCATACTATGGCACGAATTAAGAAAAAACCACTCCTACGCAATCAAATTGACTCACGTATATTGCGAAAAAAAGCGCTGCACGAAGCCGAACCACGAACGACACTTTCGTTTTACCGATACGTCAAAATCGACGATCCGGTGACCCTACGTGATTATTTATACAAAGAGTGGAGCGCGCTTGGAGTTTGGGGACGCATATACCTTGCTCAAGAAGGAGTGAATGCACAAATGAATGTACCCACAAAAAACTTCGAGGCGTTTAAAACGAATCTTGAATCGCGCGAAATCTTCAAAAATATGCCTCTAAAACTAGCCGTGGAAGATGGCATCTCATTTTTCAAACTCACCATCAAAATTAAAAAGCTGATCGTTGCTGATGGCTTGCCCGCCGGCATTTACGACACAAGCGACGTTGGCACGCATTTAACTCCTGAAGAATTTAACAAAGCACTCGAAGAAAAAGACGTCGTCGTTGTTGATGTTCGTAACCAATATGAAAGCCGCATTGGACACTTTGAAGGAGCACTTCTGCCCGACTGTGACACATTCCGCGATGAGCTGCCGATGATCAAAGAAATGCTTAAAGGTAAAGAAAATACGAAGGTACTGCTGTATTGTACGGGCGGTATTCGTTGTGAAAAAGCATCGAGTTATTTAAAACATGAAGGATTTAAAAATGTGAACCAACTCTATGGAGGCATTATTAATTATGCGCATGAAGTAACACAAAAAGGACTGACTCCAAAATTTAAAGGACGCAACTTTGTCTTTGATGAACGTGGTGCAGAAAGAATTACACAAGATATATTATCTGAATGCGACCAGTGTTCCCTGCTCGCCGACTCTTTTACAAACTGCAAGAGCGAGCTCTGTAATTTATTATTTATTCAGTGCGAAGGGTGTGGCAAAAAGTTCGAGGGGTGTTGCAGTGACAAATGCAAAGATGAGAAAAATCTGCCAAAAGAACAAAAAACCGAACTCGCTCGGAAATTAAAAAAATCATACGATCACTACCAAAGCAGACTACGGCCAAAGCTGAAATGATAAAACGCCCCCCCGCCGCTTGCAATACGCAATTTTTGTGCTATTAATTAAATCGTAGCAATTAACCCACTTACTATGGAAACAAGCAACAAAGTCACTATACGACCAGCAGCTATATCAAAACACAGCTGCGCATCAGAAACAGGGGCATTGCAGGAAGAACTGAGAAAACTAATAGATAGAACAACCACCGTTGGTGTTACACTCGAAGATAGAACACAACAAGCACACCTGCTCCATGCAAAAGCTGTAAAAGATGCAAAAGCGAAAGGACTCAATGATCAAACCATAGAAAAACTTATAAAGGCAGGCATGGGTCTCGCTGAAATGCCTACAGATTCTGATCTAACCGAACAACGTTTGGGGCAAATTGCAGGAGTTAATGTAGCATCGGCATTGGAACCATGTCGCGTACTTTTAGGAATTGGTAAAGTACTTCCCTTACTTGCAACTGAAGCGTTCAATCCGAGAGAAGGCCAAAACGGAGGAATGGATGATGATGATGCAATCTGCGTAAAGTAAGAAATGAAATAATTAAAGCAAAGCGGCGATACGACTTGAAAACAATCACTGTGAAAAGTACCACTCCACAACTCACGCTCAGTGCCGATGACCGAGACTATATCTACGAAAAGCTCCCTGAACTGGGAGTTTTTGCAAAAGTGAATAAAAATTTCGCGCCTGATGCGCTCACTGCCGGCGCCGAGCAAGAATTGGCGAAGATTATTTATAAAGAAGATGGCACAAGATGGAGAAAAGACGCCATTGAAAGACATATTGAACAAAAAAGAATTGGAGTTCGTTCACGTACAAATCAAATTCTCATGGGAGTGCCGACAGCCGAAGCAGGAGTAACGCCGCCGAATAATCCGATGTGGAGAGAAAAACCGCAGGGTAATGAGTATGGAGACTTGAGTGCCGCAAGCCGTAGTGTCGCAAAAATTGCGCAAAAATTATGGACGAACCGAAATGACTTACAGGGGGAATGCGACGACCCGAGGTATATTGATATTGATCCCGAAATGCTCAGCGATAGTGTTTTGAGGGCGCTTGATTTAGAGGAGTTTGTGCCGGCTGTGGGCGGACCACCAATCTCAAAAGAGAAGCGACTTGAGCGCTACGCACAGGCAATTCCACACATTCGAGCGATGATCCGAAATCTTGTTGAACCAATGGAACGATTTGAGAGTGGATTCAAAAGAAAAGCAGGAAAAACAGATCCTCGATTACACAATTACCGAATGTTTGTCATTAAACACGGCAAGAATGCTGGCAAACTTTTTATCGTTCATCAAAAATCTGAGCGTGGCGAATATACGTTTCAAGTAACTGATCTTCCAAGTGCCGCACGACGACTCACGCACATTGACGCACAGTATAAAAATAAGGATTTGCAGCAGATAAATGAGCTACCAAATTTACTTCGAACGCTGCTCAGTTTTGCGCAAAGCAAAGATTGGGCGACGGTAAAAAAAGAACCGCGACTCGCAAAAACACTACGAAAAATAGATGCACATATTTTTGCCATGATGAATGTACGAAATGATTTTAAACAAGAGATTCGCGATGCAATTGTCGACCTTCGCACAAGGTCCGATGGCGGCGTAAAAGCAGGACTCGCCGATGCGACTGGAAAAACAAATCCAACCGCAGCAGCTAGTCAAATTGAGGCACTCATTCGCCGATTTGAAAGTGACGATTCATTCACCGAACGCGCGATTGAAATTGGCAATATATCGGGATATTTAACACAAGATGACCACATTCTTTTTACACAGTTAAAACAGCACAACGATTTTTATTCGGATTTTACACAGTTCGTTGAAGAGCACTGTAACACTCATCTTAAATTTATTGGCCCTAAAGAAACCGACGATTTACAAGAGACCGTTTCAGCATTTGAAACACGCATGCAACGCCCTCAGTTAGCTCCTTTTGCGTCATTTGCCGCACTTATTAAAACGTATTTTGCGAGTGCAAGTACAGAACTAAATTCAATTAAAAACGAGTTTGAGGCTCAAGCTTCTCAACGTCAGGCCGAAGGTAAATCAGTCGGAAGTAGTAAAGCGGTAACACACATACGACCAGCTGCAGCATTGCCCGTAACCGACGAACATACCACCCCACTGAAAGACGGCGCCGATACACTCGCACTCCCCCGCCAGCATTTGGTTGGTGCATACGTCGCCGCGAAGGCAGAACAAATAACGTCACAGCTTTCACAAGCGTGTGAAGAAGCCGTACTGCTCATTGAGTACAACGGAAATAATAATTTTGAAAAACTCACCGCGACGCTCGAAGAGGCACAAAAACTTGTTTCATCACGCGAAGTTGCCGACAAATATTATCCACGTGAATTTAATCCTCTCTGGGAAAAATTCAAAAATATGATTGGCCAGTGCCGCGTAGCAGTTGATACCGCGAAAGGAACCACAGATAAAAAAACGCGAAATATATACCTTGAAGATTTTAAAGAGAACATTAAAGCATTCGTTGCTCACGACGTAATTCCCTTTATTAATAGACTCGCCTTGTTCCGCGCAGACGCCTCAACTGACAAAGACGGAAATTTATACATGGATATCGTCAGTCTCGATGTTGAACACACGGGCCAATGGACCGAAATTCCTCCTGCGCTACGCCCACAATCGGGTCGACCACTTTCAAAAAGAGAACAAGCAGCAAAAGAAAAAACACTCGGTGAACAGCCGCACGTGATTCAAGTTGGCGCAGTCAAACAACGTTTTGTGCTCGACCGTAGCACCGGAGAAATTGTTGCCCTCCCCAACTATCAAAGTGAAATTTCGTTTAATGCAAAACCGCCATGTGCAATTATTCCCGAGGCCCAAGCCGTACACGGTATTAGTATTGAACAACTCGAAGGCGAAAGCCCGATGAGCGCGCGCATAAAAGAGATCGGAGACTTCTTTGAAGGCACCCACGGCGTTGTTGGCCACAATGTACGAACCGACATGGCATGTTTACTCGCCGAAGCAGCACGAGCGGCAGGCAAACCACCAGAAACGAAATTAAAAAGCTTAAAATTACCATCAGCCCCTCGATTTCCGCACAACATGTACGACACCGTTCATGCAGGTCAAAGCGAGTGCCGACTTATTAGTGAAGAAACCGGTTTGTATAAATTTCCACAACTTGGACAACTCTACTCAATTCTCTTCCCCGGCGAAACAATCGAAAATGCCCACGACGCACTTGCAGACGCAAAAGCAACCATGCGCTGCTTTGTTGAACTTGTAATGCGAAACGCAGCACAACTAGGCAAACCACATTTTAGGCTTGAATGAAATGAATGCTCCATACTGACGTTAAGCAGCAATCATTAATTTGAACTTACGAAAACTTCTTCTTCATCAGTTCCAAAAGGGTTAACTAATTCAACTGGCGAAGTCGTTAAACCATTTATTGGGTCTTGATGTGCATTTAAATAGGCGTCTCGTTGTTCCGGTGTTTTTGGTATGTTTTCTTTAAACTCATCGATATTACCCGAGTTCTGGATCACATAATGAGCCCAATTTTTTGAATACATCGATGACTGCTGAAGTGCGTCTAAATATTCAAGCGCATTCTCTCTCCGACTAGACAATGTAGATAGCAAATGAAGTCTTTCATATCCATTGAGACCAATTTCTTCGGTAGATTTTATAAGAGTTGCTAACGCTTCGAAATTACCTACATGTTCAAGAAACTCTCTATATGCCTCGGGCGTCAACGGTAGCGCTGATCGTAGAGCATCCTCATACACTGCTATAACCTTTTCTGCAGAAGGTTCATATTTCATAAATGACTTACCGAAATAATCGCTATCTTTCATCGCATCGTTAAATCGCTCATTGCGCCTGAGGTTTGATACAAAATCGTTATCGGCAACTGTATTTGTTTTATTTTCGGAATAAGTATCATTTAAGTAAGTTGCAAGCTGATCAGCTGTTAAATTTGGATTTTTCTTCTTTGCCAACAACGCATCTTGAGTAAGAACTGCTAAAGAAAACGGTAGTCTAGGATTCTTTTCATGCTTCGTCCTTAACGCACTTCCGAAAGCAAAAAGATCATTCATCGAAAAACCGAGTGATTTTAGTGTTTCAACTGATTTAACAAGATCAAGTGGAGAATCATTTTGCGTTAAAGGATATAACGTGAGAATACTTAAACCTCCCGAATTTTTCATAGAATCACTCATTTCGGGAAAACACCGTGTCATCAGCTTCACAAATTCACCAATTTTGAATGCATCATAATCTGGAGAACGAGAAACAATAAGCAATGCTTGATTTATATCTATTGTATTATCTGTAGCGAGTAATAATTTATCGACGGAGTCCTTTGCAATTTTAAGAATATCTTTCGCGGATTTATCGGAATATTTTTCGCCAAAAAACACCAATGTCATAAAATAAGCGGGGGATTCTTGATGAGAACCATATTCAGAATCGCTGCTAAATGCGGTATGTAATTCATTGAATCTTATACCGCCCATAGTTTTTATTCGAGAAAGGAGGTTCAGATTATGCAAAGCTAAAAAGTGTACAACTACAGGATCAGCAACGAGTTCAGGGGCATCTGACATTAATTTCAAAACAGTATCTAATTTTATGCCTGAGTTTATTAAACTACTTACAGCATTTGACGCTACTTTTGCATCGCCGTTTGAATCCTTTATAAATTGAGTAAACAACTTTAGATCATACTTTTTGGCGTATCTAAACTTTTCTAACAACGCGAGCATATCTGCAGAATTTTTGGGATCTGCTTGGGCTAGAGCAAGCGCTTCTGGATCTTTTTTAAGCAATTTAAACCACAACTCTGCCTTAGGACCGTACAGCGTGCCTTGTTGGCCATCTTTTCGAATCACACTAGCTTCTGGGCGCATCAAAGCCATAACACTTTCGCGTGCACCAGCATTTATAGCAGCATCTGCCTGCGTATTTCCCTTTTCAGATGGATTATTATTTAGAGCAACCACTTTAGGAATTTCAACTCCACCTCCTGTAGTGCGACCTGATTCTAATGAATTCGCCATATTTATTTTTGTTTATTTGGCTTTATTATAGCACAAAAACGCGAATAAATGGAGCTCCATATGGTGCGAAGTGCGAAACGGGATTTTGAGCTACTCCTAGATAATTAATTTATGATCAATAGTCAGAATGCAAGGCACCCACGCCAGCTATTGACATTTTGGCAATATGCGATAGGATCGACATATGAGAGAAGAAATCATTGTCACCATCGAAGATGCCGATAAAGTCGCTGTAATGAAAGAAAAGGCTATAGATTCGGATAATCCAGCACACAGAATAACGATTGAATTAGCACGTGTGCCTGGAGTACAGAGCGTGAGTCCGAGCTTGGAAGAATTCGGAAAGTGGACAGTTGTCTTGAAACCAGACGCCGTACTCGCACAAGTGCAAGCGGCGATCGGGCTAGTGCAATTTATGGTAGATGATGGGCCGAACGAGGATGAGATAGCAGCAGGAATCGAGGCAGCACTTCGTGCAGATGAGAAGGCTAATAGTTAGAGACCCGTTCTCATGAATCAAAGTTTTTAATGATTGTTTGATTCGAGACTGTAAAAATACGATACAAAAAACACGAGCCGAAACATTTGAGCGCGCGTAGTCTTTGCGAAAATCTGGGTTCCCCAGTTTGAGCAAAGACAAGCTATAGCGAAAATGTTGAGGCGAGTAACCGATATTTTCGAAGTACTGAAACCTTTCTTAAAGGTTTCAGATAGGTTCATCTGCCAGATGAACCGTAATGGAGCGGGTAGAGGGAGTCGAACCCTCCTGTACAGATTGGAAATCTGCCGTAATAGCCGATATACGATACCCGCGCTAAATTGCGGGCGCATTGTACCAAGGGGACATAAAAAATTCCACCGAATTTTTCAGGTTAAATCTCAATAGTCTCCCCCATTGCAGGTGTAGATACGTCTTTATACCCTTGTTCTTCAAGAATCCCCTTTAATGTCATACCCTGATTTTTTTCACCATGAACGAGAATAATTTTTTTCAAATCGCGAACGTGAGCAATGTAGTCAATTAAATCACTGCGATCAGCATGGGCAGAAAAGGCATCCATAACTTCAATTTGAGCTCGTACATCGTATAAATCCCCGAAGATCTTAACTACTTTTTGCTTCTCAAGGAGTTTGCGGCCAAGTGTGTTTTCGGCCATATAACCAACGATAAAAATAGTGTTTTTTGGGTCACTAATATTATTTTTAAGGTGATGCAAAATACGTCCGTGCTCACACATACCCGCTGACGAAATAATAATTGCAGGACCTTGGTAATCATTAAGAGCCTTCGATTCATCGACAGACGTAACATACTTTAAACGGCCAAAACCGAATGGATTTTGACTGTTATTCAAAAACTCTTTCCACGTTTCTTTATCGAGACACTCGGGGTGCGACATAAACACGTTGCTCACATTTACCGCGAGAGGACTGTCGACGAAAATTGGAATTTCAGGAATTTTACCTGCAGTAAAAAGAATGTTTAGGTAATAGACAATTTCTTGCGTACGCTCAAGTGCGAAAGCAGGAATAATAACCTTTCCTCCTCGGCTCGCCGTTTTATTTATTAACTCTGCAAGTTTTTCTTCGACATCGAGAATCGATTTATGA
>CAYHBN010000066.1:0-7534 GCA_964354865.1 uncultured Candidatus Peribacteria bacterium
CCACTAAAAACTCCATTGTGTACTAGGATATTTTTCGAGCAAATTTCACCGTAATAGGTCACGGGTTTCACCGAATCAAAGTAACTTTTGTAGGTTGTGTAGATTTTTTCTGCGAGCTCGACCGTTGCATCGTCCATAATTCCCGTTTTGGTTCCCAACTCACGCGACTCATCGATCCAAATTCGCATTCGCTGAGTCCAACTATCACTAAAATCATTCTCTCCGCCCCACACCACACCGAATTTGTCGCTCGGCGTAATTGTCTGCACCTTTTTAATTATCTGTGTCACCTCACCGGCCAATGCAACTAACTGGTCGTCAGTAAGAGTCTCAATCACCTTTCCCAGGTCGCTCCCCGGAAGTTTTGTCTGAATTTGATACGAATACGGAATCAGCGTTTTAGAATAATCCTCAGCCAAAATATCGGGCACCACAATCCCTAACTTCTTGAACCGAGGAATATTAATACTTGAACCACGCAGGTGTTTATCAACTGGACTCAAACGCACAATTACCTCTTTACGTTGCCCGACTCATTGAACGAGGCGCTATAAACCTCGTTACAAATTCCTGTCGTCATACGCTCAATCGATATTGTCGCAACTCCAAAGTGGCTCTGAATAATTTTCTTAACAAACTCTTTGTGAGTATCATGCATAAGATAAGTATAAATTCATTTTTCACTTCGCACCATACGCAGAGCGCGCTATAATCCTCTCATTACTTCATAAAAAAATAACACTTATGGGAAATCGTGGCGAGGGAAAACTTAAAGAAAATAAAAAGAAGAGCACAAAAGATGAGGTAAAACGAGATGAGCATGGAAGACCTCTACCAAAAGAGAAAAAAGTTCCTGGCTACTTGCGCTAAATCATAGGCACGTTAAAGTAACTGTTTATGAATCTTAGTACCGTACTGCTTGCACTTTCAATAATAACAAATATAGCCGCATATATCATTTATCTGCGGCTTATTTTTAAAAATAAAATTAAGCCACATGCATTCACCTTTTTAACGTGGACACTGCTCGTCAGCGTAAATTTTGTAGTTCAAGTGACGTCTGGCGTCGGCGAAAGCTCACTGTTGCTGGCCTGTAACGCACTTTTCAGCGCCATCATTTTTATTGCATGCATTATAAAAGGATATACAAACTACGATCGCACAGACTGGCTGTGTCTTGGATTAGCCATAATGAGTATTATTCTCTGGATTATAACTAATACTCCACTCTATTCGGTTATTCTCACCTGCTTTGTTGATCTCTTTGGCATGATTCCCAGTTTTCGAAAATCATTCCGTCGTCCCTACGAAGACTCCGCACTCACCTTTTTCATATCGGGTATGGAGTTTATTTTTTCGTTTCCATCGTATCAAGTCTACTCGTTTCTCGTGCTCCTCTATCCGATTTTAGTCATGAGCCTCGATTTCGGGTATGCAGGAATGATCTGGATACGCAGAGTGTATGTGGAAAAATAAAAAAATCCACCTCGCCGTTTTACCAGCAGAAGTGGGATTTTTATTAGTTACCAGTATTATGAAAGGTGCTTCGAAATAAGCTTAGTCATTTCGAACATGTTAACAACCTTCTTTCCGCCAAAGATCTTTTTAAGATTATCGTCGGCATTGATGTTACGTTTGTTCTTAGGATCCTGAAGCTTTTTTCTTTTAATATAAGCCCATACTTGTTTTGTGATTTCGGTTCGAGGCATTTTGCCTGCACCTACTACTGCGGCGAGGTCAGCGCTAACCGTCATTGGCTTCATGAAGCCCGCATTCGGAGTTACCTTTTTTTTCGCAACTACCTTTTTCTTTACTACTTTCGCGGCTGCTTTCTTTACAACTTTCTTTGCTGTTGGCATATGAAATTAATTAAAAATTAATACTATCGTCTGTATTATAGCAGAGGTTTATACTATAATCGCGTTATGACACAACAAACTATCTATCGATGTGAAGGAACTTGCAACGGCGCAACCTTCGAAGCTGGCCACAACTGCGGCGCAAAAGACTGCAACCTTTTCGATGTTCCATTGAAAAAGGCTACTCAGTGCGCTGAATGTGCTGCAAAAAGTGCAGAAGACAATACTGCTCATGGCTGTGCTCACTGCTCAAGCAATTAATTGAACATAATGAACTTAGAGATTTCTCTACGTCCTATCGCCGAAGTTCCACCACATGTTGCTCAGCCACACCGTGAATATAATCTTTTGCAGTATGGGCCTAGCAGCATTTTTGGTGCATACAACGAAAACGCACAATTAGTAGGAGTTATTCGCTACGCACAGCGCATTAAGAGCAACCTCGTTCATGGCATTTTGGCAGATTTACACCTCGATGATACGCTGACTGCAGACGAAGCAAAGAAAGTTGCAGCAGAATTAATTAAAGGAGCCGAACAAGCACTTCGTGCTTTGGATTGCACAAAAATCGATGCCGTCGTCATAGACGGCTCAAGACTTGCGCAGCATTTTATCGACGCGGGCTACTGGGCATCACGCAAAATGGTGACTATTGAGTGGGATTTGAATACAGTAAAAATCCCAACTCCCCTGCCCGACGTTACACTTTCGCTCGAAACACAACTCAATACCAACGAGGTCACCGACTTTATTTTGGCTTCGTACCAACCGTATTGGCGCTGGTGGAAGAACGATGCCTTTGATCGCCTGTGGGATCGTGTCGATTATCCAGACTACACGCCCGACAAAGTCGATGAAGAAAATGCCGAACACAACCGAGAACATGTGCAAAACATGTTAGAAGATGGCTTCGCCGAAGGCCTTACAGGAGAGCACATTTTCGCCGTTGGCCGTAAAAATGGCAAAATTATCGGCATGTGCGACGCAAAATTAGTCGATGATCCACTTGATGACTATAGTGATTGGGGCGTGCTCATGCTCAAAGATCATCCGGGTAAAGGCTTCGGCCAACTCTTGTTATTTTCATGTCTCAATTGGCTCAAGCAAAAAGGAAAAAAAACGGCTACCATTACGACAACCTCTGGCCTCGACGACTTCGACCCCACGGTTTACTTGTATGTTCAGTCATGTGGGGGCAAGATCAAAGGCGAATTTAATAACTTCGTGAAGAGAAAATTTTAGCAAGAAGATGATCAAGATATTAAAAAAACATTTCGGCTATAACTCATTTCGCCCTCTGCAAAAACAGGTTATTGAAAGTGTTCTCGCGGGGCGCGACGCGCTGGTACTCATGCCCACAGGCGGCGGAAAATCGTTGTGTTACCAATTGCCTGCGCTCATGTTGCCGGGCATTACGTTAGTCATTTCTCCACTCATTGCACTCATGAAAGACCAAGTCGATTTGCTCAAGGCAAATGGCGTCGAGGCGGCTTTTTTAAACAGCACACTTTCAGATGAAGAAGTGTATTCGACGAAAGAATTGGTAAAAAGCGGGGCAATCAAAATCCTCTACTGCGCACCTGAACGGCTTGCGATGAGCGAGTTCAAACAGTGGCTTAAGGGCTTACAAATAAGCTTAATCGCCATCGATGAAGCTCACTGTATTTCTGAGTGGGGTCACGATTTTCGTCCCGAATACAGAAAATTAAAATCTCTGCGCGCAGAGTTTGCAAAAGTGCCTATCATCGCGCTCACTGCAACGGCGACGAGTACCGTGCGCGACGATATTATTGAGCAATTACGATTTAAAGATGCCGATGTGGTCGTGTCGAGTTTTAATCGTCCGAACTTACACTACGTCGTTAAACCGAAACAAAAAACATATGCGCAACTGCTCAAAATCCTTCCAAAATATAAAGACGAGCCGTCGATCATTTACTGTTTTTCTCGAAAAGAAACAAAAAAACTTGCCGATAAATTGAAGAAAAATGGCTACAGCGCAGCACACTATCATGCGGGACTTTCGGCAGCAGTACGAAGCAAAACCCAAGAGCGATTTATGAAAGATAAAACGAGCATTATTGTTGCAACCGTCGCCTTTGGAATGGGTATCAACAAGCCAGATGTTCGCCTCGTGGTGCACTACAGCATTCCAAAATCCGTCGAAGGATATTATCAAGAAACTGGTAGAGCAGGCCGCGATGGACTCGACTCACTCTGCGTGCTCTTTTATTCTTACGCGGACAAAATTAAACAAGATTATTTCATCCGACAAATCTCCGACTCAGTGGTGCGAGAAACCGCCGAGCAGAAACTTTCTACTATCGTAAACTACGCGACAACAACTCGATGCCGCAGAAAATTTTTACTGAACTATTTTGGTGAACCATATGCAGAAGAAAAATGTGGCGGCTGTGATTCATGTGGGGCGAAAGAAAAACACGTGGCGGCAACTCGCCCAGCAAAAGGGATTACTAAAAAAAGAGCTGCGGCGAATGTAGAGAACGAAGAAGATTCAGAATCATACCCGTATGACGTCGTTTTGTACGAAAAACTCCGCGCATTTCGCAAAAAAGTCGCCGACCGGCTCGAAGTTCCGCCATTTGTTATTTTCAGCAATGTCAGTCTTCAAGAAATGGCTACCACACTACCAAAAGACCTCGAAAGTTTCGCGCGAATTTCTGGCGTTGGTAAAGGGAAATTGGCAAAATTTGGCGACACTTTTGTTCGACATATTCTCGCCTATTCTCAACAAAATAAGAGTGGGCAAATATAATCGGATCATATTTCTTTCCCCAACTTTTTAAGGGATGGATTACCAATAAGCGAGTGCATTTGAACGATGGCAACTTCGTTAAGCTGTAGCAAACGTATTCTTTGTGAAAGCCCTTGTCTTATAAAAACAGCATTCAATGACTCCAAATTAGACAAACAAACCAGCTGAGCCATAGAGGCATAATCACGCATATTGCCTTTTTCTTTAGGATTTACACGTTGCCACTCCTGAGCAGTTAAACCAAAAAGGGCTTTATTTAAGACATCAGCCTCTGTTGCATAGGTCATATTGATTTGTACCTCAGAAAGATGAAGGGGAATCAAATGTTCTTTTATTGCATCCGTATGAATCCGATAGTTAATTTTCGCCAAGTTACGCTTTATATCCCACCCAAGAGCTAAACGCTCATTTTCTTCTTCTTTAAGTCGCTGAAATTCTTTGATCAAGTAGAGTTTGAATTCAGGTGAAAGCCATGTGGCAAATTCAAAGGCGATGTCTTTGTGTGCGAAGGTGCCACCGTATCGGCCGGCACTTGATCGGAGACCGATGGCATTCGTATTTTTTATCCACATTGATGAAGAAACAATAAACCCATTTGAACCTGCTTCATTTTTAATCCTATTGAATTCAATAGGATTAAAAATTGGATTACATAACTTCTCCCAAGCACCCATAAATTGAATTGTATATTTAGTACTGAGCCAGTTTGCGATTACAACACTACTGTCATACGCCTTAAATTTTGCCATATCAGTGAGTGAGATGTAGTCTTGATTCCTTTGTGTTGAAATTACTACTTCTAAACCTTGCACCGTAATTTTTTGAGTTTTCATAAAAACGACGCTAACACATGCATATGAACTAGATGTGAACAATTCCTGACACGATAAAGAACAAAAAAGCAGTCTTGCCTTTTGAGAGCCAAAAAACTACTATGAAAATAGTTTAAAAAAAGTTTTCCTTAATACTTTCCAGTCTCACTCTCCTCTAATTTTTACCTCTATGTTCACCATCAAAGACCTTCCCTTCGGCAAAGACCAACTTAAAGGAATTTCGGCTAAGACAAACGAAATTCACCACGATAAATTGTATGCAGGCTATGTAAACAAGCGAAATGAAATAGAAGAGGCACTTGCAACAACTGACAAATCGAAGGCTGCGGCAACGTATTCAGTTTTTAGAGGATTAAAAGTCGAGGAAACATTCAACGCCGACGGCGCCATTTTGCACGAACTGTACTTCGACTCTCTTGGTGGAGACGGCGTTGCAACGGGCGCGTTCGTAGAAAAAGCGACGGAGGATTTCGGCTCATGGCAGGCCTTTATCGATGACCTGACCGCAACTGCAATGGCATGCCGCGGCTGGGCTGTTACCGCATATGACCCAAGCGACAACAAAATTCACAACTTTTTGTGTGACTCACATAATCAAGGTGGCGTTTGGGGAACAATTCCTCTTTTCACCATCGACTGTTACGAACACGCATACTTTATCGACTTCGGCTCAGACCGAAAATCATACATAGCCTCTTTCATGCAAAACGTAAACTGGGGCGCGGTTGAAAAACGATGGCTGGCGGTAAAAAAATAGAGAAACAAAAAAATCCCGACCGAGGCCGGGATTTTTTTATACAAATATCTCTATATTTATAAAACGTCACCACCTTCTGACTCAGAAGGCATTCCGTTAACTTCACATGCAACAACGGCATCTTTAAATCCTTTCCATGCATCTTTCTTTGCAACCTTTGCAGTCTTGTGTGCTGTTCGGCTCGCATCTTTAAATGCTTTCCATGAAGCCTTTATGGCAGTGCTTCGTGCAGCGCCGTCAGTCAAAAGCCATGCAGCTGCTAAACTTGTTTTTCGAGTACCAAGTGCCGACTTAAGAGATACATTCAAAGCGTCGAATGCGGTACCAACTGCTGTTTCGCGGGCATTAACTGCAGCCGCAACACATGCCAACTGAGTTGCATTAAGATTTTGCATTGCCTCAAGCTTCTCTTTTTTCTCCATGCGATTTTCACGGCGCATTTCGCGAAGTTCAGGGCGACCCTGGCCATTGTCATCTGAACGACCGCTTTCGTTTGCAAAAGCCGGTGCTGCTACAAGCATGCTCATTGCGAGTGTTAAAAGTAATGATACCAATTTCTTCATAAAAATAATGAAGTTAAAAAATAAGGTGGATTTGATCCACGTACATGTAGACGACGATATTTAAAAACTCTTACAAAAAAAGTTGGAACACTAATTCTGGAAACTCTTTCAATTGTTCAAAATGCCCTTTGTTATCAAAAGAAATCAACTCGCCGCCAAGTTTTTTTTCATACTCCTCACCATGAGAAAAAGGCACATATGGATCATCTTTCGAGTACATGAAGGTAAATTTCTTTGCCTTTGTCTTCAATAACTCAAAATTCAACGGCTCAACAAAAAATGGCGCAATTTGTTCTTTAACAGCAGAGAAAGGAACACCGATCAAAACAACATGTTCTGCGGGCTCTGCCGACTCCTCTAGCGCCTTTAAAATTGCAACACCACCAAGTGAGTGGCCAATAAATGTCGCCTCGGGAAAATCCAACTCATGTACCGCGCTAAATATCACACGTAACCACGCCTCAAGAATAGGAGCCTCGGGGTACGGCATTTGCGGAACAGAGGTAACACACCCCGTTTTTTTGCGTAACTCATCTGCCGCCCACAACTGCCAAGCTGGAATGTCTGGCGCACCTTTATATCCGTGTACAAATAAGTAATTTTTTGTCATATTCAAGTATGGCCATTATAATGCGAATATACTTATTATGAAAACCTCATTTTCAAAAACACTCGTTGTACTTTCAGGGCTAGGCATTGCGGTTACCGCATATTTGATCCAGCAACATTACGCACCAGTTGCCACC
>CAYHBN010000067.1:0-7502 GCA_964354865.1 uncultured Candidatus Peribacteria bacterium
AAGTATTACTCTTTCAAAAGAAGAGGTTGAAGCCAGTGTTTCATTTTTTTTCGACTTGGAACGTATTAGTTTACTCCAATATTCTATCTCTCACATCGAAGAAATGTTAAGAAGACTGTCTGAATTTAAGGCTTTACTTGATTCACAGTATTCAAAAAAAACTCACTATACGCAGATCGCAGAATCAATTATTTTCCTTCAGGGATTTTTGAAAGGGCGACTATTAGAAAAAATGAACACCGCCGACAAAGTTAACATTCATCGGGGTATTTTCGGTGTTAGAATTGCAGCGCTACTAAAGGCTCTGCACATTCCCGATCATTTTAGTCGATAATTTGTTGCGTCTCTCCATTTCGTGAACCAATTGGTAGCGGTGGGCTTACATAGGTTTCGTCTGTCGAAGGTTTCATTCCTTCAACCTCGTTGCTTGATTGAATGGTATCGAGTGATTGTGATTGAAGAACCTGTTCTTTTAAAAGCCGGTTTTCAGACTCAAGTGATTTTTGATGAAGTTGATTTTCTCGAACGAGTGAGCCTTTTTCGGCATTTATGCTCATGTATATAAAAAAGTATACCGACACCGAAACCAGCATAGCTGACAGTGCAATAAGCAACATTTTCGTCGCTTTATTTACCTCAACAGAAAGTGCAGTTCGTTTATAAGAATACATAATTTTTACCGCAAAGAGTTTAACATGCGGTGGATTTTTGGGCGAATATTACTCAGCCTTTTGAATAACTTCAATTTTCACTACCGCGGTTCCGGTTCCCACATTTTCAATAGCTGAAAACCCTGAACGGGAAAGGTCAATAATCCGACCTGCAACATAGGGGCCACTGTCATTTACCACCACCTCAACAGATTTTCCGTTAAATTGATTCGTCACTTTTAATATAGTTCCCATTGGCAGATCTCTATTCGCAGCCGTCAGGAATTTTCCTGCAAGTTCGTTTGCTCGATCTCCATTTATTTTTCGCTTCGAAAGTCCATCTCCGTACCAACTTGCAAGCCCGAAGGCAGTGCCCTCTTTTCGGCTTTCAGTAAAGCGATACAAGAGTGAGGCGAAGTCACCACGAGTGAGATTTTTTGTTGGATCAAGGTACAGTGAGCCATCGGTTTTTTGCAACAGGGCAGTATCGTGAACCGCACGACGTATATCGGTGGTAAATGCCCATCCCTCGGGAAACTCAAAGTCGAGGTCATAGCGCAAGGTTACGTCGCCGCTAAACTCCTCTTCGTCGAAGGCTTTATAAAGGGCATTGAGCGCTTGTACTCCCGTTACCTTCGCTTTGGGATTAAACATATTTCGTTTTGTTGGAAACACCTCAAGAATTCCTTCTTCGCTCGCTGCAGTAATCTCTTTGAAGAGAGGATTATTTTTTCGAATGTCTCTAAACAGGGGAGTCTCTACGTTTTTAGCCTTCAGCTCAGCCGCCTTTGCGATTGCCGAGATAACTTCAACACGTGTGACGAAAGAATTTACACGAAATTTTTTGTCGAGTGTCCCTATCATTAATCCTCTCTGTGCAACATTTTTTACACTTTCAAAATATTTGTCATTCTCTGAAACATCTTCAAAGGTTGGCACAGCTGCTTGTTCAGATTCGTGAATACTTGATTCAATGGTCTTGGCAAAAGCGGCCTGCACGTTTAATACTGGTGAGAGGGCGAATACTAGGGTCGCGAGCGCAAGTAGTTTTTTCATAACAAAAAAATGATTAGCTCTTCAAACTCAGAGTCACGGCGCGATTGTCTCCCTCGCCTGTGCTTTCTGAAACAACGTCTGTGTAATCACCACCGGTGAGTGCAAGATGCACAATACGGCGGAAAAACGGAGACATTGGTGGCAAAATCTGGCGTTGGCCAGTCTTGCGAAGAACCTCTATTTTTTTGTGTGCAAGTGTAATGACGCTCTCTTCTTGTCTTTTTCTGTAGCCATCAACATCTATAACAACAAAAATATTCTGATTGGTTTTTTTATAGAGGATAGTCTTGAGAATGTGTTGCAATGAGTATGCATTCTCTCCGTGATAGCCGATCAATAACGCAGAGTCACTGGTATCGATATCTACACGATATACGGTATCGTGTCCTGGTGCTTTTTGCTCGACTGCTTCAACCGTAAAGCGGCGGAAGGGGATTCCCATATTTTTGAGAATTTCTGCGAGTGTTTCTTGAATGAGTCCTTCTATTTGTTCCATGTTGCGCTGATTTTACACATACGAAATAACTTTGGCAAGAAACCTATAGTCGCAAGGTTGGCATGAGGCTTTTGCCAACTACTATTTTGCGCGGTGTTACTCCTGGTCCATATTGTGGAACTTGGTCGAGAATACTCACTTTTGGGGCTATTGCCGTTGGCTTAGAGGCAGGCAGCCTTCGTAGTTGTGTAGCAATATAGGTACAGAAATTCCGAACAATCGTTGCGTCTAGTTTGCATCCACTGTCTACGTGTAGGTGTATCGTTGATTTGTGATTGGATTTTGACCATTCCTCAATAATTCGTTGAATCACACCGGTGATTTTCGCCTTTATTTCTTTGTCGCGAATACTTTGGTCAAGTTGTTGGGTCGTCAATATGTTTATCTCTTCCATTACACTCGTAATATCAAAAACGAAATTACCATAGCTTGTGTCTAGTAGGGCGGCCATATCTGCAGTCATGACCCCCTTTGTTGCTGCCTGTACTTGTCTCTGTACTCCACTTCGAATGCGGTCTGTAAATCCCATGACATTTGCCGCCTGCAGTATTCTGTTTATTTTATCGACGGCGGCTCTATCGGCAGCATACTGAGGATGTCTTGCTGCCTCGCTTGTATCTAGCACGACAATTCCGCGTAATTTTGCTCGAATTTCGTCACGTGATTCAGGAATTTTCCATGCCGCAATGAGAGGAGATAAAACGCGAATCAGTTGTGCATCGAGTTGGTTTTTGCCAAGAACATCAAGGGGCACTGCTAAAGTCCCTTCTTCATCAAGTTGCGCCAGAAATCGCTGGAGTGCCGTGACGGGCGCTCCAGACTCGGGAAGCTGTACTTGGCCTTTATCCTCTACGGGTACCGAGCTTTGTAAGAATCGTTTTTCGTCAGGTGCCATATGCTATTAATTTAAACATTTTTCATGTTTTTTGCAAATAGCGCGGTTTGACTTCAATTACGCCTTTTTATTCACAACAATTTGTTGTCCGATTGCAAAGAGGGTCGAAGCTGCCCAGTACAAGCCAACACCGGCAGGCACAGAAGCGGTGAAAAGGCCGATCATAACCGGCATTACATAAATCATCGATTTGTTTGCCGCTGCAATTTCGTCGGTAATTTGTGGCTTCGTTTCTTTTGTAAGCTCACTGCGCTTAGAACTGGCAAAGCCAGATTCTAAGCTTGTTCGCCCTCGCGCCGTGCGCTCGGTTTTTTTCGCAAAAGATAACTTCATCTGGCCAAACTGAAGTGCGCCAACAATGAGCGGAAGCACGTATGCATTTGGTTTAGTGAGCTCTAAAATCCCCAAGAAAAGGGTATTCATCGAATTGTAATCGAAGTTTTTAAGCGCGCCATAAAGTTGGTAGGTATTATCTGGATTCAATCCACTTTGAATAACGTAAAAAATGGCGATTAAGAAAGGGAATTGAATAAGGAGTGGAAGGCATGAACCGAACGGATTTACTTTATTATCTTTCCACAGTTTCATCGTTTCTTGTGCAATTTTTTCTTGGTTTCCGTGAAACTCCTTTTTAATTTTCTCTAAACGCGGTTGGAGCGCTTGCATTTTTCGCTGTGAAATAAGCGCACGCTGTGAAGGTACGAGTAGAATTAATCGAATAAGAATAGTAATAATGATGATTGCAAAGCCAAGATCTTGATAGGGAAGTACCGAAATAATATAGACGAGCGCGTTCAAAAGTGGTTGGTAGAATGCGGTTCTAAAGAACATACGGAATGAACCTGCCTGTTCGATTGCAAATTCGGGAGATGAAATTGTTGTTGCGGCAACAGCAGGTGTAGTTGAAGCAGTTGCGGTTGTCGAAATCACCGGTGTCGCTGAAGTGCTCGCCGTAGAGTCTCCTTGTGGGGCGGGTGCCAGTGGTCCTCGCGGATCCTCGCCTCTGCTCGCCTTCGGCAAGCTCATCTCAACTTTATATTTTCCTGGTTCTGAGAAAAGCGCATTGTTCCAATATTTAAAGCTGATTGGTTCAGTCTTTCCAGGAGCGATTTCAGTTGCGCTTAATCGTGCGCAATCTAATGTAGTTGCTGCGGTTTTTGGCTGATACGTTGTGCCATCAAAAACAAGTACAGAGAGAGGATTAGCAGGACATTTATTCTCTATAGTCAGTGGTTTGTCACTCTTATTCGTCACCTTCATTATTACTTCTTGCCCTTGTGTAAAGCTCGAACTTGCGGGAACGATTGCAACGGGAGAATTTACAAATTGATCTGCAACTTGCGTTTTTGGCCGATTAAAATACTGCATTGCGGTGAGCACGACAAAAAAGATCAGCGCCCATTGGATAAGTTTCTTTGAATTCATAGTGGCGACAGTATACCAGAGCCAACTTACTATGAAATCATTTTTAGCATCTCGGCTTTTATTAGCTCGAAATCAATGGTTTCAGCAGTTATTTTGCCAATTATCACATAATCGAATGACGGTTTTCCCTCTACTATTTTTCTCTCTCTTAACGCCAATCTCAATCCTTCTTTTAGCCTCCTCTTTATTCTATTTCGCAAAACCGCCGTTTTCCCAACTTTTTTTGACACTACTATAGAGAAGCGGTCACGAGGTGTCTTATTATCAAGTCGTTTTACATCAAAAAGAGAGCTACGACGTAAGCTCCCTTTAGCAAGTACTCTCTGTATGCGATACGATGGACGTACCGCAGAAACGAGCGACCTCATAAAAAGGTGTTCTTAAACAGATAACTTAGCTCGTCCTTTTGCACGGCGCTTAGCAATAACTGCACGGCCATCTTTGCTTGCCATTCGGTGCAAGAATCCGTGTGTTCTAAGGCGTTTACGATTTTTTAGTTTGGTCAACATAGCCAGGCAATTTTACTCGATAACTTTTAAAAAGCAAGTAAAAGAAAGCCTAATGAAAACTTTGCCGCTAATCATAGGTTGTCAATCCAGTAAGTGGCGTCCCTCTCCCTATACATTCAACGGCTTAATGTTCCGTCAATAGATATTTGTTTAACCCGTTTTCTATCTGTTAAAATCAACAGGAATATGAATCTTAAAGGCACCACGGAGTTTATTTTTATAGGAAAAGGACGCGACAGTTTTGTCGAAACATACGCCTACGAATTGGCTCAACAAAAGCACGAACACGTTGGTAGCCTGTATATGGCTATTGAACTTACCAATAATCAAGCAGATGCAGAAGATATCGGCGAGAAGGTTTTTGACGCACTGCGAACAAGTTTTTTCGACCACCTAGAAGCCGACGGGTATGAGCGTTTTGAAGAGGCGCTGAAAGCGGCAAATGGTGTATTGCAACAGTATAAGACACAAGCTCCTTCGCGTTTTATTGGGAATATGCACTGCGCGGTATCGGCGGTTATAGGCGACTCTCTCTATATATCAACGTGCGGTTTGGCCGAGGTATACTTGGTACGAAAAAAATTCACCTCGGTTGTTTCAGAGGGATTAGTAGACGACACCAGTGCAGATGTCTTTATAAACATTGCAAATGGGCAACTTGAAAAAGGTGATATTGTTTTATTAACAACGGCACGACTGCTTCGCCATGTTACAAAAACCGAACTTGGAAAGTTATTTGCAGTCGGCTCTTTTAACGAAATGGGGCAAGCACTCAGCGAATTGCAGGGAGTTTTGGCGAGTGAAGTACTTGGCAGACTCGCGGTGCTTGGCATGTATTTAACTCCTCTCGCTGCTGCGGAAAAATCGAAGATTGATAGTGTCGAACTTGGTGACGAGCAAGAAGACGATGGTGGTAGTTTTGAAGAGGATTCGATGCCAACCTCAAAGGCGGCAGCGGTACTCGACTCGCTCGCAGGCGCATTCTCACATATATATAGCGTAGCACGTAAAATTCCCGTAAAGTCGATTATTTCAAGTGCACGTTCTGCCCTTTCTCGATTAGGAATTTTCGATAAAACACGCGCGAAAGTTGCACACGCACTTAAAAATATGCCCGAGATTTCGGGTAAAGTTTCGTCACGTGCATCGCAGTTACAGGCTCGTTTCGGTGCCCAAGAATCAAAGGCCAAATCGTCATTTTCGAATTTCGCAGACAAGCTTTTTTCAAAGATGCGTTTAAAAAATGACTATTCTAAGGAACACTTATTAGTGAGTGGTGTGGTTATTGCGGTACTCCTTATAGGTGGTATTTTTTGGCTTCGCTCTTCGAGCGGGCAGAGCACGTTAATAAATGAACAACAGGCACGACTTAACCATGTGCGCGACCTTATCAGTGAGGCGAGCACCGTTGGGCAATACGACAAACCTAAAGCTTCAGAAATTATGACGTCGGCCGAGCAAGAGGCTCTTTCGGTTTTAAACTCTCGTTTTTTGCGTGCTGATGCGCTGAAAGTATTAGACGAAATTCAGTCATATCGCGACGCCCTCGACGACGTGAAACGTATTAAAGAACCAACCGTTATTGCGGACTTAACAACAAAAAGACCAAACGCCAGCGCACTCGGTTTAATAGGATTAAAAGACAAAATATATACCTTTGAGTACAACGCATTGTACGAAATGGTGCTCGATAAGTTGCAAGATCCCTCAACCATTAGCGATGTTGAAAATGTGATTCTTGCATCTGGCTACGACGATGGTCGTTCTCTTTTGTTTCTGACAAAGTCAGGTCGCATGATCGAATATATCGCTGGCAAATTTGGCGAGGTTTCTACGAAAGATAATTTGTGGAAAAAAGGTGTCAGCTTCGCGACGTATAATAATAGAGTGTACATGCTCGACCCTGAACGTAATCAAATTTGGCGTTATCAACGCCATCGCGAAGGGTTCGATGTCGGCGAGGGATACAACCAAGATGCAGATTTAAAGAATGCCGTTTCTATCGCAATTGACTCCAATATATATGTGCTTAATAAAGACGGGACGATTACTCAAATGTATCAGGGGCAAAAACAAGACTATCCACTTCGTCGCTCTCCTATAAATCCTATTACCCAGGCTACCAAAATTTTCACGGCACCAGAAATGGCATTTTTGTTCATTCTCGAATCAAAGCAAAACCGCGTCGTTGTCTATCGAAAGGATTTGAAAAATGGCGGTGCGCTGTACCAGACACAGTATGTCTTTAACGGAACGAGCGAATTACGCGACGTCTATGTTACCGACAACCGCTTGTACGTAAATGACGATAAGAAGGTCTATTTTGTGAACTTGGCGGGGTTGTAGGGAGGGGCTGAAAAAAGTGTACTGCTTCGTTAACTTCGTCGTTTTCTCCTCACCGTACTACTTTAGTACGGCTCGTTCGAAATCTCCTTGTTGCCTCGCATTACATCTTTTTTCAGCCCCTCCCT
>CAYHBN010000068.1:0-7394 GCA_964354865.1 uncultured Candidatus Peribacteria bacterium
ACAGTAATGCTTCCTTCGTTTTTTATTTCGGCCGGAATAGAATAATTAATTGCAATTTCAAGATTTGTCGCAGAAAGAAACAAACTTTTACCCGAAGCTTTTAATAAAATATTATTGAGAACCGGAAGTGTTGATGAGTTATTTACTGCGAGGCTGACAATGTCTAAAGCGAATTTCAGATTTTTCTGTGAACACGTAAGTTTCATAAAGTAAGCTTATTATACAAGAGTACTTACTAAAGAAAATAAGAAAGAATATAAATATATTTATTTGATGATGATGATAGGGGGTTGTTATTTAATATAAAACATTGTGAAATCATATAGAATGGTTTTTATGGATTTTTTTAGCTCTACTTAAGCAATAGACAATCCTCGACAGTACGATCCCCTAGAATCCTTAACCTGTAGTTTTTTTTAAGTACGTTCAAAACTAGTTCAAATTATGTTCAAAGCGGTTCAAAACTCTGTGCAGAACATATCAACAACTGTCGACTTGAATTGAACAAGAAAGTGTAAAACCATACTTTTGAACAGTGAGCGGTTCAAAGTAATTTCTAGGGCGGGGTAAAAGTTTTACACATCGGTGTGCAAAACAGGTTGGTTTTGAACAATTACAACACCTTGTCTACACCCCCGGTGCACAAAATTTCGTGACTATTTATAAAAAAAGGTACAAAAAAACCGCCCTTTAGGACGGCTTTTCTATTATTTCTCTTTTTATAACTCGACAACTATTGGCAAAACGAGTGGATGTCTATCAATCTTCTTATGGGTAAAACGATCAAGTTGGCCCCGTACAAAGGCTTTCACGTCGCCGCGCTTCCATGGTTTACAGCGTTCGCACGACTCGTTATATGACCGTATAGATAGGTCGGTCATATCTTTCACGAGCCGCTCAGCTTCACTCTTATAAATGAATCCACGCGTGATAATATCGGGGTCTCTCAGTAGTTTCTTTGTCTGTGCGTCAACAGTAAAGACAACAACAAGCACGCCGTTTTCAGACATAATTTGTCTGTCTATAATAATTTCGGCACCAATATCGCCGATGCCCTTGCCGTCGATCATCACGTAATTCGAGCTCACTTTTTCGCCTGTTTTAAAGCATTCTCCATCGCGAATTTCCATTACGTCGCCGTTTTCTAAGATCATCGTATTGTCTTCTTTCATACCCAAATCTCGGCCAATTTCGCAGTGCGCGTAGCGCATATAGAGTTCGCCGTGAACCGGTACAAGGAATCGAGGTTTGACCAGATTAATCATGAGCTTCAAATCCTCTCGTTGCGCGTGCCCAGAGGTATGAACATCCATCACTTGGTTGAAGATAACCTTTGCGCCCATGCGTACGAGATTATTAATAACGCTAAAGATAGAACGTTCGTTGCCCGGAATCGGTGAAGACGAAAGAATAATAGTATCTCCTTTTTTAATTTTCACACTTGGATGGTCGTCAAGAGACATACGCGCAAGCGCCGAAGCGGCTTCGCCCTGCGCTCCCGTTGTAATAATAAGGCAATGTTCATCTTTAATACGCCCCATTTTATTAATAGGATTTATGAGCCCTGGAGGTGCCTTAATATAGGCGAGTTCTTGTGCTATTTGAATGTTGTCCGACATTGAGCGGCCCGAAATGTAGACCTTTCGGCCATTGCGTGCTGCTGCGTTAACTATGTACTGAATGCGTCCGATAAGGGACGAAAAGGCTGCAATAATAATTCGTCCTTTTGAGTTTTCGATAATTCCATCGAGTGTTGAGCCGATCTTTTTTTCAGAAACCGTGTTGCCTGGTTTAAGGGCATTTGTTGAGTCTGAGAAAAGTGCCGCAATCCCCTGTTGCGAAAGGGCTGCGATTTTTGAGTAGTCGGCTGGGTGTTGAAAAACCGGAGTGAAATCAAATTTAAAGTCACCGGTATGTACAATTTTCCCCGCGGGAGTCGAAAGAACGACACCACAGCTATCGGGAATTGAGTGATTCACGCGGAACCAATCAATGCCAAAGTGGCCGAGCTTCATTGGGATTTTTGGATCGATCACATGCAACTTCGCCTGTTTCACCATGTTAAACTCCTCTAATCGTTTTTTTACCAATGCAATAGTGAGTTTCGCGCCGTAAATAGGGGGAAAACCGAGCTTTGGCAAAATGTACGGAATCGCACCAATATGGTCTAGGTGACCGTGTGTAATTAAAATACCGCGAACTTTGTGAGCCTTGTCGTTCAAGTAGGTAATATCGGGTATGACATAGTCAACGCCGAGCATATCTTCTTCGGGAAACTGAAAGCCCATATCGACGATAACAATGTCGTTTTCGTATTCAAAGACCATCATGTTCTTACCGACTTCATCGAGTCCTCCAAGAGGAATACAGCGTAGTGCGCCGGGTTTGCCTTTGTGATGAGGGTGGGGCGGCTTAGCTGCAAGGTGATTTTGCTTAGCTGCGGGATGACGACCACCGTGGGTGGAGCCGATCGCACGCTTAACAAAGTTTTTTTCGTTGTGAATTTGAGCGGGCGCATGCCTTTTCTCATCCACGTTTTTTGTGTGAGGGGGATGTACTGTGTGGGGGGTCGTAGCAACCGTTTCCGATTCACTTGAACCTCCGAGAGTTTTTGCAATCCAATCCTCTAATTTTTCATCTGACATAATATTGTAGAACCATTATACACAATGTTGAGCGAGAAAGCTTTGTTAACGAGCAACTTCACCGTTTTTGAGCATTTCTTTTCGGATTTGCTCTTTGCGAGCTTCAGAATCTGCTTTTGCTTTTGCGCGGCCTTCGGCGTTGTCTGAATACCTCTTGGGGCCCTTTGCCCTAATTGCTGCTTCTGTAGCTGCGTTGGTCGCAATCACTTCATCAGTTGAATCTAGGGAAACCGTCCAAAGTTTATCGTTGGTATTTGCTTTGTTTGCAAATGCCAACCCCCTTTCTCCTTTAGCGGCTTCAGCGGCGGCTCGAGTTTCAATTGGGCCAATATCCAGAGATTCACCGCTGTCTAAGTCAGGATTTATTGGTGGTTTAACGATATTTCGATCCGTATCGCTAGGCGCGGCAGCCTTAGGTCTTAGTGGTTCAGCCATTGTGTTTGTGTGTTAAGTAATAAATTAAGATAACAGTTCATAGCATGATACCATTTTTTGCTCCTTTTTTCAAGCGGGGGGTGGTAGTATGCGCCCATGCGAATTGCCATATTAGGGCTAGGGGTTGAGGGGAAATCGATTGCGCGATACCTTTATTCTCAGGGCGAAAAAGACATAACAATTTGTGACGAGAAGCTCGCTGAGTTGCCGAAGGAATTTTGTTGGGCGCCTTCGAGACTTGGCCTTGATGCGTTTAAAAACCTTGCAGATTTCGACTTTATCTTTAGAAGCCCCGGGGTCGCGTATACAAGACCTGAGTTGCACGGGCTTGAATCCAAATTATCAAGCGTGACGAGGTTCTTTTTTGAAAAGTGCCCGGCAAAAATTATTGGTGTGACCGGTACGAAGGGGAAAGGTACGACGTCATCGCTACTGACAGAGATGATTACAGAGGATTTTAAACTTAATCACCCGGGAAAGCGCGTGTTTTTGGGCGGGAATATTGGTGTTCCGCCTACTGATTTTTTGGCCGACGTCACGAAAGATGATTTAGTTGTGTTGGAGCTTTCGAGTTTTCAATTACAAGATTTAGCGGTGAGTCCGCACGTGGCAGTAGTGCTGGGAATTACTGATGATCATCAAGATCAGCATGGCAGTTTGCAGGAATATTATGATGCGAAAAAAAACGTTGTTACGTTTCAGAAGTTGGGCGATTTTGCTCTTATTGACGCCGAAAACGAGATTAGTATGGGATTTGAAACAGCGACGAAGGCGAAGGTGGTTTTTGTAAAAAGTAGCGACGAAAAAGTTACTGATACTCAGTTGCCCGGCGCTCATAATCTTAAAAATATTTCTATGGCGGCGGCCGCAGCGCGTTGTGTTGGGGTGAGTGAATCAGCGATTTCACATGTGATAAAAACGTGGAAAGGGCTCCCGCATCGACTCCAATTTATTGTAGAAAAAGACGGGGTGAAGTTTTATAATGACTCTGCTTCGACAAATCCTTCAACCACCATTGCGGCGATAAAAAGTTTCACACAACCAATCACCGTTATTCTAGGTGGCTCAGACAAAAATCTCGATTTTAATTCTCTTGCGCAAGAAATCGCGAATAACGCAAATGTGAAAAGAGTGGTTCTAATGGGGCAAACGAGCTCTAAAATTGAAAAAGCACTCGATGTTGCATGTGTAGGCCGAACGGCGCCTCTCGAAATTATCTTGGCTGAGAATTATATGGAGGCATTTATGGTCGCAAAACTCACTGCTGTATCTGGTGATGTGGTACTTCTCTCCCCCGCGTGTGCCAGCTTTGGTTTGTTTAAAAATTACATCGAGCGCGGTGATCTTTTTAGTAAATTTGTGAGGGAATAAGGTTTTATTGCTAAACGGTGATTGGTTGGATATAATTGATTCATGCCTATCCAACCCCTATTGATGCCTAAGGGCTTACTTGCATCTCTTGAGACAAATCTAAAGAAGCTTAATTTATTACGCCCGATTTCAACTTCGATGCTTCTAAAACTGAAGGAGCGTTTTGAGGTCGAGATGACATATAACTCAAATGCAATAGAGGGGAATTCTTTAACACTCAAAGAAACATATTGGGTGGTTCAAGAGGGGCTTACGGTCAAGGGAAAGCCCTTAAAAGACGCACTCGAAGCGAAGAATCACAAAGAAGCGTTGGATTTTTTATATGAAATTGTCGAACAGGATTCTCACGTTACCTTCTCGGAACGGACTATCAGAGAACTTCACTCTCTTATTATTCAAGATATCGATAGAGACAAAGCGGGTAGGTACAGAACAATTGAGGTATTTATAAGTGGAACCGAGCATAAGCCTCCATTGCCAACAGAAGTTCCTATGAAAATGAATGAGCTTGTTTTGTGGGCTCATGATAACGAAGGGAAAATGAACGTGATTGAATTCGCAACGATCCTTCACCACAAATTTGTGCATATTCACCCTTTCGAAGACGGGAATGGAAGAACTGGTAGGCTTTTGATGAACATTTTTTTATTGAGACACGGGTTCCCCATCGGTATCATTCAGAAAACAGATAGGCATCGATATTATCAGGCACTTCGACTGGCCGATGCAGGAAAATACGCGATGCTCGTTCGCTTGGTTGCCCAAGCGGTGCTGCGATCTTTGCATTCTTATCTCGATGTACTCACTCCTTCATCTGAAAAAGAACCATCATTACGCCTTGTCGAGTTGGCAATAAAAACACCATACTCTGCCGCGTATTTGGGAAAACTGGCAAAGGAGGGTCGGATAGATGCCTATAAACGAGGACGGAATTGGTATTCGACGTTCTCGGCCCTTGAAAATTACATCAAGGCTAAATCAAAATAATTACCATCCCCTCTTTCTCCTCTATTCGCTTCTAAACCCTCTGCCCTCACATGTCTCTCGCTCGAAAAATTGCATCAAATACACTATGGCAGATTGTTGGAAAACTCGTGACTGCGATTTTGGGTGTTATCTCGATTAAGTACATTACTAACTACTTAACGCCGACCGAATACGGGCAGTACACAACCATTTACGACTTCACGGCACTGTTTGCGATAGTGGCTGATTTCGGCTTGTTTACAATCGCCGTGAGAGAAATGGCGAAAGCAGAAGCGTTAGAAGTGTCAGCGGGAAGAGATGGAAAAGAGGGGGTTGAAAGGATTTTAGGAAACATTCTTTCGATACGTACTGTTTTGGCAGTACTGTCTTTGGGGCTTGGCTGGGTTGTGGCGATGGCGATTCCTGCGTATACCGGAACTCCTATCCCGACAGGTGTTCTCATTGTTGCCATTGCCACCGTTATCACACTTATTGCAGGAACCATGTCGTCGATTTTGCAGTACCAACTTCGCATGGTATGGGCTTCGATTGCCCTTACCATAGGCAAAATAGTGACGGTTGCCTATATTCTTGCGGTTATTTTGTTGTGGTATCCGAATGCTCCCGAAATAGGGTTTCATCATCTACTTGTCTCGTGGATTGTTGGTGGGCTTTTTACACTCGTAATCACTTTTTTTGCCGCACGAAAACGAAATCTTATTAGGTATCATGTAGACTTTTCTTTTTGGAAGAAACTACTTCCCGAGGCTCTCCCCTACGGCATGGCGCTCATGCTTGGATCAATGTATTTCCGCATGGGGACGATTGTTATGTCGCTCTACAATATGCAGGTTCAAATAGGATTTTATGGGGTTCCGATGCGCCTTCTCGAGATTTTGCAAATCATTCCTCACTATTTTATGAACTCGGTCTTGCCCGAGTTAACAAGAGCGGTACAGGGCAATACTGAAAAGGCCTCAAAGATTATTCGCTATAGTTTGAACGCACTTGCGCTCCTTGGAATCCCTACATTTGCCGGTGGCAACGCGCTCTCATGGGAACTCACTGCCGCAGTCAGCAGCCCCGATTTTTTAACGCGCAAACTTGCCGATGGGAGCATTCAGTACGGCTCCGATTTCGCGATGAAAATTTTGCTCGCAGCAACCGCTTTCACTTTTCTGCATATCGTCTTTAGTTACGTCTTAGTGGCTAAGGGAATGCAAAAACAAGTGCTTAAAGCTAATGCGATTGGACTGCTCGTGAATGTGATTCTAAACTTTACTCTTTCGCCGCGTTACGGATTTATTGGCGCTTCAATCGCCGCCGTTACGACAGAGGTAGTGATGTTTATTTCACTCAATGTACTGGCGCACAAGTACGCAAAAATTAAAAATATTTGGGACTTTAAATTTCTATCAAAAATTGGAGTTTCAGCAGCCGTCATGCACGTCGCACTTGTATATGCACTCCCGCTTGCTTCACCGTTACTTCACAGCGCAAGTTTGTTTGTGATGCTCCCGTTTGGCGGAATCGTATTTGGAACGTGTTTGTGTTTGCTTGGCGGAGTGAATAAAGAACTTCTGAGATCCTTTTTGAAACCCACAACTTAACCGCTATTATATCCCGCGATGATCGACTACAAACCACAACTCGAAGAAATACAGCTCGCACTTTCAAAGGGCATAAAAGTTCTCAATCTTCCGCAGAAAAAACAGCGCATCGGCGAGCTCGAAGAGATGACCAGTGAGCCGACTTTTTGGAGTGACCAGAATCGCGCGAAAAGCGTTTCTCAAGAGTTAAAAAATCTACAGACACTTGTAAAAGATTGGGAGACTGCCGACCGTGACGTGAAAGAGCTCCTCGAAATTTTGCCTACCCTGAGCCCCGAAAAAGATCCCGCTTCGGCTGAAGAATTTAAGGGAATGGTGAAAGAGTTGGCTGGTCGTTTTGACCGACTTAATCGCGAATCATTTTTCT
>CAYHBN010000069.1:0-7375 GCA_964354865.1 uncultured Candidatus Peribacteria bacterium
AAGTATGCAAAGCCAGGCAGTCTTGTGACCGATATCACGTCGATTAAACTGCCGATTGAAAAAACGTTTATTGATTGTGGTCGAAAGGATTTAGAAATGATAGGTCTACACCCGATGTTTGGCCCTTCGATGATCGCCGATATGACGGGACAAGTGATTGCGTACTGTCCCTTCAAGGCTGGTGTCCGCGCAAAATGGCTTCTCGCGTTTTTGAAAAGCCACGGTGCGCTCGTGAAAAAAACAACGGCGAAAGATCATGACGAATGCATGGCCGTTATTCAAGGCATCACGCACTTTTCTGCGATCGCGAGCGGCATGGCACTCAAAAAACTGGGGAGCAGCGTGAAGAACACGCGTGCATTCGCGAGCCCCATTTACAGCCTTCGCTTGGCTATGGTTGGCCGTATTTTGAGTCAGTCACCTGAATTGTATGCCGATATTGAAATTGAGAATCCAAGTACTGCTCGCGCAGTACAGGCATACCGAAGTGCGATCGATGAACTTAACCTGTCCATAACTCAAAAAGATAAAGCGGCGTTTATTTGTATGTTCAAAGACGCCGCAGGATTTTTAGGTTCATACACAAAACAGGCTCAGAAAGAGACAGATCGCATAATCAGGTTGATGAGAAAAAAATAATTAATCTTTGCGCCGGTATTTCACAAACCGATACGTTTCGCCATTCACGGTTCGTGGTTTCGATTCAAACACTTTCTCGAAAATTGTTTCGTCGATTTTAGGAAAAAAAGCATCGCAGCCGTGGTCGCCTTCAACTTCGGTGAGGTACACCAACGCACAGCGAGAATCTGCTAGTGCTTGTTCGTAAACATTTGCGCCACCGATAACGAAAACCTGGTCGGGGTGGTGAGAGAGTGAACGCTCAAATGCGTCGTCGAGACTTGTTGAAATAATGCCTCCTTTTGCCTTGTAGTCAGTATCTCTTGTGAGTATAAAATTTGTTCGCTTAGGCAGCGGGCGGTATTTTTCTGGCAACGACTCCCAGGTTTTTTTTCCCATAATAACCACGTTTCGTCCGTTGCCCGTGGTGAGTTTATTGAAATAGTCGAGATCTTCGGGAATGCTCCATGGCAGTCGGTTTTTTATGCCAATGCCATTTTTAGAATCTACGGCAGCAATGATAGAAAACTTCATATGTAATTAATTAGACAGCAACAGGGAATTTAATAAAAGCGTCGTGTTCGTACCCAATCATTTCAAAGTCCGAGAACTGCAGCTCCCAAAAAGGTTTTTTCGCGATTCTAAGTTCTGGCAATTTTTTCGGTTTTCGTGCGAGTTGTTTTTTAACTCCTTCAATATGATTCGTGTAAATATGCGCATCGCCGAGCGTGTGGGTGAAAATACCCGCCTCGAGATTACACTCTTGCGCGACCATATGCATAAGCGTTGCGTAACTCGCAATATTAAAAGGCACGCCAAGAGCAAGGTCTGCACTGCGTTGGTACAACTGACAGTCAAGTCGGCCATTAACTACATAAAACTGAAACATCATGTGGCATGGCGGCAGCGCCATACGATCAATGTCGGCAACGTTCCAGGCATTTACAATAAGTCGGCGAGAGTCGGGGTTGGTTTTAATGTCGTGTAATAATTGTTGAATCTGGTCAACATGTGTTCGTTGCCACATATTTCCATCCCATACAAATTTTTCCCAACTGCGCCACTGGTAGCCATAGACGGGGCCCAGTTCGCCATCTTCTTTTGCCCACGCATTCCAAATGGGAGTGTGTTCTTTCAGGTTATCGTTAATGTTAGTTGAGCCACGCAAAAACCACAGCAACTCCCATAAAACCGCATCAAATAACACTTTTTTCGTCGTCACGAGGGGGAAACCTTCTCGCAGATCATATTTTCGCTGCATACCAAAGAGCGAAATCGTTCCCACACCAGTACGGTCTGTTTTTTCCTCTCCGTTGTCGAGCACGTCTTGTAATAAGCTGAGATATTGTTCCATGAGGCTATCTTAAAAACCCTTCGCGGTAATATCCAGTAAATTGGTATATTTGCTTGATTTATAGCCGTTATATTGTACTATCTATAGCTAGCGTATTAACTCAGCAATTATGGCTGCACCGCATGAAGATTTAAATCAACTCAAGAGCCTCGAGTCTCCCGAGCGGCGTCTTGAAAATGCCCATCTACAGATTGGGTATTTTTTAAAGATGATTCAGAGGTATCCGCTTAACGATTCGATCGGTGCCTGTGATGCCCTCGATGAAGCATTTGTCTGGCAAATGGAGAAGGAAAACATGAATATTCCAGATCATTTGCGTTTTGAAAATATTAAAGATTCGTTGCCACCTGAACATCAAGAAAGAATGCAACGTATTTGGGAATCGATATTAGAAAAGAGAAGAAAATTGACGTCTAGCATCTCTTCACTTGAGACACAGTGGCAGACGGCGATCTATTATAGTTCTTCTGATCAATCAAAAGTAATCGTTTCATCATACGGAGAAAAAATTCCAGAAAAATACAGAAAAGCATTAGAGTTAATGGTCGATGCTGCACTTAAAGGAAAGATAGATGAATCTGAAAATGAAACTACTGTTGCTACGCCTGATCTACGCCAAGAAATTGAGAGGTCAACGGCAGAGGATTATTGGACTTCAACTGAAGCAGGTCAGCGTGCAAAATATTACAAACACGATAAGGAATACATCACGACACTTCGATTTTATTATCAAATGCTTCTTGAGAGTAAAGCAAAGCCTGTTCCCGATCGAGAGGGAAAAAAAACTGAATATGTTCTTCCCGGCGATCATGCTGCTCGAGAACAGATCTGGCAACGAAATAGGTATTTGCGCTTAGTTGATGCCATTCATCAGGCCGTTGCGATTGCAAAAACCTTGCATCATCAACAGCCAACGGGTCGCATGCGCGAGTCTGGTAATGAGCCGTACTTGAATCATCCTATGGCCGTCATTGGTCGTTTTATTACCGATGTCGTGCCATTCATTATCGATAAACCTGATCGTGGTTTCGACTTTGTGTTAATGACTTTTATTTTAGCGTTGCATGACTTAGATGAAGACACTTCTCAAACAGTTGATCAAATTATTGAAAAGGTAAAATCCATCGCAGAAAAAGTTGATACTACCTTCGACCACGATGCAATTATTATGGGAGGATTTGGTGAAGATCGCGAAACCGTAAAATCAAAATATATTACGTTATTGTGGCCCGAAGACATCGACATTCTTGAGCAGTCACTCCAGACTGTTTCTAAGCAAACGCCTATTACCGATAAAAAAGTGATCTATGTCCTTGAGATTGATAAGTATTTTAGCCTTGAAGAGATTGCTCAAATAATCCCAGAAGAACAATTGGTGCGAGTTATACACCAGTTGAAAAATACCACGGTGAGAAAATCGTTAAACACGGTATACCAGGCTTTTCCACCACGGGTAGGTGAAGAAGGTGGCGAACCCGAGTCAGACGATACAAAATTAGATAAGGTTGTATTTAACCTCCGTACAATTCCGCTTTCAGATAGCAATGATCGGTCACGAGATGACCGTCGTCGTCGTTATCCACTTATGGCAAAATTGTTAGATCGTCTGCATAATTTGCTTACCTCCGATTACAAACCAGCTGCAAAAAAAAGAAAAGATCTACGTGGAACGGTCAGTCGCCTTATCGCATATGCGGTACTTGATTTTCCGAAAAAAAAATATCCGCTTTTTAATGTACTTCCCGATATTATCGATGTCACACTTCGTAAGTATGAGGCATTTAAGGTCGATGGATTAGCCGGTAATCATACCTGTTATACAGAAGAAATAGATGGTGCCTATATTGCTCAATTGAAGGAGTGGAAAGAGAAATTTCAGTTTCAGCCTTTGCCTGAAAAATGGCATGCAGTGGCAGTAGAGTATGCGCGTTCTCGATCAGAATTTAAAACTCCCTCGACCGTGCGTGACGCAACGAGCGAGGAAGTTGATGGTGTGTTGGGCCTCTATACGAATGAGGGAGTTACCGACTGATATTTATAGGAGTGAATGGTTGTATCTGAAACTGGATTTTCGGATCAATTTGTACTTGTGTTTGCGTTGGAGAGATTGAGACTCCTGCTTGCGGTTGCACGTTTACTTGTGGCTGAACATTCACTGATGGTTGTACGTATATTTGTTGCGCTGGTTGTTGTACCGATGTCGGTGTTTGTACGTTCACTTGTGGCTGTGCAAAGTTAACATTCACATCGGGAGTTATGTAGACATGAGTAGGTGTTATAGATACAGGCTGGTTGTTTTGAACTTGAATCGCCTGTTGTTGTTGAATGTTTACTTGTGGCATGCTCACTTCTGCATCGGCAGTTGGATTTCTATCTAAGAGGTCAAAGACACTTTGTTGTTGATTGGCTTGTACATTTACAGGATTTTGAGCGGCGATATTCACATTCCCACGTTGGTTGATCGTAACTGAGCCGTCAACTCGTACATTGTTTGGTAATAATGGTGGAGTAACTTGTACGTTAGTGTTGTTTACTCGCACGCTTGCAACCGGTTGATTATTCACAACCACGCCTCGTGCCTCGGCGACTTGTTTAGAAAGCGCGATGCTTAATCCGTATGCGGTACCTGTTTTGCCTTCACTCAGCGCTCGTTGTGCTTCGACAACTCGAGCCGACATACGAGCCTGGTCATTGCGGGGCAACAGTTTTGTTTTTTCTTCGAGCAATGAAAGGGCAGAACGAGCAGCTTGCATGTTCGTTGCTTCTCGTGCGGTAAATCCGTTTGTGGTATCGCTACCAGACGCGGCAAGGTTTGGCATAAGGGTTGAGAACTGTGCAAGTTGTACACGCGTATTTTTGCCCTGTTTCTCTGCAACTTCGCGAATGTCTTCGCGAGCAACAATCAATTTAACAAGGTATCTCTCTTCGCTCGATGCGGCCATATGAACGGCGAGTTTGTTCTCTACCGAAGCCTGTTCTCGCATTTTTTTCAAACTTGCGACTTGTTCATCGGCTCGTTTTGTAATGGTATCGAGTAAGGTAACAGCCTCGTTTGCATCAAGTGCTTTTGACTCAACAATGCGGCTTGCATTGTTCACATGCATATTCATAGCTGAAAGCGTGTGTTTGAGGTTTTGTGATTTTGCAGAATCAGAGGTAACAGGACCAGCAGCATAGGCGGTTTGAATCAACCATGCGCCTTTTTCTCCCGTTGTTTTCACAATTTCCCATCCTTCATTAAGACGACGATCGGCGAAACGAAGTTCAGTGTTCACTTTTTGAGTTGTGGTAAATGCAGCAAATCCTTCTACCTGTTCTGCGGTTTGCTTAACAGGGTAAAGGAGTGAGCCATAGGTCACGGAATCTCTATAACTAAGTCCTGTAAAACTTGCGGTTACCGCAAAGAGTCCAAGCCCAAATGAGAATGCAAATCTGCGGAACCCAAACCATGCGGTTGGTGCCTTTGCATCTTCTGTTGCATAGCGCTCTGTTCGCTTTGTAGCGATCATTGCGTTGAGTTTGCTGTAGAACAGCTCATCGCCGCGTGCGCTCATTTGAAAGCGTGGGAGTGACTCCAGCTGCTTTTCAAACTCTTGCTCCGTTAGTGGTAAATTAGTTGGATTCATTGGTAGGGGTTGGTTGGTTTCTTGTACTGAGGTGTTCGGTATATTTATTGCGTAGTGCAGCAATCGCGCGAGAGAGTCCTGTGCGTATTGCGCCCTCATCTTTTCCGAGAACTTCTGATATCTCGGTATTAGAGAGGTCATTGACGAAGCGTAGGGTGAGTAATTCACGTGTTGCTTCTGGTAGATCTGCCATGAGTGCGGTTATATTGCTCATGACCATTTGATGGTCGAGAGCGTCTCCGTAATGTTCTGTCTGTGCTTCGAGATTCGCCGCAAGGGTGTCATCGAGTTGCACAACGGGTTTAATGCCGGTCAGATGATTAATGAGATGATTATGCGCAATCGTGTAGATCCATGTTTTGAATGAACGTTTTCGGTCGAACTTATCAAAATTTTCGAAGGCTTTAACAAATACATCAGACGTTAGGTCTTCTGCAGTATCTCGGTTGTATCCGACTCGATACAGAATGTAGTTGTAGATCGCTTGTTTGTACTCTTCGTAGTAACGAGTGTACTCAGCGACCGTTTCGGTGATAAGTGCCATGTGATGTTGTTCACGTACTATGATACAGGCGGGCAAGAAATTTGTTACAGCGTTCTTCGGATTCACCTGTAATACGTGGGAGATCATAATTTAAACCATAATATGCAAAAAAAGCAATAGCAAAGAGGCCTTTTTGGCTTATTAGGCCTATAATGAAGGCATGAAACAGCTTCAAAACTCACTTTTCGTCGGTAGTCTGATTGGAATTTTGCTTTTAACAGGCTGTGGAGCCGTATCGGAGCCGACTTCTACAGCTCAAATTCCTGCGCCCGAGGTTCAAAATTATGCAAAAATTGTGCTTGTCACTGACTCAAAGGCCGATTCATTTAAAGAAGTGGGTTGTGGCGACATGCTTAAGCAAGTGACACTTTCGAATGAGAATGCCTCAATTGATACTGCTTTAAAGGTCTTGCTCGAAACAAAAGATGCGAGCACCTTTGGGGCGGGACTCACTACCGCATCTGCTCTCTCAGGTGGATATTTTTCCTTTAAATCTGCGAAAAAAAATCTTTTCAATGATGTTGAGACCTTTGTTGTGGAGTTGAAGAGCAACCCTACAGTTGGTTTAACAGGAGCCTGTGATACTCCTCGTTTTAAGAATCAAATTATTGAAACGGTTCGTGTAAATGCTTTTGGTATACCTTTTATGATTCGACTCGATGAAAGTGACAAAAAATGGGAGTGTCTTGGCAATGAGTCGGGCGAATGCTAAGCCAGAAGGAAGAGATGAGTTAGATTTGATAGATGGGAAATATGTACAAAAAAATCGCTCCATCACTGGGGCGATTTTAAATGTCTGAGTGTGACAGGGTACAGGACACTTGACACAGCAGTGTCATGTCTTACGAGACCGCTGTGCTCGTGTCTGGCCTATTTCTTTGGGCTGACCATCTTCGCAAGGCTCGATTTTTTGTGTCCCGCATTCTTTTTATGAATGAGGTTCTTTTGAGCAACTTTGTCGATAACTTGGTGAACTTCAGGAAGCATTTTTGCAGCTTCATCGAATTTCTTCGCAGCTACAAGCTTGGTTATTTCTTTAATATCTTTCTTCATTGCCTCCTTCAGCACGCGATTTGCATGGCGGTGCTTTTCTGATTGACGGTAGGCTTTTTTGGCAGCAGGTTTGATTGGCATAGCCCGCGTACTATAGTCGAGCCCCTGGCTTCTCGTCAAGATAAAAATCAGTGCTTATTACTTGGCAGTTGCATTGAATCCTTCTCACACGTATTTTGC
>CAYHBN010000070.1:0-7189 GCA_964354865.1 uncultured Candidatus Peribacteria bacterium
CATTCCACCATTTGCGTAATGCTCCTGGTCTTTTTCCTCCTGTTTCTGCGCCTCCTCCACTCATATATAAAGTATTAAGTATTTATTCTTATTACTATTATACCACTAATCGCTACTTTTGCAAAGGATGAGCAATGAGAAAGTGGTCAGCTAAAACCAGCGCAACCATACTTTCAGCAACCGGTATAAAGCGGGGGATTATGCACGGGTCATGTCGTCCTTTCACCGATAAATCCACTGCATTCCCCTGTGAATCGACAGTTTTTTGGATTTTTGAGATGCTCGAAGGTGGTTTAACCGCAACTCTAATTACGATATCTTCGCCGTTTGAAATCCCACCCGAAATGCCACCCGCATCATTTTTTGATGAGTGCAGTGCTCCATCAGTACCTTTTTCAAACGTATCGTTGTTCTCTGAGCCTAGTTTCTCTGCGACTCCAAATCCCGCGCCAAATTCAACCCCTTTGACTGTTGGAATAGAAAAAAGCGCTTTCGCTAAATCGGCGTTCAGTTTATCAAAGACAGGCTCACCTAATCCAATTGGGCAATTTTGAATTCTAATTTCAACGATTCCGCCAACCGAGTCTCCCTCTTCTTTAACTTTCAATACGTAGTCTTCCATTTCTTTTGCCTTTTTCGGGTCAGCAGCACGAAGAGGATTTTTCTCAATAAAATTAGTATCAATAACTTCGCCAACAATCGGGCCAACCTGTTTTGCAAAGGCAAGAATAGAAACTCCTTTTACTTGTAAGTACTGTTTTGCAATGGCTCCACCCAGCACGCGCCCAACCGTTTCGCGCCCAGATGAGCGCCCTCCACCGCGGTAATCACGCACGCCAAACTTCATCTGCCATGTAAAATCGGCGTGACCAGGGCGATAAATATCTTTAATTTCGGAATAGTCTTTTGATCGTTGGTCAGTATTTCGCACAATCATCGCAATAGGTGTGCCAAGCGTTTTTCCTTCAAAAATCCCCGAAAGTATTTCGACTTCATCGGCCTCTTTGCGCGCGGTAGTCATCTCTGATTGTCCCGGTCTGCGGCGATTAAGTTCTACTTGAATCGCTTCTATTGAGATTTCTAAATTAGCTGGGCACCCATCAACAATACAGCCGAGTGCCGCTCCGTGAGACTCTCCTAACGTTGTGATGGTAAATAGTTTTCCGAAGGTATTTGACATATGCGCATATTAGATCGGCAGTAGCCGTGTGTGCAAGCAAATAATAAAAAAGAGCGCAAGATTTCTCATGCGCCCTCAATTGTAATGTAAATAGCTTATGCGGCTTCTTTCATAGCCTTCTCTATAACCTCTTGTGGAACCTGCTTCTCTACGTATTGATTCTTTGTCTTTTTAGCAGTCTTGCGAGCAGCAACAGCCTCTTTTTTCTCTGCAGCAAGGGTCTGTTTAGCCTTAAATTTATCTACACGACCAGCGGTATCGATAAGTTTGTGTTTGCCAGTATAAAAAGGATGGCAAGCAGAACAAAGTTCAGTTTTAAGTGTTTCACGTGTAGAACCAACGGTCATCACGTTTCCACATGAACATGTAATGGTTGACCCTGCGAAATATTTTGGATGTGTATCGGTCTTCATATAAGGATAATTAGTTACGTTTCTTACTATGTTTGCGGCGCCTACTATAGGTCCAAATACCCCAAATTGCAAGAGATAGGATAATTAAGAGAATAAAGCTTACCCAATAAGGTGTAGATGTAGGTATTACATAGACGGTAAAAGTCTTTTCGCGTGATTCTCCTTTATCATCGGTTACCGTTGCCGTTACTTTCTTTTCACCAAGGGTTCTAAAGGTAGTTTTTACTTTTTGCCCTTCGTATTTTTGGCTTTCAACTTGCCAAGAAGTATTTGCCACGGTTCCGTCTTTGTCTACCGACTTTCCACTATCAAAAATGACTATTTCATCGGGATACACAATAAACCTTGCTGGTTTTTCGTCTTCAGAAGTTATTTTAATTAATGGGCCTTCATTTGAATCATTTTTGTCTAATTCTTTTGGAATTCCGTCGTTATCTGCATCGAGGTCTTTTTCGTCGCTCACCCCATCGCGATCGTAATCGCGAGTTTGAGTAGGGTCTAAAGGAAAAGCGTCTTCTTTGTCGTTTGCGCCGTCGTTATCAGTATCTATCTTAAGCTGATCGGTGCCTTTTGATAATTCTTCAATGTCATTGAGCCCATCGTTATCATCGTCTGCATCGGCATTATTACCTATGCCATCATGGTCGGTATCAAGCGTTTCACTTGCATTAAGTGGTATTGCATCTTGCGAATCGATAACCGTGTCGTTGTCGTCATCTGGGTCTTTATTATCTCCCATGCCGTCTCCGTCTGAATCTACCCACTCTGATTTGTCGAGGGGAAATGTATCTTGTGTATCTAGGTGAGTATCGTTGTCGTCATCGGTATCAACATCATTAGATATACTATCTCGGTCAGTATCACTTAAAACTCCAACTTGTTTAGATGTTACATTATTTGCAGGATTATCTTCAGATTTATCGAAGGGATAAATTCTAACTGCCAGTGTGTGTTCACCTGATGAAGGTGTCCAATCAATAAAAACAGTATCGTCTTTTAGAGCAACCACCGAAATAGGTTGATCTCCGCTTACTTGTTTTTCATTATCGAAAAAACGAACGTATCCGAGTAAGTCTTTTATTCCTACATTCTGTACCGTTGCATAGACGCGCACTGTTTTACCTTCTAATAAGTTTTGAGATGATACTCTAATGTTGTTTGGAGGCAGCACCAAATCATTCACTGCTTGCGCAATTTCTACATTAAGCAGCAACAAGCCGATAGTGAGATAAGTGAAAAGTTGCTTTTTCATAGATTTTTTATCGAAGTATGTGAAGATGTCACTCTCTAAACCAGAGCTGATTGCTTCGCTTTTGCTTCGTTTTCTGCGATTTGTTCATCGGAGAGAACTTCAGTTTGAATGAGTGAAACAGATGCGATTTTGTCATCGGTAGGTAGTCTCATAAGGTATACACCTTGAGTGTCGCGTCCTTGCGAAGGAATATCTTTCAAATTTAATCGAATTACTTGTCCCATCTTCGAAATCATCATCAAATCTCCATCAAGTTTATCGTGCATTACTTTGGCACCGACAACTTTTCCTGTTTTTGCCGTTACTTTCGCCGTTTTTACTCCTGAACCTCCACGACCCTGTAATCGATAGTTTGAAACTTTTGTAGATTTTCCAAGTCCGTTTTGCATAACAATCAAAACTTCTTCTTCAGGGTTTCGAATAACATCCATATCGACACATACATCACCATCTTTAACGCGAATACCTCGAACTCCCATTGAAGGTCGTCCCATTGGGCGTGCCTCTTCTTGGTTAAAGTGAATTGATTTTCCACTTGAAGTACACATGAAAATTGCCTCTTTATCGTTTACTTCGCGAACCCACTCGAGTGAATCGTCTTCACGAAGTTTAATTGCGATAAGACCACTTCGGCGTACATTTGAAAAATCTTCTACGGGGGTTTTCTTAATGGTGCCTTTGCGAGTAGCCATAAAGAGATATTTACCGGTGAATTTCTCTGAAATATTAAGAAGAGCAGTCACTACTTCACCATCTTGTAATTGTAATAGGTTTACCATCGCAGCTCCTTTAGCTGTTCGTGCTGTTTGTGGCACTTCGAAGACCGGTAACTTGAACACTCGTCCTTTATTAGTAAAGTAAAGCAGTTCATCGTGATTATGTGAGTTGCATACAATCTTAATTTCATCTTCTTCTTTCGTTGTCATTCCAATAACGCCTTTTCCGCCACGATGTTGCGTGCGGAATGTAGAAGGAGGCATACGTTTCACATAATTTTCACGTGTAATTACAACAACCATCGCTTCGTTAGGAATCGTGTCTTTAGCCGAAATTTCTCCAACGGCGTGTGTAACAATTTGAGTTCTTCGTTCATCACCGAAGTTTTTCTTAAGAGCAGCAAGCTCGTCTTTCATTATTTTGAGAATTTTTTTTGTATCTTTCAATATTCCTTCGAGTTCATCGATCAAAGCAAGTTTCTCTTTCAACTCTTCTTCTATTTTCTTTTGCTCAAGACCAGCCAATGTTTGTAATCTCATTTCTAGAATTGCAGAAGCTTGAAGCTCAGATAATTTGAACTTCTTCATTAATGCAGCGTGTGCAATTTCTTTCGTCTCAGATTTTCGAATTGTTTCAATGACCTCATCTATATTATCGAGCGCGATTTTTAATCCTTCTAGAATGTGAGCACGTGCCTTTGCAATTTTCAATTCGTACTGAGTTCGGCGTGTAATAGTGATTTTTCTGTGCTCGATGAAATATTCAAGAACTTGTTTCAAGTTCAACAAACGTGGCTGAATGCCATCTACGAGCGCAATCATATTCATGTTAAAGTTCGTCTGTAAATCAGTCATTTTAAATAACTGATTGAGGATTTTCTTTGGGAATGCGTCTTTTTTGAGTTCTATAACAACTTCGATTCCATGACGTGATGATTGGTCTCGAATGTCACTAATACCCACAATTTTCTTTTCTTGTACCAACTCGGCCATTTTTTGAATGAGTACCGATTTATTAACCTGATATGGAATCTCGGTTACCATAATATCGAAGCGCCCATTTTTTCGTTCAACGATATCTGTTTTTGACCGCATGACAATTCCTCCGCGACCGTTCAAGTACATAGCTTTAATCGCATTCACATCGTAAATAATACCTGCAGTAGGAAAATCAGGTCCTTTAATGAACTCCATCAAATCTTCGACAGAAGCTTCTGGGTTATCTGCGAGGTGATTAATGCCATCGACAAGTTCCGTAAGATTATGTGGTGGAATCGAGGTTGCCATACCAACGGCAATACCATTAACTCCATTAAGGAGTAATTGTGGAACCTTGGTAGGAAGAACAACGGGTTCTTGACGTGTCGCATCGTAGTTGTCTTTAAAATCCACTGTTTCTTTTTCGATATCGGCAAGCATCTCTTCGGCAAGTTTCTTTAATTTTGCCTCGGTATAACGCATGGCTGCTGGTGCATCTCCATCAATCGAACCAAAGTTTCCTTGGCCATGTACAAGCTGGTAACGCATGGCAAAGTCTTGAGCCATACGAGCCATTGAATCATAAACGGCAGAATCTCCATGAGGATGGTACTTACCCAACACATCTCCGACAACGGCAGCTGATTTGCGGAATTTCGCACTCGAGCCTAAGCCCAACTCATGCATAGCGTACAAAATGCGGCGGTGAACCGGTTTAAGACCATCACGAACATCGGGCAATGCACGTGAAACAATAACGCTCATCGCGTAGTCGAGGTAGCTTTCCTCCATCTCTTTTGTTACTTCTCGCATGTCGAAGGCACCTGCATTTGAGACAATTTCTGCCTGAACCGGTGGTTCTTTGCCTCCTGTTTGCCCAGTTACCGGAGTTGTTTCTTCAGCTAGTTGTCCTGTTTCTGTGTCTTCATTTTTCTTTTTCTTAGGAGTTTCGTCGTCGCTTCCTTTTTTTGAAATGGTTGTTTTTCTTGGCATAGTGTCGAAAATTAAATCGCACACAGTTTAAGGATTTTTAGTCAAAAATGCCACATCGAATTTGAGGTTAAACATATATAACGAGTATGTGACAAGCCCAAAACAACTAGATTCACCGCACCCATCAGACAAAATTTATGCAGTTGCAATCCGTACCTACGGGGTCATTTGTTTCCTTCTTCAGAAACTGTTTTTGGTGAAAGTTTTTTCTCAATTCCGTTCATGAACTGTTTTTTCATCGATTCCGCAAATGCTTTCAGTTTTTTATTTTTTCGCCCATTGATATACAAAATGCATAGTGTTGCGAGAGTTGCAAAAATGAGTGCCGCGGGTAATGTTGCGTTATAGAGTTGCATTTGAATTGCATCATTCTCGACGACGCTTTTTCTAATAAACCAATAATCATCGACAATCATTCCCGTTGCGAATCCTGCAAGCGTAATGTGAAGTGCATCGTGCTTGATACCAAATATCATTAAAAATGTATTTATTAAAAGACACATAATTCCGTAATCGAAGTGGTGAAGCTCAAAGTTGAAGAATACCGGATTAGGATTATGCACGAGCACTGCAAGGCGCGTAATGAGCACGCTGATAATCATTGTTAGCCAAAAAAGCAGTATCTTGTGATGAACCTCTGGGTTTTCGAGCGGATTTTTTAATTTTTTAATATCCACATCTTAATTATAACATAAAATAGCTACTTTGGCTTTGGCGAATTTTGCTTCACGAAAATACAACGGCTGAGCAGTCTTTATTTATTTGTCATTTTCAGGTATACTAATCAGATTAATTATGGCAGAAACACAAACACAAAACACAACAACAGCTGCTCTTCAAACGGCAGTGGCGGTAACTCCTGTCGTTGCCTCGTCTTCAGTATCATCTGAACCGGTTTTATCTACGACGACCTCGCAGATTGTTGAGAAATCACAGCCCAGCGATGCGAAGTCTACTGAGTCGGTTGCACAGAAAATTGCGTCACTCACGCAAGAGGCGCCGAAAGTTGATGCATCAAAGGTAGATACCTCAAAAACTCCTGCAGTTAAAAAAGGTTTTTTGCAGTCACTGAAAGATCAGTGGGATTCTCACGTTGCAGGTAATAAAGCAAAAGCCGATGCCCAAAAGGCTGGTGAAGTAGCGGGTAAAAACATTTCAGAAAAAACAGCTGACACTGCTGGGCCATTGTCTGCAGAAGAGCGAAAACAAATTTTAGATGCCGAAAAAATATTTCAAGAAGGATTGGCGAGTGTACGAGACTTAATAGCGCCTTCGTCGATGGATATCGCTTACGAAAGCATGAAGGTTTCTGGCATGTATGCCAAGACTTTGGTTGTTTTTACGTATCCTCGTTATTTAGATACAAACTGGCTTAGCCCGCTCATAAATATCGATGCAACGATCGACGTTACTCACTTTATTTATCCAATCGACTCAGCGTCGATAATGAAGGTGCTTAAGCGAAAAGTTGCTCAGATGCAGTCTCAGATTCGTATTGATTCTGAAAAGGGGAATGTGCGCGATCCTGGAATCGAAACGGCGTTGCAAGATGCTGAAGATCTTCGAACACAGTTGCAGCGCGGTGAAGAAAAATTCTTTCAATTTGGTATGTACATGACAATCTTCGCACGCAGCGAAAAAGGTTTACGAAAGCAAG
>CAYHBN010000071.1:0-7091 GCA_964354865.1 uncultured Candidatus Peribacteria bacterium
AAAACCAGTTTTCGGTTAAAAACGGAGTATAGCGATCGGCCGCAGGACCCACGGTTCCGACCCCACGTCCCAGTGGGTTTTGAATAAGAGCCGTTATACCATTACGGGCATATTCAAGGTGTTTCGAGCTTGAGCCAGAACGGGTCAAAATGCTTTTAAGAGGATTTTGATGCATGGGCGTGTCCTTTATAGAAAGTGCAAAAATGCCAATTGCTCCAATGGCCACCAAACTAATAATGCCAACTGCCAGGGCTTTGCGGCCCCACTTAATTAAGCTCCATGTGCAAATCATAGTAAGGAGCCCAATCCAAACTGATCGAGAGAAGGTGAGAATAGCGGCTAGAACGCAGAGTGAGAGCCCCACGCGCCACGCAAGGTAGTTTTTTTCAGATCGTGCTCCTTTTTTAAGCCCCACAATGAGCCCAATAATAACCAGCATATACACGCCAAAGCGTGTTGGACCGCCAAAAGTTGAGATCGCGCGGCAGAAGCTGCTGCTGTTTTCAAGGAGTGGGCAGCTCGAAAGCGCGTCGCTGGTTGTGCCTGTCGAAATGAGCCCAGCTCCCGGCACCTCTATATAGGTATTTTGTGAGTATCCGATTTCGGAGAGCCAGTTATGTGGCAGTACGGTTGATTGTAAAATGCCAAAAATGGCTGTGATAAGGCCGACGGTCAGCACTTTCGAAATAAATTTTTGTGGGCGTGGCCAGCTCACATGCCGCCCAAACAGCACGAACAAAAAGGGGAGCAGGTCTATTCGTATACCAAAAGCCCACTGTGCAAGGCTCGTTTTTTGAGTAAAGGCAAAGAGTAGTGCAACTGCCGTATAAAGAACGAGCGCTCCATCGAGAAAATCCAGTTTTATGACTTTAAATAATCCTCTCAAGGTGCCTTTTTCACCAACGAAACTGCCTATTTTGAGGGCGATTTCAAGAATCATGACTCCGAGCAGGCCTATTGCAAGAACCTCCTTCCATGCTAGTAATAAGGTGAATATTCTAAAATCGCCAAATGTCGGTTTCGCCACTGTCGCAATAAAAGCATGAAACGGCAGTACCGCAAGGAGCAAAAGCACTCCAAAACTCCGTATCATAACAAGTATATGAGCCACCTTTTGATGTTTTCGTCCTTCTAAGTGTATTTGTGTGCTGTCGTGCGTGGTCATTTACTATAGTATAATGGAGCCATGTTTTTCTGGATACTCGGTATTATTGCGGTGTTTGCCCTTGGTCTTGCGTATGGCGTTTTTAATAGTCAGAAAATGAGACTGCACGCTTCGAAGCACACACTACGCGAGCATCTATGGAATCGTAGTGCAAAAATACCTCTTCTCTTTTCGCTTACTGAACCACTAAAAAACACACAAGGCGCTCTTTTTGCTGAAATGCTAGCCCTTCGCGACGTATTGTGCGACGAGCATATTGGTTTGAGTGATCGATTGATAAAAGAAAAAAAGATGAGTGATCTTATTCATGATCTGTTTGAGAAATCGAAGGGTAGCGATGGCACGGTGAAGGATTATTCCCTCATTACTCTACTAAAAGACTTTAACACCCTTAAAGATTCTATAAACAGTGATGTGCGTGAGTACAATTATCAGTTGGATCGATTTGTCTCAATGCTTCGTTTTCCATGGTTCTCTGTATGGACACTTTTTGCCAAAAAACACGAAAACGGAGGTATTGGTGGTGTTTGAATTATTCGACAAATTGGTGGTTTGGCTAGTATCAGGGTATTGACGTAATTGACGCCGCGTTATTTTGGTTTAACCTGTAAAATTTGCATTTTTAACCTGTTAGCCAAAATAGCATAAACGGTAATGTTTTTGAGTAAAGTCAATAGCCGGAGCTTGCCCAAAATGTCTATTACCCTAAAATAGATCAGAACTTAATCAAATACGTTTTCTGCTAGTTTTTTATTTCGTTCGCGCAGACCATGTACCATTAAGTCTCACCTATGACTAAACAGTACTCAAGCGACGTCCCTGAAATTTCAACCGACGACGTTAGCTCACAAACTGCTTCAGACATTACTTCTACCGATAGCACCGAAACTCCCTCCCTCAGTTCAAACATTAAAGCTACACGCAGCCGACATATGCGTGTGTTTGGTACAAGCTCATACCTTGGCATCATTTTTATTAAAACAAAAAAAACAATACAAAAAATTTCCTATATGCTTTTCTCTAAATTTAAACGTAGCTCTAAAAGATTGTTAATAGCCTCAGATCACGTCGTCGTACGTGATCCTTTTAAAACATTCGTTCGTCAGACCGTTGCAATTGCCTGTGCGCTCTTTGTTATTACCTCTCTTCCTCCTACAAAAATACTTGAAACAGGTTTTACTGCTGATTATTTTGCAGATACAGATTTTATCGATGGTGGCGCAGAGTCAGAGCTCGATTTGCCTTCGTTCATTATTAATGATGAGGGATTTGTGCTCAAAACATCTCCTACAACTGAAAATGTCAGCCATATTGGTTTTAATGACTCTCTCAAGCATACTGTTGTATCGGGAGACACCCTTACCGGCATTGCTCATTTATATGGATTGAGCTTAAAGACCGTTCTATGGGAGAACACCTTGAATCCTGATTCAACCTTGAAGATTGGTCAGGTTCTTACCATTCCTCCTGTAGATGGTATTACTCACGTTGTTGCCGAGAAAGGCGACACACTTGAGACTATCGCAAAAAAATATGAGGTTTCTATTGATCTTATTAAAGAGCACAACAATTTAGAAGCAGATACGATTGCTGCAAGCCAGCGTTTGTTTATTCCCGGTGCTAAGGTTAAGCAAGAAGAAAAAGAGCCCGTTATTGTTCGTACGGGTATTCGTGCCCCAGGTAGAGCTGCCGCTAAAACAGTTGCAGGTCGTACTATCGCTCGTGTTGAGTCATATAATGGTGGAGGGCTTGGTGCCTCTGCTGCATGTTCAAAGTATATTTTCCCTACTCTGGGTCGAATTACGCAAGGATTTAGAAAAGGCCATTACGCGCTCGATATTGGTAATCAGGCTCAGCCAGATATCTGGTCATCATGTCCTGGAAAAGTTATTAAAGTTTCAACAGGATGCCCTGAACGCAATGTTCGTGTTGATCGTACGTGTGGTGGTGGTTACGGTAACTACGTTGTTGTTGATCACGGAGGAAACGTTCAGACCTTGTACGCTCATATGGAGACGGTCTACGCAACGGTTGGCCAACAAGTAGGTGCGGGTGATGCACTCGGAAAAATGGGTAATAGCGGCCGAACCTACGGTGCAACAGGTTTGCACTTACACGTAGAGTTGCATGTAGCCGGTGCGAAGAAGAATCTGTCGAACTACTTCTAAACCTTTGAAAAACGTGCGCTACTTCGTGTCCTCGCGGATCCTCGCTTCTGCTCGTATCTTCATCGCTTCTTTTTCGCCGTACTTGCTCAGTACGGCTCATGCAGAAGCTCTTCGATGCCTCGTATCGCATCGTTTTTGAAAGGTTTTGTCTCCGTCCGCGCGCTATTGACCTCCGCCTTATTTGGCGTACATTTATAGTCTTTATTCATTATCGAATAACATATGTCACTCTCTGAATTTGCCTCGTACGATTTTCCCGACACGCCAGAGGATTTTCACAAAAAACCAATTGCATTTAAGGTTCTTAAGACGACTGGCGTTCTTCAGTGTGATGACGGCGGTTACCGCGATCAATCGGTACATGACAGGGGTGAACGAATTGTAAGAATAGACGGTGAGATTTTTTGCCGACCAATTTATTCTGGAATCGATGAGGTAACGGGTGGATTTGATGCAAATTTGTGCTTACCTGGTGGAACTGAAGATGGCGGTATGTATGCGCGCCGCTCAATGTTAGAAGCGCTTAAAGTCGGCAATCGATATTTAGCCGAGCGTTATGGTGATATGCAGGTAGGTGTCGTAGATCCTTTTAGAAGTAATGAAAGACAGTCACTTGGCTTTTCACGCTTAGCGATTCAGGCGCTCGATGGCAATCAGAATCCTGATATTGAGACATTATTTAACGCGGGAGTCACGGCAGATAATACCTTCTCGTTGATTCGTGCGACTCGGACGGCTCCTCAATATTTAGAATTTGTGAGAGACATGGCATTAACCCAAGAAGTTAAGGATTTGGCCCAGGCATCGGGTAAAGATGCTATGTCAGTTGCGACAATTCTTGCAGATGTCTGTGCAAATTTACGAAAAGCTTCTAAGACTTTTTCAACTGCTCCGGCTACGCCGCTCAATATGGATCTCTCATTAAATGGGAACAATAATGCGCACGCAGGCGCTCATGCGGTTGATGCATTTTTGTATGATAGTAAAGGGAATATGCTCAATGGGCAGGTTCCGTATGATTGGATGGGTGGCCCCGAAGCATCGATGGATTATTTGGAAAACGATGCTAATTTAGCCCGCTATAATGCGAAGGTTAAGGCAAATCCAGTGCTTCGCCGACACCTTGAAAAACAGGGGATCACTGGTGAAGTTACCGAAAAACAGTGGCAATTTTGGAAACAAGTTCAGCGAATTATGTACCATACGTTTCATCGAATTGGAGCAACGTTCTTTTCTGATACTCAAGCAAATCAAGATAGTCCTGACTTTTTTGGTGGCGAAAACTGGCATATTGAAGCCGGAAACGTGGCTTATGATGTTGCAACGCGCAAGCCATTATATGTCGGTACTGCTGCGAAATTTGTTCGCGATGGAGGAAATCCCGGTCATACCCTGCAAAAATATGGACCGAATGTTCCCGCGACATCTGGTGGCGACGCTGGGCATGCACAATTGATCAAGAGAGGAATTCTTGCGGCGTAGAAAGGTTTCGTTGAAATTCTCTTTTTTGCTACACTACCTTTGTGAAAAAAGTAAAAAAGATTTATTTGAGCGTCGCACAGCTTTTAGCTGTCCCATTTATTCTTTTGATTGAAGGTTACCAAGCTACTTTTTCGCCCGACCACGGTATTTTAAAAAAACTCTTTCCGTACGGATACTGCAAGTACCAGCCAACGTGTTCGCAGTACACAAAAGAGGCGCTGCAAAAGCATGGTGTTATTGTGGGGTGGACGCTTGGCATTTGGCGTATTTTGCGTTGTAATCCTTGTAGCAAGGGGGGAGTCGATAAGGTATAGTATTTCGGGCGCGAGATAACATTATTAGAACAATCGCCTCTCAATCAACTCACTTGAACTTATGAAAACAGCACTCATTTCTGTCAGCGATAAAACAGGGTTAGTTCAGTTTGCAAAGCAGCTCACTGAGCTCGGGTATTCACTTCTTTCTTCGGGCGGAACGGCAAAAGAGCTTGAGAAAAACGGCATCATGGTTGAAGAGGTTTCGAATTACACGGGTTTTCCCGAAATGATGGGTGGACGGGTAAAAACATTGCATCCTAAAATTCATGGGGGCATTTTGGCTCGTCGTACCGAAAAAGGCGATCTTGAGGCAGTCGAAAAAAACGGCATGAGATTAATTGATTTGGTGGTGGTGAATTTATATCCTTTTGAAAAAACAGTTGCGAAAGAAGGCGTTTCATATGCAGAGGGAATTGAAAATATCGACATTGGCGGGCCTTCACTTATTCGTGGCGCGGCAAAAAATCATGAGTCGGTTGGTGTGGTAACTGATCCTTCTCAATACGATGGCGTTGTTGCTGAATTAAAAGAAAAAGGAGTTTTGAGCGACGAGACACGACGGGAACTTTCTCTTGCGGCATATGAAATGACGGCTCGATATGACAGCGCGATTAGTGGTTGGATGCGTGAGCAACTTAATAAACCAGAATTACTCGACCTTCACTACGAAAAAGTTCGTTCACTTCGCTATGGCGAAAATCCGCATCAGAAAGCGGCATTTTTCCGTAATCCACAAAACCACGATGCGAATGTGACCAACGCAAAAGTACTTCATGGCAAAGAACTCTCGTTTAATAATATCGTCGATGCAAACTCGGCGCTCGAGTTGGTGAAAGAATTTGACTTGCCCGCAGTTGCCTTTATTAAACACAATAATCCGTGTGGAGTTGCGCAAGGAAAGACAATCGAATCGGCCTTTGATATTGCATTTAATGTTGATACGCAGTCAGCGTTTGGTTCAGTCATCGCACTCAATCGAAATGTAACGAAAGAAATTGCCGAGTACATTAATAAATATAAGATTTTCGTAGAGTTAATTATTTGTCCTGCGTTTGAGAAAGACGCGCTCGATATCCTACAAAAAAAACCAAATATTCGCCTTCTCGAAACGGGCCCACTTCGTTTAGATGAAGAAAAACGCGACATTAAAAAAGTAGCTGGCGGAATTTTGGTGCAGACGGCAAATACCTACACGGTTTCTCGAAAAGAGTTGAAGGTCGTGACGAAAAAACAGCCGACTGAAGAAGAAATCGATGCGATGCTTTTTGCGAATGAGGTGTGTAAGCACGTAATGAGCAACGCCGTTGTTTTCGCGAAAACGAAAGATGGAGCTTCATTTGCAACGGCAATTGGTGCAGGGCAAATGTCTCGTGTCGATTCGGTCTGGATTGCCGCAAAAAAGGGCGGTGATAAGGTTCCAGGGTCAGTGATGGCCTCAGATGCCTTTTTCCCATTCCCCGACGCGCTCGAGCAGGCAGCGGCCGCAGGAGCTACCGCAATTATTTCGCCAGGTGGTTCAATACGCGACGACGAGGTAATTGCAACCGCCGACAGGCTTGGTGTCGCAATGGTGTTTACGGGAATTCGAAACTTTAGGCACTAAAAACGCGTGTTATAGTACGAGTATATGAATCGAATGGAAATGATAAAAACTGGTATTTGGTATTTTTGTATAGTGTGTTTTTTGTTTTTTCTGGGAATGACATTATATTGGGGACTTTATTTTTTAGTTGGACTTTTGACGCTGCCACTGGCTTTCGTTTTTTTGGCGTTGGGCAGTTTTTTTGGGCGCAGGCCAAATGTCAAAATGCTTGTTATACAAATTGTCATGGTATCTCTGATTGGTCTCGGTATTTACGGAGCTCGAGCTCTTTATATCGAGCAAGTGGTAAATCCTGCTTACGATTTTGTATATGTGGATAACGATGATTGGTATGGGCGTTATATAAAGAGGAATTT
>CAYHBN010000072.1:0-7084 GCA_964354865.1 uncultured Candidatus Peribacteria bacterium
ACAGTTAATTAGATGAGTTATTAGACATAGAGTGTGAGATGCAGTAAAAGTAAGGCAGGGAGGGCCATAATCACATCGTCGAACATAAGGGCGAAGCCGCCTTTTCGTTTATCGAAGATTGATGCGGGCCATAATTTTGCGATATCAAAAATCCTAAAATAGATAAACGCCAACACAAAGTGCCACCAAATTGGTTCTAAAAAAAGCGTCACGATCATCATTCCGACTAACTCATCGATAACGACAAAGTACGGATCATGTAGCTGCGTTTTCTTTTCGATATAGTTACTTAACCACCAGCCAAAACAAAAGATTGCGACGGCTGCGGTTACTCTAAGCAACGGCGTTCCATAAGGAGCGGCAAAGTACAAAACAATACCGGCGACTAAGCTGCCCCAAGTTGCCGATGCGGGCCGAATAAAGCCAACGCCGCCTAACGAAACGATCGATTTTGCGAGAAATTCTTTCATTAATATATGACGGTTAATGCATTCGGTAATACGGTAACATGCAGCGACTTTTCGTGCATAATTTCTCCATCGACTTGAATGCGTTGGCCATCTGCTTCGGTGATGCGAATTTCTTTCCCCTCAAAAAAGCGCAGTCTTTTATCGTCGGGGCCTGCATGTGAAAAGAGCGTTTTAAAGAGGATTCGTACTAAATCCCACAGCGAACGAGGATTAATAACGACCACATTGAGAATCCCATCATCGACCTTTACTGCTTTGTGAAAATGAACTCCAAAAAGAGAGAGTACATTAAAGACAGCGACAACTTTTGCCTTCACGATGTGTATTTTGCCGTCAACTTCTACCGTGAAGGTATGCCGACGGTAGGCGAAAAATGTTTTGAAAAAAGAGACTAAGTAGGCGCCGATGCCAAACCACCGTTTTAGCTCACGTGTGGCACCGTGTACGAAGATCACATCGTATCCCTGGCCTGCGGCAATGAGTCCGTAGAACTTTTCATTTATCTGCATAACATCAATTTTGCGCGGTTTATTTTTTAGTGCAAAGGTAACGGCACGAGATGAGGGGAAAATAGGAATCTTAAGCGACTGCGCCAAAATATTGCCACTGCCATTCGCAACGATTGCCAACGGAGTTTTGAGCTTATTGTGCAGGATAAATTTTGCAACTTCGTTGACCGTTCCATCCCCACCGACGACCATAATTAAATCAAACGAAAACGTTAAAAACTGCTCGAGTGGCTGTTTCTCTTGCGGCAGGGTATCAAACCACATCACGGTAACCCCGGCTTTATTGCACTCCGCGTGAATAATCTTTGGCAAATTAACAGGGGAGTGATGCCCCGCAACAGGATTATAAATAACGAGAACATTTTTCATACGAATGCTCGCAGCATAACACTGGTTGTAGGTCTTTATACAGGCAAGTGGAAGTAGTCCGACGCCATTGGCGCAAATTCTATTATATGGTATAATAATAACTGATTATACCAATGCAAACCCCTCCGTCACCTTCGAATCCATACGCACCTGTAGTAGCACTAAGCCACGCAGAATTATGTAAAACTCAACCTGAGCTGTTCAATAAGGAAGGGCAACCAAATGAAAACACAGAAAAAGTCCTTGCAGCATATAATCAGGCGAATAAATTTACCGAAGCGCAAAGTTTGAAGTTGAGTGAGTTGTATCAATGTTTTTCTGGTAATCTTCAGTCTTTGACCTTAGATCGTGTAGCTTTTATTAAAGCAAATCTTCCACGTTTATTGGAGTTTGCAATGAACAAAGTGGCGAGTAAGGAGTCTCTCAGTTTAGCAAGCAGCAGCCAGCTTATAGAAATTATTAAAGGTGCGGTGAGTAAATGTATGATTGTATGTGAGAATAAAGAGAGTGAAGATGCGCCTGAGATACTCGATCTAACGCTTGATGAAGCGGTGAGAGTGACCGTTGAAAGACGTAGTAAGTATGAAGATAAGCATTTCGCACCAGATGAGACCCCATTGGCTCTCTTACTTGCGCAAAAAGCGATGGAAACTGAACGGATAGATTTACTAGAAATCCTTATTACGGAATTTGGAGCAATAGATCGTCAAGACGCTTTTGAGTTTGGTAAAGGTAAATTACTTTCTCAGTATGGTTCTTTCTTGCTCAGACGAAAAGAGTATTCACTCTATTTTACTTTCCGGCAGCCACGGATGGTAGATCCTCAATACTTTGCGAGTGTTGGTGGTCATTATGGAAGTAGGTTTAATGAGTTTAAAGAGGTTATTATGGATGGTAGTATGGACGTTCACTCATGGGGTAATTTGGTAAGAGCCGCACCCGGTGAGAAAGCTGTCATGAACTCTATTTTGCGCTGTAGTATGGCGGCAAGGAGTTGCGGTGATAAAGGAAAAACGTTGATAGATTCGATGGTAGCTTATTTAAAAGAGTCGAAAGATCCTTCTCGAATTATATTAATGCGTATCATTGGGGACGAGACTGATAATTATGATCTTGTGGTTGAGGCTGATGGGTTATTGGCTTCTTCTGAAGGAAACGCTTTGATTCAAAAAGACGAACAGGAGAGAAAATTACAGGTTTTTTTCAATAGATTTCCGCAAAGGTACTATCTTCGCCAAGCGGTAGCAGAAGATGACTATGCAAAACTGAGTGCCCGTGCTGAAAGAGCTGATGAGAACAATGCTGTTGGTATTGTGTTGAAATATCTGAAGGAAAAATATAAGGATCCCTTTGATGTCGCAAGGATTTTTCAAGTAATGTATCCACTAGACCAACTTTCTGATGGGATGAGAATAGGTCTCATACGATTTCTCATTGAAGAAAAATGTTATGGTGATGCTCAAGTGCAGATTGAACAATTAAATTTAGGAACATATACAGATGAAGAGTCATTTGATCGTCTTCGTGGATCCTATGCAGCCTCAATGCGTCAGCACCGCACAAAAGCAAAACTATTAATTGAATTAGGCGAAGCAACTGCCGATATCGAATGTTTTAAAAAAGCATACGGACTTCTGAGAGTTCGTGAAACCAGAGATATACACAATGCGAAGAGGACCACTAGCGATGAACTTAAGAGGGATCATTTGGCTCAGTTGAGATATCGAAGATTCGATCCTAGATATGATTCTGAGGATAAGCGGAATATCATTCCAGCTGTCATCGGGAATATTGCTCGGTTGGGAGGAGTTGATGAAGCCATAAGATACGCGAAAGATGACGATAGGGAAATTATGGGTGACCGCAGAGAGTGTCTGCTGTATATAGCAGCTGGGACTGGAACCACTGAAGCTATTGCCGGAGAAATCAATGGTCGTGATCCATACATGTTGAATGATTTGGCAATTCTTTGTAATGATCCAAATTTAAAAAGAGAGGCACAAAAACATATTTTTGCCTCTACCAGTGAAAATACGGCTCTGAGAGTAGCAATTCAATATGGGTTAACAAGCCAAGATTATGCAACTAACCTTGTTGATGTTGCGGCTGCGGCTGAGAATGTGCGAAATGCAAAAACAGTACAGAGGCCCAATAGGGTTCACGAGGTAAAAAGTGAAAGGGGGGCAACTCCTCAGGAATCACCTAAAGATGACTCTAACGCACCGGCCGAAGATGGTAAAAAGCCAGGTTTTTTGAGCACTTTGTTTAGCAGAAGAAAATAGTGCAGTGCCATCTTCATAGAGTTAGTGTCCATGCTCAAAACGCTCCTTGCGATTAAGCTTGGAGCGGGTAAGGAGAGTCGAACTCCTATCCACTGATTGGCAACCAGTTGTAATAGCCGCTATACTATACCCGCATAGTTTGGAGACGCTGCCACATGCTGTGGCGCTTCCAAATTGAGCTCCCGTAGTTTAGCAGATCCTTTTTAAAACTCAATATTTTGTGAAGAATACAAATATTTGCTTTTCTAAGCCAAATTTTATAAACTGCCTCCGCTGTTCTTTTACATTACGTGCCGGGGTAGCTCAGTGGTAGAGCACGCGCCTGAAGAGCGTGGTGTCGGCAGTCCGATTCTGCCCCCCGGCACCATATTGACATATTTTATACAATGTGTTATTTTTTCGTGCCTGCGTTAGTTACTCCTTAATTATTTGCACTATCATTGATTCAAATCCACAAAATAATCGTGATAGAATTAAGGCAATTGCTGCTGCGAAGGTAATCAGAATTGCACAACGAATTACAGATCCTTCCCTTGTTCAGGATATAATTCGCTCATATTTGGAACTCATTCCTGTCAATGAAATAGCGCAGAGATTGAGTGAGGAAAATCCAGAGCTTTTTTGTGATGATCCAATCTCATTTATTGCAGGTGCAGTACGTACAAAATTGAGAGAAGAACTAGATGAGAGTCAACGAAAACCAATTGAGTTTCATCACCGAAGTAATCATGGTAAAGACGTGCGTAATAGTAAACGTGGGGTGCATGGTTTTAACGAAACTGAGAGAGTTGAAAATGCAAGAAATGCAGGTCGGGAAAGTGCCAAAAGGGCTCTTGAACGGGGCGATGGGATATTCGCACTTTCTGCTGAGAAAAAAACTATATATGGGCAAAAAGGAGGTCGCGCGAGTCATCTCGCGAGGGGTCATGTTCCTTGGGCAATTGAAGGTTGTGAAGCGAGCAATGGAGAAAGTGAATTGGACTTTTGCATCGCACTCTCAACTGATCCTGAATATAGCATTACACAGGGTGGTAATCTCGGTTCAATTAATGCTCAGAAAATTGCAGAGAAACTCAATGCTGTTTTTCATAATGGATCAGCGATTAGGACTGCAAGACATGTTACGGTGCGACTTTCAAAAATGAAGGCAAAACAGGGAAAGCAAAAGTAGTATTCAGTATTTTTCGGGAGTACAATTACGTTGCAGTCCATATTACTGCGATTTTTTAACGTACATGCAAATGGAAAAAGAAGTTATCACCACTACTGGCGGAGCTAAAAAAGAATCTACTGAAGAAACAATTTTTCGTCAGGCGATTGATAAAAAGTTGAAAGGAGCGTTAGTCGAGGCAGCACAATTGATTGATCAATTAAATGTAGATATGCGCAAAGATGACGATGCGGCAGGACGTCGATTTGTGCTGCTCGAAGCGGCGCGTATTCATTTGATGCTGGGTAAATACAAGCGCGCTCATTTGTTTGCCGAGGCAATTCTTGAATTATTTCCCGATGATTTTTCTGCAAAGGCACTCATAGCTCGCATTTGTATGGGCGAGTTTCGTTACGATACCGCAAAGGCGTATTTGAACGAGTTGCCTAACGATCATCCTGAAAAATTTTTAAACTTGTGTTCTATTGCTATTAAAGAGCGTCGCCTTGTAGATGCGCAAGAGTTTTTGGGAAAAGCGGCAGTGGTTGTCGATAACGAGAGCCCTGAATATGCTTTGCTCTGGGCCTATGTTCGCCTTCTTGAGGGCAAAGAAAAAGAGGCGCTTGCTCGTGTTCGTGATGTGATGAGAGATCCTCCAACCGATACAAATCTTCTTTTGTTAGCTGGTGAAATTTTTATGACGAGCGGTACATATGGTGAGGCAAAAAAGGTAAGTCTGTTAGTTCAAAAATATGCACCGTCGCACGATCAAGCCTTTGCGATTCGTTCTTTTGCTCTGTATGCCGAAGAGGATTTTGATGAGGCTGAGAAAACTGCCTACAAAGCGCTCGATAACAATAAACAAAATGCGTACGCGCGTACGGTACTTATGAAATGTGCGGCGCGACGTGGAGATTACCTTTATGCAGAGCGCATAGGGCTCGCTATTTTAGACGAGACTCCCGGGTATAGTTTGGGGCGTGCAAATTTAGGCGATGTGTATTTTAACGAAGGGGATTATGTTCGGGCGCGCAATGAGTACGAAAGTTCAAAGCATTTAATGGACTCATTCACGAAGGGTGCGCGTTTACGCCGAGCGCGTCTCGAAATCATGCAGGGCAATTTGAGCGAAGCGGTTACAATCCTGTTAACACTGCTTGAATCAACCAACTCGTACTATGACGATGCAATGTGTGATTTATGGCTCTGCTATGAGCGCCAAGGGAATACCGAAAAACGCGACGAAATCCTCGATAAAATGGAGCTTCGCCGTGCGTTTTACCACCGCACCGAGAAGATTATGGAGGAGCTGGGAAAGTAACGCCTGCTTGACGGGATTTTTTAGGTAAGATATGAATGAGTGCTTCGTTTAAGAAGGTATATGACTTTAAACTATCCCGCTCTCGTTTTGGCTGGAGCAATTGCTGGGTGTGCCGTCGATCCTTCTATTAAAAAGGATTTTGAAGATATCGGTGCTCCGGCCGTTGATGCAGTAATTGATGCCCAAAATTCAGATGCGCATGCACAGATATTTGATGCGCTTCAGGAAGATCTTTCATCAGTGAGAGATTTTGGTGTTGCTGATGCCGCGCATGATTCGGTGTTTTTACCAGACGCGATGACTGACCAAGGTAACCAAGAGGGTTGTCGCTTTCAACAGTGCCCGCCAATCTTTGACGATTTATGTACTGCTGTTCCCGGAGTGCAGTACAATGGTTATCTTTGTGGATACCTCAATCAAGATGATGGGGTGGTGTATCGCCCTGATTTTTATGACGCGCGTGCGAATCGACCGGTGTGTGAGGTTCATCCAGATATGAATCTGCCACTGTGTAGAGGCGCAGAAGTTTTGTGTGACCCGATTCCTGGCACGCAGTCTGCCGATGAGCCTCTCGTATTGCCAAATACGTTTGGTAGTTTAATTTCTTCTACTGACGAGGTGCAAGTTCCGCAGGGTGTAATCGATACATACAGAGGATATTTTTACGATAATACGCCGACTTGTCAGCCTGGCGAAGAACCGTTTGTAGATCGTGAATGGGGTTTGTGGGCTACAACTAGTTGTGATCCTATATCTGATTGTCCCCAGCCGCTTTTGGTAGAAAGCTGTATTCCAAGACCTCGATGTGAAGAGAATGAACGAGCAATACAGTGTTCATTTGAAGATGCCCATGCCTTCGAACGTTTTGAAGACTGTGAGAATTTTCAAATAGCGACGGGTATGATTATGAGATCGAATGGAATCAATATGGATCCACTATGGTATCAAAATGTAACATGCAAGCAAACGCCAGATGGACAATT
>CAYHBN010000073.1:0-7018 GCA_964354865.1 uncultured Candidatus Peribacteria bacterium
AAACAACCTTCACCAACGGTACGAGCGCACATGTAGCAGTCTTTCGAGTCGACGGTAAATCCATTAAATTCGCAGTTGGTGGAGTTAAACACGGTATTACCCAAAACGGGCACTTTCAATTGCAATTCGCGGAACTGTTCAAAGAAGGGGCGTGAAAAATCATAGGATTGGCCGTATTGAAGCGGGTCATAGGAGTCGCTCCAAAAACAGTCGGGGCAATACACAATATATGGCTTATCGGCAGCGTAAATTGAGACGAACTGCTTATTACATTTGTTACAGTTTCGGTAATACAGGTGTTGCTCATTTCGAAACAACAAACGACGCTGATGGCGGCAATCAGGGCACATCGTCGGGGTGGGAACCTGTTTTTCGGCGTAAATTTCGAGATCTTCTGGAGCGACGGTAAACGAGGCGGCACAGCCGGTACAGATGAGAGATTCCATGAACAGAATTGTAATAGACTTCCGCTACGGGAGCAACCGCGGTACCATGTCACCACTATGGAACAAAAAATTGATTTAGCTATTGGCGGACAGGCACTTATTGAGGGCGTAATGATGCGCTCGCCGCATTTTGTGAGCATTGCCGTTCGAAAAAAAGATGGCACGATTGTGAAAAAAATTCACGAACAGACACCGTGGCCCAAAAAACTGGGTGTCGCAAAGGTACCGTTAGTACGTGGTGTTTTGAGCGTCATTGAGATGATGGTGACGGGCGCAAAGGCCTTGGATTTTGCGACTGAACAATATGTCGAGGAGGTCGAAGAAATAAACGAGAAAAAAGAAGGACTAGGAACGACAACAAAACCGATTTCAAAAAGCAAAATTCAAAGTGTACTTGAAGGATTAGGACTTATTGTTTCTCTCATCCTCTCACTCGGCCTTGGCTTTGTGCTCTTTAAATTTGTCCCGCTGTACCTGACCGAATTTTTGCGCTCAAAATTTACGATCCTTCAAACACACTACATTTTGTTCAACGCAGTCGATGGCATTATTCGTATCGCAATCTTTTTTGCCTACATTAGTTTTTTGTTTATTTTCAAAAGTTTTCGCCGCGTGTTCGAGTACCACGGCGCCGAGCACATGTCGATTCATGCGTATGAGCATAAGAAAGAGCTTATCCCGAGTGAGGTTGCCAAATTCAGCCCCGAACACCCACGTTGCGGCACGAGCTTTTTGATGGCCGCGCTTATCGTGAGCATTATCGTGTACAGCTTTGTACCTCGCCAAGAAGTATTTTGGATAAATTTGGCGCTTCGTTTCTCAATACTCCCACTTATTGTCGGCATTGGGTATGAAATTTTAAAGTGGAGTGCGAAACACGTTGAACACCCACTCATGAAAATCATTATCGCTCCAGGGATTATGACGCAGTACATCACCACTCAAAAACCCGACACCACACAAATTGAAGTTGCGCTTGCGGCGCTTACCAATGCACTTGAGCACGAAGAAGCGTATAAAAACTCTCAGAAATAATCGACGGTACATAAGAAGAACTCCTCTACTCTGGCTTTTTTAAATATCGGCGCGCAAAAACCCCACTCTTCACAGGTGAGGTTGCGGCTACAGTTTTTCCAAACTCCGCAGTGTCACTACTAACTTTAAGTACCTCGAGAACCATTTGAGGTTTTCCGCACACAATGAACGAACTATCTTGCTGCAAACGACAAAAAGCAGTCGCACAGCCAACAGGAACCCCGATATAAATATCTCGAGAGAGCCCACTCACTTCTTGCAAATCATAGTCCCCAGGCAAATCTACAAGCTGTGTCGATGTTGGGAATACAAGTAATCCTCGTGAAACAACATCAATCGTAGGAAGACGTTCTTCATCGGGCAAATTTTGCACATGCATACGACAATCTCCATTTGGACGAAATACGCCGAGAGAAATGGATTCAATCCCGGTAGGAATCGATGAGTGAGGCTGTAGTGTTGAAAAGTTTGTACTCGTTAACTCTACAAAATCATCTACAGTCAAACCAAGCTGCGCAAAACGCTCCCGTATATATTTTTGTGTATATTGAGGATTTAGCCCAAACGAAATAACATCTTGAGAAGTCTGAGACAAAAGGTCGCGTAGAGTTTCGAACACTCGCAGCGGAGCATCTGCAATATCGCGCTCGTGCCGAATTTCGAATGAACGTATCATAAAAGGAGTGGCATAATACCACTCCTTTAGAATTCGTCAAACACGTCGCGCGAAATAATTATGCAGAAGCCAACAACGATGAGTTTACATCGAGATCAATGCCCGGGCCCATAGTTGAAGCCAAGCTAATTGATTGAATGTAAATTCCTTTTGCGCCTGCTGGTTTAGCGGCAACAATTGCGCGAAGGAAAGCTTTTAGGTTTTCTTCAAGCTTTGGCGCATCGAATGAAACTTTGCCAAAAATATTGTGAACATTTGCAAGTTTATCAAGACGATACTCAACTTTACCCTTTCGAATATCACCGATTGTTTTTACGATATCTGGTGAAACCGTTCCTGCCTTTGGATTCGGCATCAAACCTTGCTGACCAAGAGTTTTTGCAACTTTACCAAGTCCCTTCATCATTTCAGGTAATGCAACGGCAACATCGAACTCCATCCAGCCCTTTGCAATTTTTTCTACCAAGTCATCTGCACCAGCGTCGATTGCACCTGCTGCTTTAGCAGCAGCTGCCTGAGACTCTGGAACAAACGCAATAACTCGAACTGTTTTACCAGTTCCATTAGGAAGAACAACCGTGCCACGAATAAGCTGATCAGCCTGGCGTGGATCAAGTCCTGTTTTTAGGTGAACCTCACATGTTGAGTCAAACTTCGTTGTAGAAGTTTTCTTTAAAAGAGCAACTGCTTCGCTCATTTCGTAAAGACGTGGTTCGACCATCGCCTTTGCTGCTAAATATTTTTTACCTGGTTTTCGCATAACGTAGAATTGGTTAGAGAATAAAAGTTTCTACTTCCGACCCCAGTGTTCAGCTCATCGCTGAGTAGGAGGCGGTATTGCGTGTGTGAATTAAGCCAACGAAGCAGATCGCAAAATCTAACTTACGCAGCTTTCTTTGTAGCGTAATCTTCGACATTGCCTACTACATCAACGCCCATTGAGCGGCATGCACCCATAACAATCTTCATAGCACCAATAAGATCATTTGCATTAAGGTCGGGCATTTTGGTCTCAGCAATAGTCTTAACCTGCTCCATAGTGATTTTGCCAACTTTGTTCTTGTTTGGAACACCTGAACCCTTTTCGATTCCGATAGCTCTCTTAATAAGAAAGGCTGTAGGAGCAGTTTTGGTAATAAAGGTGAAAGAACGGTCATCGTAAATCGAAATTTCACAAGGAACGATCGTATCGCCCATCTTGTTTGTCTTGTCGTTGAACTTCTTGCAGAAATCAGCAATCTGAACGCCGTGCTGACCAAGAGCAGGACCAATAGGAGGTGCTGGATTAGCTTTACCAGCGGGAATCTGAATCTTCACGATTGTCATTAATTTTTTAGCCATGGGAGTTGAGAGAGTTAGAGAGAAAGAGAGTAAGAGTGAAAGGGAGTAAGGTAGAAAGGTGAGGTAGAAGCTCCTCAACTCAATACCGATAATTCAGGTTATTTTGCATCCATCAGGAGCGTAATGAGCTTTTTAAGCTCAGGGTGATAAAACTTCACGTAGGCAAACCCATAAATACGGTTTCTGATCTTAACAACGAGGAATGCTTCGTTAGGCTTTTTCGCATGATTCACATAGAACGAGCGATCGCCGTAGGCATTGGTCTCATTAAGTGTAAGATCTATATAGGGTTTTGTCTTGTTCTGCAAGAGCAAATACAGCTGTAGAGCCTGTATTTCATCTGCAACAATAATTTCGGTCATCGAGGCAGCAAGTACCTGATTTTGCTCAACAGAAACGGTTTTTATCTTTTCTACGGCAAAATTGCCCAAATCGAGCAATTGAAAGAGCTTTCCGGTAAATTGTTTATCTTCGGGCGTACCGGTAAATCCAGCGGCTTTAATTATTGCATCAGTAAGAAATACGGGGGCGTTGGTAACAGGAGCTTTCACCTCTTCTTTGGGTGTATCTACTTTTTCGACTACCTCTGCTGGCTTAGTATCGGTGGTTGGCTCTTCAACAGTGGTATCGTCAGAAATAACGGTCTCGGAATCGTCAATAACCTCTTCAGTACCAGCTAAAACGGGCGAAATCTCTTCTTCACTGCCTGAAGTATTTTTATCAGCCGAAATCACGCTTGTCTGCATTCCCTGCCCTTGCAGGTAATCACGAAGCAACAAATCAGACAGCATCGTCACAACCGATACTGACAGAATAATGGTAAAGATGGTAAAGCGATTCACGAGAAGGAGTATACCAGGTCTGTGAGCTATGCCAATGCTTGTTTTTATGGTAAAATGCCATGATGAACTCAAAAGATTTTTGCAAAATGGGGCGACCTGATAGTTGTAACAACAATGACAGTGATGCAGATACGTTTGAAGGAGAAGAGGGCGATGTAGAAGATAATTTTGGTGTTCTTAAAAAAGGAGTACAAGCATCAATAAACCATGACGAAACAACTGCTGAAATAATAGAAGAAGAAACAACCTGCTCTCGCAATCCTTTTCCCGCAACTTGTTTAGTACCTTCACGCTATCGAATCAATGAAAATGTAGAAAAGAGTACAAAATTACCTTCAAAAAAGTTTTTAGCATTAACACAAGAGAAGCAAATCGAGATAAACACGACGCTCTTTAATGAACTCATCCGACTCATATCGTGGGGTAACACACTCCATTGTTCAATTCACGGCAGCTCTACTTCTCAATTAACGGGGTTAGAAAGATTACGCGCTGATGGTAAAGAACATCCATATCTCGATAGTATGTTTGTAGGCGGAGATGGCAGAAATGCCCCAGAGCTGTACCTCATAAATCTACTGAGTTGTATTCACACAACACAATGCTACAGCATACTTGCAGTAGAAAGAGACAAACAAAAAAATATTAGAAACTCTGATCCTATTATTGTTCTTGTACACCCTTCAGGATTAAGCCTCAGTGAACCCAGTGCGTCATCGCGGGGAAAAGTTGCACTAGATGCAATCAAAGACAAATTTATACACAGATTCAAGAAAGAAAAATTCAAAGAAGCTATGAAAATAAATTTTACCCCACATAATAAACAGTACACAGAGAAAACATTATTCACTGGAAATCCCGCATTAGTACATTTAAAAAGCACGAAAGACCAATATGTTGCTGCGATAGATGCGAGAGAGCTTAATGAGGTGGGCAACACACTTTCGCCCACGGCAGTCGGTGAATTTGCACTGTTAAAAATGGCACTTAAAATACTACTCAACGATCACCAGTCCCCTGGTGGTGCAGTTAACAGAATAATTAGTACATAGCACTACTTCTTCTTCACCTTCTCTTCATAAAGATTTTGGGGCTATAGTAGAAATCATGAAAACCTTAAAAATCATCTTACTAGCTTTTCTCGGAGTTTTAACGGTACAACTACTCCACGAATCTACGCACGCGGTGACTGCACTGTTAGTAGGCGCACGTGTTGATAACTTTACATTCTGGGCAGTTGAAATAAACTGGAACGAAGGAGTTATTATTGAACCGTGGCGCGAAGCAGTTATTCAAGGAAGCGCTGCGCTTTTTAACATATTCTGTGGATTAATCGGCATGCTGTATTTGAGTAAACTCAAGAAAAATCCGCTCGTAGCTCTCGGGGCTCAATTGTTTACCTTTTACTTCACCGTCTACTCACTTCTAGCAGGTTTTGGGTATTTGTTTTTCGATCCAATCTTTGCAAACGAATCGTCAGTTGGCGACTGGGCAAAAATTGTTATGTTACTGGGAGGTTCTTGGGCTGTGCGCGTACCAATTATTGTAGTTGGAACCGCTGGTGTTTTGTACACATATTTTTATGCGGCCAAGAATGCACATGATTTTGCTTCTATGGGATCAGAGATTTTAAATAGTGGTGTTATGCTAATAAGAGGCGCGCAACTGTGTGTTGCCCCCTATGTAGCTATTGGAAGCATTTTTTCGATTGCCGCGTATTTTACGCACCCACTCGGTATGGATGGATTTATAGCCACGCTGCTACAATATGGACTTGGTTACAGTGGGATGTTTTGGGCTTTCTTTATAGGATTTTTTGGATTGTACGACAAAAAGGCAAACTAACTGATTTTACACACAACGTTACATATCCACTGTCGACTTGATCTGTACTATTCTTTTTTCAATCAACGTTTTTTTGACGTCGCTATATTCGTCTCTACCAGATTGATCGAAGACCGAGTATTCAATGGTATTGTCATCTAACCACTGCGCATCAATATTTTCTGACATTGCATAGTAACCACCATTCAACGTTTCTGTATCAGTTAATTGGACAAGTAAGTTGATCGTCTCATTTTCGAGATCATAGAGAACAAGCTGTTGAGTAAATCCTTTGAATTCATTTTCTTCACTTTTATAAACCGCTTTTACAAACTTCAATTTATTTGAAGTTGGAATGCGCATCATGACTCAGCTGTTATTTTGACATTCGTATCAGGCTTAAACTTTAGTGGTTCAAGTTTTTTCGTTGTGAGATCAAATTTCCATGTAACGGTAGCTACGCCCTCCGTTTCACCAATAAACGAGGCAAGATAGAGTGTGTTTTTTTCTTTAGAGAAAGCAAAGACCGAGTACCCATCTCGTTTATGAGTTGGCTTTGTAATTTTTTCAAGATCAGCAAACAACACAACTTTTTCTCCGCTTGCTTTATCAGTGCGCACAAACTGAGGATTACTATAAAAATCATTGCTACCAACATTTACAGTATCATCATAAACAACATCATAAAAATACTCATCGGTTTCAAGTTGGTGGTATTCTTTCTTCGGCGTTACGACGACAGGAGTAGTTGTAGTAGATTTTTGAGCCGAGGGAACCAGAGGCAATTTTTCCTCATTTTCTGCCCCTCTCGGATCTTCGCCACTGCTCGTACCAAGTACTCCTTTGGAAGTCGT
>CAYHBN010000074.1:0-6848 GCA_964354865.1 uncultured Candidatus Peribacteria bacterium
TTACTTCTCCTTCTACTTCACGTGTATCTTTATGTGTAATCATACTAAATAGTTTTCCAATGCACCCCCCCCGTAGCATACAACAATGAAATATCACGTCAATACCGCCTACCTACGCCGCAACCTCCTCATCTGTATACAATTTTATATTGTACTCATGCGACGACATAACCAAACTCCCCTGCCGTTCATGACGTCGGGCATTTTTAGGTGCGGGCACTCCTCGGTAGATACTTACTCCACAATTAACCGGCCGATTATGTTCATTTTCGTAGAGGTATTTTTCTCGATCCCATTTTTCAATATTTGAACGCAGCGCAAGAATTGCCAAGTGATGAGTCACAACCATAACATCTTCAGGAGTTGTATCAGGTACTACATTCAAAACATTCATCAGCTTTTGTATGCGCGTATCTTGAAAAAGTTCGAGGACTTTATCGGTAAGCGTCTCAGGTGCACCACCATGTTTTCGAATGAGCATAGCAATAAAACTACGCACACGCTCTTTTACATCAAGCAGACTTTCACCGCCTTCGTGCTTATACTCATAACCGGTTGAAAGTTTATAGAGGACTGCATACTCAGGATTAAAGGTCATGTATAACCGCCAATCGACATAGATATTTCGTTTACCATGTTCCTGTTCGCGAATACGAACATCTTCAGTCGCCTTTACTTTTCCAAGCTCTGGCCACCCTTCGATAAGTCCTTCTAAAGTTCTTCGAGTTCTTTTATATGGCGATACATAAATTCTATGAGGGAGCGGAGCAACCGTGTGCAAACGAGAACCTGTTACCACTGCTTGCCTGTACCCCCGAGGCGTTAAATCGGTATCGTAATCTGAGTACTCTGGTTGAGAAGCAGCATTAACTTTTTCGGCAAGTGCACGCAATTTCGGACTCGGAAAAGTTTCTGCAATAAAATGTCCCGTTGTCAGCGCTTCATACTCAACATCAAATAGATCTGCAAATTCTCTAAAACCATCAATTGATTCTCGATCAACCGCATTGTACTCCGATACTCCATGACGAACCGTTGTAAGACTATTTAGCCACTTAAGCATAGTCATATTTATGACACACTACAGCAAAAAGTCAACGCCGATCGTTAAAAGGATTTGATGCGGGGGAAGGCGGGTGACAGGGGTTCGCGCCTTACAGGGGAGCCAGGCGCTACAGCGCGTCGCACGGCGACGCGGCGAGGCGCAGCGAACAATCTGGCTTTGCCAGTTGTGAGCAAGCTGAGCTTACTACTAAAGAAGAAAGGGAAGGCTTGCGCGAGGCACGCGGGTGGTAAACCTGCGAGAGTCTATGTCCGCCGAGAGCGCCGTTTGCACCGAAGTGCGCGGGAGCCGATCAGAGGGGTTCTTTGACGTGAGCGAGTGAACCTCCCTTATATGCGACCAAGACACAAACCTTATCCCTTTCTTGTGGGGTGACTAATTAAGTTGACCGAGCACCACAACCGAACCTTGAGCAACTGCCGAGTCTTGTTGAAGAAACGAAACCTGCTTAACCGCAACCATATTCAAATCGATTGCTGCGGCACGTACTGAACTGAGTGATTTTTCTTTAGCGATTCCCACTGAATTTCGTTCACGGCTCGATACCAATACCTCTCGTTCAATTTCTAATTTTTTGAGCATGTATCCTTTTGTATGTACGTCGGTAAATTTTGCGAGATAGAAAAATCCAATCACACCAATGGCTAATGCCAAACTAAACATAGTGAAGAACTTTCCGATTCTAATTTGCACAGGGAACGTCGCCGTTCGAAGTGTTCGGTGTCGAGAAACTGATTTTGTTAGAAGGAGATGTGCCACAGGGAGCAAGAGAGTTAGAGAGTCAGGCGTTCTTTTGAATGATTCTGAGTTTTGCGCTTCGTGCGCGGGGGTTATTTTTGAGTTCTTCGGTTCCGGGAGAGATTGGTTTCTTTTCGAGGAGCGAAAACTTTTTTGTGAGTGCCGCTTCTTTAAAGATTTTTTTCACCACACCGTCTTCGAGAGAATGAAAACTTATGACTGCAACGGTGCCGCCGATCGAGACCGAGGCGAGTGCCCCACGAAGGCCTTTTTCAAGTACTTCGAGTTCACTATTGACCGTCATGCGCAGCGCCTGAAAGGTGCGAGTGGCGGCGTGTCTTCGTTGTCGAAGTCCCCATTCATGCATCTGTTTTCGAGCGTTCTCTGGCCAAATAAATTTTCCCGTTTCAGGATCTTTAACCAGTGTTCGTTTTGCGTAATACGCATTTCGCGAGTGGACTACACCAGCGATGAAATCCGCAAGTTCGAGTGTTGATGTGAACTGAATATGTTTGCGGTATTCATCGATGTTGTAAGCAATACGTAGAGAAAAGTGCTCTTCGCCGAGTGTGTGAATAAGTTGTGAAAGATCTTCGACCGAGTAGGTGTTTACGATTATCTGTGCGGTCAAGTAGTCTTGCGGATTTAATCTCATATCGAGTGGACCATCTTTGAGGAATGAAAATCCTCGAGTGGCATCATCGACATGAACCGAAGAGATTCCGAGATCGAATAAAATTCCATCAAGGTGTCCTTCTTTTTTCGCTATCTTCGTAGCAACGTCTTCTATCTCTGAAAAATTTGTGTGAATGAACTTTATTTTCTCTGGATTTTTCGCGTGCTCTTGTAGAAGTAATTTTGCCTCTTCGAGATTTCTGCTATCGGTATCGAGACCGTACACTGTTGCACCTTTTTCAAGGAGGAGTTTTGAGTGGCCACCCAGACCGAGGGTTGCATCTATGATGACGTCGCCCTGTTTAGGCTTTAGATAGGCCAGAACCTCGTTAGCAAGGACCGGAATGTGAACGTGTACACACATGGATGTTGAAAGGTTGTTCAAAACTTGTGCACAAGGGGTGTATAACTTTTTTGCTCACTTCGTCGCCAAATGTAGTGTCGAAGCGGCATATTGTCAAAACGTATTTACGAAAAACACCGAGATAGTTCAAAAAATGTGTTCTTATTCAGAGGATTTTTGCAGGATTTTGTTTTTTAAAAGCCAAAAACGGCATTTAGCGAGTTGCTCTTGCGGCTTTTTTCGGTTGTTGGGTAATTTTTGTGAACAGCTATGTGTGCGTACTCATAAAGAAGTACCTGCACTGCGAAAATGGCTCTATGAAGCGATTTCGACCACCACTAGACTCCCCTGACGAATAATTCTCGGTTTCTCATTCGTCATATCAATAATCGTCGACGGCAGATTTTGCTCAGAAAGCGTGCCCGAATCAAGAATAAAATCCGGTTGTGTTTTTCTATTTTTAAATTGCTCATGTATCGCTTGAGCAGTATATGGCGAAGGAAGCGTTGTTACATTTGCACTCGTGGTAGTAATCGGTCGACCAAGTAGTTTTACGAGCTGATGCGAGAGTTCATGATTCGGTACGCGAATGCCGATAGAGCTAATGTGAGGATTCAAAAATGAAGGAAGCGTGTACTTTCGTGGCAGTACAAGTGTAAGTGCGCCCGGCCAGTACTTCTTTGCCAGTACAAGAGCCTCACCAGAAAATTCTGCATACTCCCCTGCTTGCTCTAAACTCGAAACAAGAATCGAAACCGGCTTATCAAAATCCATTCCTTTCAACTCGTATAGCTTTTTAAGTGCCGCTTCATTAAAAATATCGCAGGCGAAGCCGTAACACGTGTCTGTAGCATGGGCGATCACGCCGCCTTGTTGGAGAATTTTAACAGCTTGCTCAATAAGAGACTGAGAGATAGTCATGTCTCAAGTAGTATATCACTAGCTAAAAAACACCTTACGCATTACCAGCCTTGTCAACCATTTTAATTGAAGGCTTCATCTTCTCGTATATTCGGTGAATAGCATTAAGACGCTTTTCATAACCATCCCTAAAAACGGCAATTCCGCTTCCCAAATGCTCAAGGTGCTTTGCATAAATTTCAAGAGCAGCCGCAGTCTGTGGGCCTAATATTCCATCGCAATCAGCATCTTTCATGCCTGCGAGTTTCTGAAGTTTTGTTATATCTTCCTTTAAATGGTCCTCTGCGAGGTCCCATACTACGTTATTAACTAAATCTTCAAAATCAGAATTACTGATTCCGAACTTATTGAGTATCTTAATTTGACTATCAATAAATGGATTGCCGGTCTTTTCAATTTTATACTTACCTATAGTAGGAGCATTTGCTTTCGTATCATCACTAAAATCAATCACTGCCAATTCACTTCGGCTAATTAAGTCATTAGCATATTCTTCTAAGCTTTTGACACGCTGAGGTGTACCTTCACTATTGGCTTTAATGTTTTCAACTGTATTTCCTGTGTTATATTCTAAAGAATCAGCAAGTGTTTCTTTTGTAACAATTGGGGGAAGGGGCTCTATTTTAGGTTCTTTTGCTTCCATATATTTATTTTTGTTAGGATACTATAATCATACCATAAAACCGTAGTTTTAACAATATTGTGACTTTGCCTAGAAAGGAGCTTTGATATACTTTCTTTCTGCACTCTATCTCTACCTAACTCCCCTTCTATGTCTAAACCACGCGTCGCGATTAATGGCTTTGGCCGTATTGGTAAACTGATTTTCCGTTCAAACCTTATTCACGATTTGCTCGATATTGTGGCGATTAACGACCCTTCGCCGGTCGAGATGCATTCAATCATGGTTCAGTTTGACTCTTCATACGGCCCGATTACAAACATAGGATTTAAAGATGGAGACATAGCCGTTGATGGCAAAGACCTCGTGGTAAAAGGCAAAAAAATTCAAATGTTCTCGACTCGAAATCCTCTTGAATTGCCTTGGAAAGATTTACAAATAGACCTTGTTCTTGAGTGTACTGGCGCATTTACCGACCGCGATGGCGCGGCGAAACACCTTACCGCAGGCGCAAAACGCGTTATTATTTCTGCTCCAGGAAAAAATCCAGATGCGACCTTTGTTATGGGAGTAAATGACGACCAATTTGATCCGAAAAAACATTTCATTATTTCAAATGCATCGTGCACGACCAACTGTTTGGCTCCACTTGCAAAAGTATTAGACGACGAATACGGCATTGAACATGGATTTATGACCACAGTGCACTCATATACGAACGACCAGAATATTCTTGATGCTTCACATAAAGATCCACGACGTGCGCGAGCGGCTGCGCTTTCTTTGATTCCTACAACCACGGGTGCTGCAAAAGCAATCGGTGAGGTTCTTCCACAACTTGCGGGAAAATTGAATGGCGTTTCGGTTCGTGCTCCTACTCCAACTGTTTCACTTGTTGACCTCGTCATTCAAGTTAAAAAGGCGCCAAAAGATGCTGCCGAGGTAAATGCGGTTATTGAAAAAGCGACAGCGGGATCTATGAAAAACGTTATTGCCCTTGAGAAGCGCCCACTTGTTTCAATTGATTTTAAAGGGAATACCCACTCGAGCATCGTTGATAGTGCGTTATCTATGACCATGGGCAACATGATCAAGGTATTTAGTTGGTACGATAATGAGTGGGGGTATTCGACACGTACGGTTGAGTTGGCTGCGAAGGTTGGGTCTGCGAATACATAAGCTGTGCGCGAACTATTCTGCTAACCAAGCCTGACACTCAGGGCATGATTTGTCTGAACAAACGAACTCTGCTTTAAGGTGTTTAAGTGCGCGAGGATAATCTGGGAGTCTGTTTTCTGATACTCGGAATGGTTTCATAACCTTTGCTAAATATTCTTCTTCTGTAAGTTCTTTTTTGGCTGGAACATTAGCAACAGGTGCTTTTGGAGTGAATCCGAATTGAGTGAAAGATGAAACTTCATGAGTATCTGAGAAGCGAGCCATTTCTGCATCGAGATCTGCGCCCCAAACCTGTGCGCGTGCCTCTACCTGTTGTAAGCGGCGAGTAACGGCTGGTTCATCGAGAACCTGTTCTGTAACATAGTTTGCAACGTAGCGGATCAATGCGCGAACGCGATTGATGTTCTTTTTAACCTCTTCACTCACCTCTGCAACGGTGTAAAGATCTGCTGCCTGGTACGCAGCCTCGAAGATCTTCTCTTCTAATACCTTTTCGCTCGCCATTGAGTTTCCAACAACATCGCTGAAGATCAATCCACGAACGGTGTCTTTAATTTCGTCTGCAACTTTCAATACGTCTGCGTGTATTCCGTGTCGAGTCTTAATCCCTTTTGCAATACGAGCGTGGTTCATGTGCAAAAGCTGCTGGCTTGCTGAATCGACGATTGAACTTAACTGAGCTCGAACATCTTCATGAACACTGTCAGTGATTGATTCAACACGGGTTGGCTCTCCTCCCCAGAGAATGGTTGCTAGATTGAGGCTTTCTTCTTCTGAAAATTCCGAAGCGATATCGAGCGCGATAGATGGGTCATCTGCCATGACTGGTTCTTGTGACATAAGGGCCGTTTTTGGGTCTGCCCATAGTGTCTCTGCGTATGCCTCTGGAACGTAGCGAGCCTCGCGGCCTGCGAATGGTGATGATTGTGAAGGTGAAGTTCTCATAAATGTTCTTGTTAAGTGACGCATAGTAATACCCAAACGCTCAAAAATCCGTTACATAACAGGTTAGAATTTGGCCGTACAGAAAAATTAAAATTTTGTTACAATACCCCCGCTATGCACGATCGATCCCGCGCCATACTGAATGCCATTATTAGGGAATTTATCGAGACCGCTGAACCTGTTGGCTCGAAGTCCATTGTCTTGAGTTACCAGTTTTCTATCTCATCGGCGACGATTCGAAGCGAAATGGCTCTGCTCGAAGAGAGTGGGTTTTTGTTTCAACCACACACCTCGGCGGGACGCATACCCACTGACTCGGGGTATCGAATGTACGTAAATACGTTAGAAGCAGACGAGTTGAA
>CAYHBN010000075.1:0-6630 GCA_964354865.1 uncultured Candidatus Peribacteria bacterium
AAATACGTTTTTAGATGTTGCAAATGATCGATTTGAAATCATTGAGTCTCAAATTTTATAATTTTTTAATAAAAATACTGGAGTATGTAATGGCGCGGCTACAGGTTTTGTACTTATCTTACGTGCTTTAGGCGTGCCCGCACGCTATGTTGCAGGATCAACTGTAAACTTCAAAGAGAAAGCGTCTCACGCATGGTGTCAGTACTGGGATGGCGTGGCCTGGCGCGAAATTGAGCCCCAATCTGAGTACGACAGGACGTATGCTCCACGCATCGAAATGGCGGCGTCCGCTGAGCTTCAAGACTCGCGTGGCACAATTGCCACACTGGCACAAAATGAGGCTCGTGGGTTCTCAATAGCTGGAATAATGAGCTCAGCTCGAAGAGCACTTGGGAGAGCATTGCGCACGAACTAGGCTATCAAATAGTCAAAAAAGACCCCGCCTTGTGAGGCGAGGTCTTTTTTATATTCAGTTCAAATCCTCTAACTATTTTTTCTCTTCTTCATTCTGCCAAAGTGCCAACAATGGAGAAGCAATAAAGACAGAAGAGTAGGTACCAACGACGATACCGATTACGAGAACAAGAATAAAGTTGAAGAGTGACGGTGCGCCGAAGATCAAAAGTGCAACCAAGGTAATCAATGTTGAAAGTGAAGTATTGATTGAACGAGCCATAGTTTGAGTCAAGCTTCGGTTCGTGATGCTCTTGAAAGACTCACCACGTTGCTGAAATTTGAGGTTTTCACGAATACGATCGAAAACGACGATAGTGTCATGAACCGAGAAACCAAGAACAGTAAGAATTGCCGTAATGAAGAGTGCATCTACCTCAAGTTGAAAGAGGGCGAAGATACCGACAGGAATGAAGACATCATGTAATAGAGCCACAACTGCACACACTCCGAATTTCCATGCACTTACTTTTTTAGGAACTTTTCTAAATGCAAATGCTATGTACACAATAATCATGATCATAGTAATGATCACTGCAATAACAGCACGTTGTTTAAGTGTTTCGCCGACAATAGGGCCGATAGTCGTGAATCGATTTTCAGTGAGGTTTCCGAATTTACCCTTTAAATCTGCAAGGATTTTGTCGTGAGTGTCATTATCGATGTGTTGAGTATTAATCAAAATTTGATTTTCTCCACCAACGACAATTCGACCACTTGCTAACTCACTTGGTTCAGCGTCTGAGGTCAAATTAGCACCGCTTGTAGCAGGTGATTTAGGAGCAGCATTTTTCGCAGTATCAATTGACGTCAGTACGCCACGAACTTGTTCGACAGTTGGCGCTTTATCAAAGGTCAAATCAAGCAGTGATCCTCCTTTAAAATCGATTGAAAGTTTGAGGCCGAATATCATTGTTACTAGCAAGCTAACTCCAATTAAGATTCCTGAGAAAGTGAACCAAATACGTGATTTTTCAACGAACTTGATTGGCGTTTTTTCAGTTTTATCGCTCTCCATTCCCCATAATCCTAGTCTGTGAGAAAGGGGAGTCTTCATAAGAGCTAAAAGCAATGTTCTAGTTACCGTGATCGCAGTGAACATTGAGACCAAAATACCTGCGGCAAGATTGAATGCGAATCCTTGAATAATAGACGTACCGAAGTAGAACAAAATTGCACAGGTAAGGAGTGATGAGAAGTTCGAATCACGAATTGAGCTCCATGCACGATCGAAACCAACTTCAATTGCTGAAGAGAGTGGGCGACCAGCGCGCAGCTCTTCTTTCATACGCTCGAAAATGAGGATGTTTGCATCAACAGCCATACCAATTGAGAGAACCACACCTGCAACACCTGCGAGTGTAAGTACGATAGGGCTCTTTAAAAGGAAGCTCACAAAGAAGAGCACAAAACACGAAAGTACGAATCCAAGGAATTTTTCCCATCCGCCATCTTTTGATTCAAGAATTTTATAGACAAGAGCCACGAATACTACGACAGCGATGGCAACAGCAAGAGCAGTCGGCAGCGCCGATTTAACAAGGAACATCAAAATAATGGTGTACATGCCAAGTGCGATTACCGCAACAACTCCGGGCAATCGATAGTATAGAATCATTGCGATTGCCAGAATAAGTACGCCAATGAGACCTGCTTTAACACTCATATCAAGCGCTTCTTGACCGAGTGTAGAACCAATTGTGTACTGCCCCGTAAGAACGATTGGAGCAGGGATTGCACCAGTATTAAGGTCACGAGCGAGATCTTGAGCTTCTTGCATACTCGCCATTCCATTTATTACGGCGCTACCACCAACGATTTTCTCGTTTACATTTGGAGATGAAATGAGGTTTCCTCCAACATAGATTGCGACGGGTTTGCCCACATTTCGGCCGGTAATTTCTTCGAATAACTTTGCACCTGCTGCAGTAAATTTAATAGAAACTACAGGCTGAGAGATTTGATCGAAAGAAACTTGAGCGCTTTCAAATTGTTCTCCATTTAATCCTGTTTCTTTCCATTGGTCATCGAGAGTAGAGAAGGCAAGTTGTGAGTATTGAATCTGGTCAAACCCATCGGCCTTAATAATGTGGAATCCAAATGGAGTTTCGGTGATTGGAGAAATTTCACCAACAGTCTTTAATTTTAAAGCAGCACCTGTAAATAGTGCATCGTATCCACCACCTTGTTTCACCGGTTCAGGTAATTTACCGAGAGAGTCTGTTGCGCCTGGTTCGTCAGATGTTGTTTTTGCAACCTCTCCAAAAGTTTCTCCTTTTTGGAGTCGTGCCAAAACTTCTTCTGCTTTAACTTTTGCTTCGTCTTTTGTACGAATAACACTATCTGCAGCACGCTCTGATCCTTTATATGCAACAAGAATATGGCTTACCATTAATGCTTTTTCGCTCTCAGCAAGAGCTGCTGTGGAACGTTTGCCTTCTTTTCGGTAAATCATGACACCTTTTTGCTCAACAAGTTCATTGTTTTCAAAAGTGTATCCATTTGCTCCTTCAACGAGCGAGAGAGATACTTGTCCATCGGCTAACTTTTCAAGTTCTGTTTTTGTAGCTGCCGGTAAGCTTTCAACAAATTCCCATGATCCTTTTGTGTAGGTTACTTTTCCTGGGTTTGATTGTTGAGCTTCTTGTGCGAGTACTTCAAACTTTGTCGGAGCAGTTTTAATTGAATCAAGTACTTTTTGTGCGGCAGCTTTTACGTTTGCTTCGTGCTGTGGATCCGCACTCGCTTTTTTCTCTTTAAATTCAAGCTGAATAGTTTTACCTACAACTTTTTTCGCTTCGTCGAGGTCTTTAATACCCGCTAGTTCAACGATCAAGTGATCTTCGTTGCCAACTTTTGACGTATAAATGTTTGGCTCAGAAACGCCAAGAGAATTCACGCGCTTATTAATGACATCAACCACTCCCGATATAATTTGTTTCTGCTTCTCTTTTGGCACCTTAGTAAGGTCAATCTTATAGTCGAGCTGTGATCCTCCTTGAAGATCAAGTCCCAAAATTATCTTCGCATTCTGCACACTTTCAGGAGTGCCAGGAAGTTTTTGAAACTGAGCAGGAAGGTCATAGTATCCTAGCACTAAGGCAAATAGAACGATGATAGCTACGCGAGACGCAATTGAGCGAAACATATGAGAGAGAGTAAGAGATTAAGAGAGTTGGATGTGTAAGAGTAAGAGAGTGGGGAGATGAGTTAGATGTAATAGATAGGATTTTTTAGGCGCGTTTTTTCGCTAGTTTTTTATCGGCTTTTTCATCGTTGCCTTTGCCGGATCGGCCATAATCATCGGCAAGTTTTACCACATCGTCAAGTTCAGGTGTCGAAACTTCAAAAATCAGTGTTTTTTCGAGTGCTTTTGCGCGATGAATCATTCCCACGGGAACATAGAATTTTTGGCCAGCAGAAAGGATTTTTTTGCGAAGTTTTTTAGGATTTGTTCCGTACGTAAGTAATATCTTGCCAGAGAATATATATTGTGTTTCAGTCTTCTTTTCGTGATACTGCAAAGAAAACTGGTGTCCTTTATGTATTTCAAGGATTTTCCCCGCATACTGTTTTGTCCAAGAGAACCATATCTCTTGTCCCCACGGTTTTGGCTTTGTGATTACTTTTTTGACCCGATCAGACATCGGGGGTGATTCTACCGTATCGAACTCCAAATTAAAAGCGCTGAGACACAAGTGTTTTTCTATATAAAAATAGGACTATTAGTCGAATGTATTTATAATTAACGAGTTCAGAAAGATTTTTGTAAAATGTATGAGTATAAGTGCAAAAAAATCACTCCCTGAAGATTCATATCCAAAGACGTTCTACGCCTTTCTATTAACCTCTATTACAGTAATATCTTTAGGTTCAGTAATATTCTTAAATAGCGAAGCGGATGATTCGAATCAAGTTGTGTTAATTCAGTATTCTCCTCCTACTATTACAAATTTAACCTATGGAGTAAGTGCTACCTCAGATGTTCAGACTCTTAATTTAGCAAATCTTGGAGACGGCTCGTCGGCGGAAGGAAGTCGTTTTACAAGTGTTATTACTGCCACGGTTAACGATGAAAATGGCTGTAGTGTTGTCGATAATCCTTTTAATGATTATGAATTAAAGTTATATCGCCGATCAAGTGGAGTAGGTGAGTCAGATGGTGGAGCCTGTAATTTTACGAACGGTACATCTTGCTATATAGGAGATACTGCCCGATTAATTTTGGGGTCATGTCTAAATACAACTACCTATGCAATTACGTGGCCAGTCGAAACGTTCTATTATATTGATCCAACTGATAGTGGGGACTATTCTCATCAGGATTGGGGTGCTCGCTTGCGTGTAACAGATGATGTTGCGCAAACAGTCACTGCCACCGATGTTTTTGAGGTAGATACGTTATTGGCTCTCGACGTCACTTCGTTGACTGACTTTGGCACCTTATCTCTCGGCAGTGATTCTAACTCAGTAGGATTACTTATAAAGAATACTGGTAATACGACTGAAGACTACGCCGTTGGATACAATCAGTCATTTCAATGTACTTCGAGCAGTTTTAATGGGTCACAGGTCAAAATTACTCAGTATTCTGAAGATCCAATCGCAGGTGCTACTGCAATGGGCGCTGTTACTAATGAAACCGTTGTAAACGCGACAATTGCAAAAGCAACGACCATGGCAACGTCAGCAACGGATCCCCTTTATGCATATCTTTCTATTCCAAATAATGCAGCTGTCGGGGGGAGTTGTTCAAATACTGCAACCTATACGGCCATTAATAATGGATGGGTAGGGATTTAATACGTTTATTAATTTTTATTATTACATATGGGACTTTATAACAATGCAGGTCAAATTGATTCATATCCTAAGACCATTTATGCAACAATATTAACCATTATTGCGATTGTTTCTTTAGGTTCAGTCGTTTTAATTAATACTGAGGCTGATAATTCTTTTCAATCAACGACTATTACCAACTCGGCTCCAGTGATTTCTGGTTTGACCTATGGAGTGAGCGCTGCTTCAGATGTTTCAACATTAAATTTAGCTGATTTAGGTAATGGTTCTTCGGCTGAAGGTACACGTTTTACAAGTGTTGTCACGGCAACAGTAAATGATAATAATGGTTGTGCAGATATTGATAATGCAGAGAGCAATTACTCACTAAAAATATATCGCCAAAAATTAGCAGATGATACTTCTGATGGTGCTGCGTGTACAATTACGAATGGAATCGATTGTTACATCGGAAATACTAATGAATTAACACTTGGTTCTTGTCTTAATTCAACTGATTATCAAATTGAGTGGCCAGTAACATCTTATTACTTTCTTGATTCTACCGATGCTGGTGGCTATGTGTTGACTGATTGGGGAGCTCGATTAAAAGTAGTAGATGATACTTCTTCAACCGTGACAGCTACCGATGTGTTTGAAGTATCAACCTTGTTAGCTCTCGACGTTGATTCTACGACTGATTTTGGAACTTTAGCGGTTGGCGCTTCATCTGCTTCTGCAGAACTTACAATTAAAAATACCGGTAATGTTTCTGAAGATTTTACTGTTGGTTACAATCAATCAATGCAATGTACTCGAGGTAAATTCAGTGGTGATAGTGTGAGGGTTACTCGTATGAAGCATATCAATGCAGATCTTGCAGAGGGAATGGGTTCTCGAGGTTCGGACTCAATTGTAAACGCATCTATTGCAAAGGCCTCTACAATTGCGGAGTCTTCAACAAGTCCTTTCTTCGCATATATAAAAATCCCTGACAATGTAGCGGTTAGCGGCTCATGTTCAAATACTGCTACATACACTGCTATCCCTGATAGGGGCGATGGTTTTTAGTAAGGTTTGAGAATTTTGAGGATTTCTTTGACTTCGGCGGCGCGCTTCTTTGGCATTATAAGGAGCGCGTCTTTTGTATCGACAATAACAAAATCATGAAGGCCGATGGTTGCAACTTTTTTGCCATGAGGAGCGATGATTAAGCTGCCTGTTGTATCTATCGAAATGTGCTCATTTTCGGTCACATTCATACTGGGGCTTGTTGTCAGTTCATCGTAGAGCGCTTGCCAGTTACCAATATCGTTCCAGCCAAGGTCAGTTGGAATCACAAACATTTTGTCAGAGGAGAGTTTTTCAATGAGCGCGTAGTCGATTGAAATTTTT
>CAYHBN010000076.1:0-1657 GCA_964354865.1 uncultured Candidatus Peribacteria bacterium
ACGAGATGCCGATTAATTGTGCATTGCGACAACGTGTAGCAGACGTCGTTTTTTTGCCTTTTCTAAAAAGCCTAGACACGGATAATAATATGGCACGAGCAGAAGAAATTATGAATAGATATAGCATCCAGTCTACAGCTGAAGCCAAAACGTCAAATGTATTAGCTCGTCGTACATTTACCGCGAGCGCTATCATACTCGCACTTTCAGCTTCCCTCTTCTTTGCTTCACGCTGCTCCGGTGACCCAGATCAGCAAGCACCGCAAACTCCAACAAGTCCTGTAAAGCCTTAAACATGGAAAGGCCAAATGACGATCCGTTCTATCGAATCAGAAACCGAGAAACTCCCCCTATTGAGCTTACGGTTGTTCTGTGGGCAATGCGTTTAGCGTTCGTTGGCCTTTTGTTTGGAGGAACACAAATAGCCAGGACACTCATTAAAGCCAGTGCCCTTGATGATCTTTCGGCAGTTTGTGATGATCTCAGTCATGGAGAAACTCCCACACAAATAGACTTTAATAACGTGCTGAGAGTCTTTGATACAAATGAGGGGGCCATGGGAGCTTTGTGCACAAAGAGACTTGCGGATAAGAAAAAGGATGAAGAGGTAAAATAACGACTAATATTGGGCTATAATCCGTATCATGAAAAGAACCGCGATTATTTCTACGCGTCATGAAATCCATGGCATCGATACGTTGCGTGGAATTGCCGCGCTTCTTGTTTTTCTCTACCATTTTTGGGCGCTTGCGTGGAGAGCTCCGACTGCCCCTGACGCTTTCAAGGCAGGATACATGGGCGTCGATATTTTCTTTGTGTTGAGTGGTTTTCTTTTGTATCAGTCTCTTCACTTCAGCAAAAGCGGCATAAAAAACTTCTACAAACGCCGACTTTTGCGCATCGCGCCGATTTATTATTTTTCGCTGATTTTTCTTCTCATCTTTAATGCGCCTCCGGGCTTTTTTACGAATGAAGGAATTTTAGACATTGTAAAACACCTCACCTTTACCCACGTTTTTTGGGAGAGCAGCAACTCGACTATTAATCCCGTGCTGTGGACTCTTTCACTCGAGGTATTTTTTTACGCCCTGCTCCCAATCCTCTTTTTACTTGGGGCGAGAAAAGTATGGCGCGTGGTGGGGATCGCTATTGTGATGATCGCGACGACGTGGATTTACAAAGAGTGGCTTTTTCATGCGTATTATTCGACATGGACGAGCGCGCAGCAGCTTATGTACTCTCGGCAGTTTTTGGGAAAACTCGACCAGTTCGGCGTCGGGATTCTGACCGCACTTATGTATATACATCTTGGTTCAACGCAGTCGGTTCGTCGCCAGTGGCTGAGTTTTGTCGGATTGCTGGCTTCTAGTGGATTTTTTTATTACTTGCTTGTCGTGAGCTCTCACCTTGGGGCGCAGCTACGCTCGAACGAAATTCTCAATATGACATGGGGAACGATTGTTGCTTTGAGCGTCAGCATGGTGATTATATTTTTGTTGCACACATTTCCGATCGTGAAGAAAATTGCCTCGAATAAATTGACCAGCGCGATTGGGGTTATCAGTTACAGCATGTACATTTGGCACTACACGATTATTGAAAAAGTGGCGCTTCGTGGTTACTCGGTGACGGGTGCTTTCTTAATCAGCCTCTCTTT
>CAYHBN010000076.1:1757-6626 GCA_964354865.1 uncultured Candidatus Peribacteria bacterium
GCCCCGCAAGTTGGTGTAAATTTACGAATTTATATAGCCCGCTTGAATGTTGATACCGATCACGAAGTGGTGGTGCCGATGATTAATCCGGAGCTTTCACTCCATGGCGAGATTGAAGAAGACGAAGAGGGTTGCCTGAGTTTGCCGAAAAAATTTGGATTTGTGCCGCGTCATACCGAGGCGACAATCACTTTTACCGACGTTAAAAATCATCGAATTACGTTAAAGCTAACCGGATTGAATGCGCGCATTATGCAACACGAAATGGACCACCTAAATGCGATGCTGATTGCTGACCGTTTTGTGGGAGAGGCTACCGAAGAACGCCGTGATGGTCGCCGAAGAAAACAACGAAGCAGGGAGTGACTTTTGTAATGAAATAGCTTGGTGGCTGTATTAGAATATATATGAGTGATTATAAAGGCTCCTTTTTGCAAGAAAGAACAGTTGTCACTGTTGAGCAACCTGTCGCGCGAGATTGGTATAAGAGTGGTTTAATGCAGGATGATCTGTTTGGCGATACTCAACCCGTTGCTGATTTGCAGCAAGAAGACGCTCCGTTATTTGAAGACGGTGTAGTGCGCGCCGAGGTTGATGCTGCAGATGTTCAATTAATAGAACAGGCATGCACGGGCTGGGAAATAGCTATTCTACGGGTTATTAAAGACGCAAATGATCGAAACTGTTTAGCGGATCCAGAGGTTATTATGATTGCACTCGGTGTAGATGGGGCAAAAGACCCAAATAGTTTATTGCCAGAGCTGAGGTCGTCGGGACTCCCTTCTTTGATAGAAGCAATGGATAAACTTATGAGTGTTCGACGTATTTCTGAATGGCTACGTGAAAGAGTTTTACGGCAGTTAGAAGTTCACCCTCAACAACAGACGGTGAGACCGATTTACGAATAAAGAAGATCTTCAAATTTAGCGGCGTAGTTTTTTTACAATGCCCGAAACTATTTTGCGTAGTCCTAATATACGATAGACGAGTGGACGATGCACAACCTCGAAAGCAGGTTCATATGAAATACGAAAGCCCCCGAATTTTTCTTTAAAATCTGTTACTCCGGCCCAGTGATGTTTTGGTGAGTTTGGAGGGGAGACGCCAAGGAAATCGTAGTACAGACAGTCACGTTTTTTGGATTCTTGAATTGCTGCCCACTGTACGAGGTATGTCGCCATGAGTGCTCGGTGTTTGTATGCCGACGCGCCGTAGAAATACATGCCAACCCTGTCGTGGTACGTTACGATCGCTCCACCGATCACCTCTTTATTTGCGTTATATGCGACGAAGAGGCTCGATTCGTCTTTGGAGCCGAGTGTTGAAAGTAAATTGAAGTAGTAGGCCTTTCTGTGGGTTCCAAACCCATCACGCTCGCCAGTCTCCTTCATAATTTCGTACCACGCGTCAAAATCTGACTCAGGGATTTTTTTAAATTGATCGTACTGCTTAACGAGTACACCGTTTTTTTGAGCAACTTTAATATTGTATCGGCCCTTCGGTTTCATCTGCTTTAAAATTTCTTCGTTAGTGAGCGAAAGGTCGAGTACGAGTGTGTGGTCGGGTGTGTATCGTGCGTGCGGATTGTGAGGTTTTGTTTGCGCGCGGAGTTCGGCGATGAGTTCGGGTGGGGTGTGCGCACCGGGCTCAATTCGAGTGAAGACGGAATTTTCTTGGCGGGCGATAACAGCTAGCGCTTCTAAAAATTTCGCTGCAAGTTTTTTGTTTCCTCCCACCGGCCCATACGGAACCCATAACCATCGAAATCTCTTCGCCACAGTTCCCCTAATAACGAGCGCCGTTAGTTTTGTGCCCGAATCCTCTACTTCAATAAAAAACGTCTTCTCTCTATACGGAATTTTTTGCTGAAACTGCGCAAAGAGCTCGGACTGAAAAATGCTTTTGTGGGAGAGAAAATTCACGGGAGCAGTATAAGCTGTGCTCGGAATCACGTAAACGCATGCACTATGCTAAATTGATAAAATGTGTTATAATGCACTTATATATAAATAAAATATAATTATGAGTAAAATACCTGAAAAAATAAATGATGATGCTGGATCAGCCCCTAAATCTAAAAGCTTTAATGTTCTTGTTGATGATGTAACTAAAGGTATTAGTACATTGGCAAAAGGGCTCGATAACTTGCAGCTAAACTTAGAAAAGCAAACAAAAGAGACTGTGGAGTCTTTTGTAAAAAGTGGACCACATGCAAAGGAGAGAGCACTGATGTATATATTGCTCAAACAAAACGGCGCTGCTGTTGAAATGAACACATCACTTGAAGAAATGAGGGCCCAATTTACTGAAGAACTAGGGCAGAAAGTTGGATTTTACTATGATCACGAAAAAGGGTGGAGAGGTGTTGATATAGGGACTGGACTTGATGCGTACACAGATACTCCGCTCGGTATTTCTTTACCAAGCTTTTTAAGACGAGGGGTTATAGCTGAAGGCACAAGTGAAGTTGCCGAAAGAACCCTCAACGAGATGCGCGATACATCGAATGCATTCGATCAACTATCTCTAAAGTTGCAGCAAACAGACGCAGAGTTGGCAAAAACACATTCAAGGGACTGGTATGTTCAGTATAAAGTACTCTCAGCACTCAACTTTTATGCAGACCCCTATGCAACCGATAGCGAAATGGCTCACGAATTTGAGGCGGCAAGAGGCCGATATCTTTCCGATACCGTGAATAGTGGGAATCCCTTTAGCCATTATTTATCAAAAATAAAGAGTTTCTTTGAGACCGAATATGCTGAGTTAAAGGTTGAGACTCCATCAACTGAAAAGTATGACCCAGCTTTGGCAAAATCTCACACAGAAGATTGGTATGTTAACTACAAAACACTAAAGACGATGGGATCCGCGGTAGATTTGAAGTGGGATGATGCGGTGATGGCCCAGCATGTTGCTAGTGAAGTCGAAAACTGGATGAATGCCCCTATTTCTTTTGCGAAATCAGGTAAAAAACGCACGGCTACGGCAACCTATGTGAAATATATGCGTGCCGCGTTTGCACGAGAATTTAAGAACTATACGGAGTAGTAAAGATCAATAAAATCCTACTATAAAAACCCCCGCTTTTTAGGCAAGGATTTTTTTTTCTGATAAACGATGGAATATTTAATTCACTCTCAACCGCGCGTTGTGGTTTGCTTAATTTAGAAAACATGTTATTATATATGTATTAAATAAATATTAATTAACAAAACAAAACTATGGGTTTATTAGAACAAGCAAAAGAGCCAGTCCTCAACGAAGCGCAGCGCGCATTACTTGAGAAGGATTATAAAACAGCTCTGAATCAAGCAACCGCTTATGCAAATGGTTTGTTTGATTTGGCAAGAGACATGGGTATTGATACCTCTAAACTTTCAGAAGCGGCCCCTGAAGTTGATGTAGTAAGTAAAATTGATGCAATTGATCCGAAAAAAGGAACATTAAAATTGAATGAGCTATTTGGCAAAGTTAATGAACTTAGGAATACATTGACTGCATACATGCCCAAGAAAAAAGGCAATGAGTATATAGCTAATCTTAACGGAGATCCAAGAGCAGCAAATCTTATCGATACGTGGGGGCCTAATCGTTCTGGAGCAATGCCGCTCTTACTTTCTGGCGATGCGGTTACTTCGCGCATGGCGGAGCTTGATTCTCTACGCGCTCTACAGCCCGATTTGGTAACAGGAAAAACGCCTGAGGAATTGGATAATTCAGACCTTGCTCTACGGGCAAATGCTGAACAGGTTGCCGATCTGAACCAACTTAACCTGTTAGGGTTTGAAAACAGTATATATTCGGGTGATGAAAAATTAAACGATTTGTTACATAGTGCCGGCATGGATTCTCGCATTACCGCCTATATCGATTCGACTCGCGGCACTACGGTTGCTGTTATGCCCACAAAAGACGGTATGGCGTACCAAATTATAGACGGCGTTTCTCATAATGGGTGGAGATCTGGTGATGCTATGTACAGCAAAGAACCAGTTAAAAAAACACTCAAATGGTTGACCCCCGCTGTTCTTAAAGGAAAAGCGAGTTCTGCAGAAGATCTTCGTAAGCAAGTTGATGACATGATGGATGAAAAAGATGGTAAATATCTTGATCCAAAGTTGGTGACAAAGATCGCGGCACCGACGTTTGAGGTTTCAAAATAGGAACATTAAACAAAAATCCCCTCGATTTTCTCGGGGGGATTTTTTTAGTGTCGATTTAATAATTCCTATCCAACCTTCTTTCGAATAAACGCCGGAATATCTAGCTCGCTCTCAACGGCGCGCTGTGGCTGGCTTGAGTTCTGGTGTTGGAGTGAACCGTGCTCACGTTGAAAGTATGAAGGCTTCTCTTTTCGAACGTCTTCAAATCCTGTCGCAATAACGGTGACTTTAATTTCACCTGTGTATGAGTCGTTAATAACTGAACCGAAGATTACCACTGCATCGGGGTCAGACGCCTCGGTAATAACACGTGCAGCTTCGTCGACTTCAAACATTGAAAGGTCGTTTCCACCGGTAATGTTAAACAAAATTCCTTTTGCACCTGCGATATCCATTTCAAGAAGTGGGCTTTCGATAGCTGATTTTGCAGCATCGTGCGCGCGATTTTCGCCAGTTCCGTAACCAATACCCATCAATGCAGAGCCAGAATTGCTCATAACGGTGCGGATATCTGCGAAGTCGACGTTGATCATACCGTGAACGGTAATAATGTCGGCGATGCCTTGCACACCTTGACGAAGCACATCATCAACGACCGCGAACGCATCCATAAGAGGCGTTTTTTTGTCGATGATTGAAAGGATTCGGTCATTAGGAATGACGATGATTGTATCTACTTTGCTCTTCAAATTCTCAAGACCAT
>CAYHBN010000077.1:0-6558 GCA_964354865.1 uncultured Candidatus Peribacteria bacterium
CGAAAGGTATTGCAATTTCGCTCGTCGATATGCGCACAAATGAGCGATATCGATTTTACTTTGAAGGAGGCATTTCGTCGTATGTTTATCACCTTGATAAAAATAAAGAAGCTATCTCTCGTGTTATTTCTACCGAGAAAGATGTTCCAGAGGGAAAAGTCGAAATAGCACTTCAGTATACGCAAGCATTTCAAGAAAACATTTTTACCTTTGCAAATAACATTCATACCCCAGAAGGAGGTATGCATTTGACGGGTTTCAAAGCTGCTTTGACTCGAACAATTAATGCATATGCACGTAAAGGTGGTTTGCTTAAAGAAAAAGACGAAAATCTTACTGCAGATGATGTTCGTGAAGGATTAACCGCAATTATTTCTGTTAAGTTGGCCGATCCTCAATTTGAAGGACAGACAAAGAGCAAGCTCGGTAATCCTGAAATGAGAACTGCTGTTGAGGCTGTTTTCAATGACTTTTTCCAGCAATATCTTGAAGAAAATCCAAAAGATGCACAAGGAATTATTGGTAAGTGTGCACTCGCTGCACGCGCTCGCCTTGCGGCTCGCGCTGCTCGTGACTCGGTCATTCGTAAAGGCGCCCTCGAAGGCATGACGTTGCCGGGTAAGTTGGCTGACTGTTCATCTCGAGATCCAAAACAATGTGAACTCTACATCGTTGAGGGAGACTCTGCTGGAGGTAGTGCAAAACAGGGCCGCAATCGTGATTATCAAGCAGTTTTGCCACTTCGTGGAAAAATCTTGAACGTCGAACAAGCTCGTCTTGATCGAATTATTGCTAACAACGAAATTAAATCTTTGATTATTGCTATGGGTGTTGGTGTCGGCGAAACCTTCGACATTCAACGTCTTCGTTATGAAAGAATTGTTATCATGACAGATGCCGATGTCGATGGTGCTCATATTCGAACGCTCCTTTTGACACTTTTCTACCGCTACTTCAAGTCGCTTATTGAGAAGGGGCACATTATGATTGCGCAACCTCCTCTTTATAAATTGAATTTTGGTAAGAAGGCTTTCTACGCCTATACCGACGAAGATAAGGAACGTATTATGAAAACTGAATTTTCAGGCGATAAAGTAAACATTCAGCGTTACAAAGGTTTGGGAGAAATGAATCCGGAACAATTGTGGGAAACAACTATGGATCCCGCTACTAGAAAAATGCTTAAAGTAACCATTACTGATGCCGAGGCAGCAGACTCAATCTTCGATACTTTGATGGGTTCAGAAGTAGCTCCGCGTAAAAAATTCATTCAAACTCATGCAAAACGGGTAAAAAACCTTGATATTTAATCCCCACGATGGTAAAAGATATGAGCTTTCAGCTCTAAATAACGATATTTCTATGATCAAACTTACAAAACTTCCTAAAGAATCGAACGAGAAGCTCATGTCTCGCTTTCAGAAAAAACTCACTGGTAGCCGCATTATTACCATGAAAAAGGAGCGAACATACTTTAAGAAAACAACCAAGAAGAGACTTGTTAGAGCAAGCGCTATCGTTCGTGATAACTTCAGAGCTGAGAAAGCAAAGAAGAAATATATGTAGTAGAGGGCGCGCAAGCGCACTCCACGTTGCCAAATTGATTCTTAGAGTGCATCCTACGGGTGCACTTTTTTTATGACTATCAAAGAACTACGCGAATGGGCGACCATCTCTATGGAGTTGCCGTTGAGTGATACCCTTATGCTTTTATCTCATGTTCTTAGTGTAAGAAAAGAGGAGTTATTCAATGATTCGGTCATCGTACCGCAACATACTGTCTCGTCTTTTCAATCGCTCGTCGAAAAAAGGCTTTCGGGGATTCCCATGGCGTATTTGCGAAATAAAAAGGAATTTTACGGTGCTCAGTTTTATGTCGATGAGCGGGTGTTAATTCCACGTCCCGAGACAGAGCTCATTATTGATACGGTCTTGGATATTCTTAAGAGTGATCCTTTACATGAGAACTCTGAAACTTTTTTAATTGCTGATATTGGTACTGGGTCAGGCGCTTTAGCGCTTACACTCGCTCGAGTTTTACCTGCTGCTACTATTCATGCCGTTGATGTTTCGAGTGATGCGCTTGCCGTGGCGCAAAAAAACCGTGCGAGCCATGGCCTCGATATACGTGTTCAATTTCATTTAGGTGACCTTTTAAATCCTTTTATCACTACATCAATTGCTCCCGATATTATTGTGGCGAATCTACCCTACATTGCCATGAACGATGTTGAAAATGTTGAACCAGAGGTTCATGCTCATGAGCCCCATGTTGCTTTGTATAGCGGACAGAACGGGCTTGAACATTACGGACGAATGCTTCAACAGCTTGAGCAATTGCCGCGGTTACCGAAATACATTTTGGGCGAATTTGGAGCCGGTCAGGTTGAGGCGCTCAAAATCCTCATTAAAAATTCTAAGGTTCCTCATACTGCTAACCTTACTATTCACAATGATCTGGCTGGTATTCCGAGGGTTTTTCTTATATCCTTACCGCGTTAATTTTATATGCACGAAAAACTTGAAAAATTAGATGCGGAGTACGAGGCGGTTTTGGTAAAAATGGGCGACCCCGCTGTTATTGGAAATCAGAACGAATCTAAAAAATACGGCATTAGAAAACGCGAGTTAGAAAAGGCGGTTATGCTTTTTCGAGATTTGAAAAAATATGAAAAGCAGTTAGCAGAGGCAAAAGAGCTTATGGTTGACCCCGACATGAGAGAACTTGCTCAAGCCGATTACGACAACGCAAAGGAACAAATTCCTCTTATTGAAGAAAAGTTAAAGGTTGAACTTTTGCCTAAAGATCCCGATGATTTTAAGGATTGTATCGTCGAAATTCGTGCAGGTGCGGGTGGCGAAGAGGCTGCACTTTTTGGTGGTGAATTGAGTCGCATGTATATGAAATATGCCGCTTCTCGACGCTGGAAAACTGAATTAATAAGTCAGAGTGATGCCGATGCCGGTGGTATTAAAGAAATAATTTTTGCGGTAAAAGGCGACGGTGCTTACGGTAGGCTTAAATATGAAAGTGGTGTTCATCGTGTTCAAAGAATTCCCTCAACTGAAGCAAAGGGTCGTGTTCATACTTCAACTATTACCGTCGCAATCATGCCCGAGGTTGAAGAAGTCGATATCGTTATTCGAACTGAAGATTTGCGCGTCGATACCTTTAGAGCGGGTGGCGCAGGTGGTCAGCACGTGAATAAGACAGAATCTGCGATTCGTATAACCCACATGCCATCGGGTATCGTCGTCGGTTGTCAGGATGAACGATCACAGTTGCAAAATCGATTGAAAGCCATGGAGCTATTGCGTTCACGTTTGTATATGCACCAAAAGGAACAGATAGATAAAGATCGTCGAGATAATCGTTTGGCTCAGATTGGTAGTGGTGACCGTTCAGAGAAAATCCGAACGTACAATTTTCCTCAAGATCGAGTCACTGATCATCGAATTCACCAAAATTTCAGCAATTTACCTGCCATAATGGAGGGCGAGATTGAAGATATGCTCGAGACCTTAATTATGGAGGACCAAGCGCGGTTACTCTCGTCGACGGGCGATGAATAGGCAATCTGAATTGTACTGTTAACGAAAAGGGCTGTTTTGTGGTATAATGGTAAGAACAAAAAACAAAATAAATATGGCGATTACTCATCTAGGGTTTGATCTCGATTTTGGTGCAAAGCAGGTTTCATTCCCACTTCGATTACGAGGAATTCCTCAAATTCCGCAAGGGGCGGTTTTGTATATGGGAGTTACTTCAAATGGGAATACTCAATTATTCCCCGTTAACATGTCAACTGGGCAGCCTGTTGTTGATGTTACTGCTAGTGAAGGTGAAGCAGTGCAGACTACTCTCGGATATTCTGTGAATGGAACTCAGGTACAATGGATACCAAATTCTTCAAGAACTATTCAGGTGCCTGTGCAAAATGCGCAACAAGGAATTCCGCAACCACAAATTCCACAGCCAGTCATTCCTCAGCCGCAAGTTCAAGGACAGCCTGGGGTAATGCCACCTCCATTATTGGGGCCAAATGTATTACCACCTGCGCCTAATGTACCTGGGCAGCAGCCAGGATTGGCTAATCCTACTAATGCTCTGAGTCAGCAAATCCGTGGTCCGATTTTATCGATTCTCGATGCGGTTAAAAAACCAGAAAAGGCTGGTGGATTGGGCGCACTCTTAGAAATGCTCGAAAATCGATTACGTCAACATGCCGAGGCTAATTCAATTCCTCCCGGAAGCAGAGATTTTAGTGCTGCAGTCACACAAGAGCTTCATACATTGATTTTGGCAGATGCTGGTGTTGCAAAAGAAATTAAACAAAGACTTACGGCAAGTGGTGTTCCACGATCTCTTAGAGATTTGCAAAAAGAATTAATACTCGGTGGCAAAGCATTTCGAACGGATGTTTTGGCCTTATTAACTGCAAACAATGAGGCGCGAAAACTTTTCGGGATTTCCCGAGCAAAAAAGTTAAACGTCGATGCGCCATTTTCTAATCCTGAACATAATAGACTTTTTGATGTCGCATGTTCATCACACGATCTTGGGGCATTGTCTAAAAAACTAAATTCTATTATAGGAGATATCGCACGCTTGCCTGAGCGTGATACTACACAGCAGAAAGTCCAAAATGATTTACGTGAGTCTGTTATGAAACGTTTGTCTCCTGAAGAAAGTGAGACTGTTGCAAAGTGGAAGCCTCGTCTTATTAATCAAGCATTGCAAGTATTGGGTTATGGTGCTCTGTATGCCGGAGCGTGGTGGACTGGTGCCGCCGTATTACTTGGTCGTCCATTATTAGAATCAGTATCAGGTTTAACCGCGAAAGACATAAAAATTGCAGTTAAAGAAAGAAAAATTCTACCAATTCTTGAAGCTCTTTGGAAAAATAATATAGTGTGCAGACGTGCATATAGTACTGCAACAATCGGTGAAGACTTGAAAGAAGCAGGCTCAAATATTTTGAGAAAAGTTACTCCACTCTATGGCCCACTTGCTCATGATGAAGATGGCACTATTGCTGAATCTACAAAGCCAACCGAGGCTCTCGCTTTTATTCGCACCGCATGCCAACAGGCTGCTGCATAATTAACTATATATGGATATCAACGAAATATTATTGCTTGATCCCGTCAATCGTGAACTGATTTCATTGCTTGCTGCATCAAATAATCACGATGCAGAAAAACAGCTTTGGGTAACGCTTATACCCGTTATGACGAAAGAAGAAAAACTTCAACTAAAAGCAAGTTTAGAGCGTCAGATTCAAAGTGATATTGACTACGATGAGCGCGTTTTGAAAACATTTATCAAAAAGATGGCGACGGTATAGTTTTCAGTTTTTAATTTGTTCGATAATGGCAACCGAGGCTTGTGCTTCTTTGAAGTGCTTCTTTTGTAATGATTTGTGCAGTCAAAAGCATATTCGCAGTTTCAATTTTAAGAATGGAGTTTTTGCATGTGTCGACTTTTGATTGAAGTATTTCAATTACTGCAATTGCTTTCTCGAGCTCTTGTTTTGTCCGTATTACTCCTACAAAATCCCACATTGTTTTTTTAAGAATATTTCTGACTTTTTGAATGAGTTTTTTTTCTGTTGGGGTTGGATTGAGTAGTTTTATGTTTTTTGTTTTGTGTATATAATTATTAATTTTTTCAGTAATAATAATCTGTTTTGTAATTTCTCTAGCAAAGACAACAGCTTCAAGCAAAGAGTTGCTTGCTAGACGGTTTGCGCCATGGACGCCCGTGTATGCTACTTCCCCAAATGCGAATAAATTTTTAATATCGGTTTCTCCTTTTAAATTTACTTGTATACCGCCACACAAATAATGTGCTGCGGGCGAAATAGAAATCAAGTCTTTTGCCAAATCGAGTTTGAATTTTTTCAGACCTGCTGTAAGAGTGGGGAATCTGGTATGCACTTCATGTGAATCTAAATGACGTAGATCTAAATAGACTGGCCCGTTTTTTTCTTCTGCAAATATTGCACGCGCGACAATGTCGCGCGGTGCAAGTTCTTTTCGTTTGTCGTAGCGCTCCATAAATCTTTCCCCCTTGTCATTACGCAAATAGGCACCTTCGCCACGCAACGCCTCAGATAACAAGAACTTTGTTTTGCCTTTGTGGGTAAACGCCGTCGGATGAAACTGAATAAATTCCATATCTTTTATTTTTGCTCCGGCACGGTATGCCATTGCAATGCCATCTCCGGTAGAAATTGTTGGGTTTGTTGTATGGGAATATAGTTGGCCGATGCCGCCGGTTGCTATAATTACTGAATTTGCAAATATCGACTGTGTTCTCAACGTTGAATTTTCTGCCACCTCAACGCCAACACACTTTTTATCTTTAATTATGAGATCGATAGCGAATGACTCAGTACGTATAGTTATGTTTTTCTCTTTTTTGCATTGCTGTACTAAAGTCTGTTCAATCGCTTTGCCTGTATAATCGCCGACATAGGCAATGCGCCGCATTGAATGTCCGCCTTCACGTGTAGCCTGTAATTCTCCATCGAGAGTACAAATTGGTAGGCACGT
>CAYHBN010000078.1:0-6423 GCA_964354865.1 uncultured Candidatus Peribacteria bacterium
TTTTTAATTTGAAGTTTATGATTTATACTACCCAATTTGAAGGGGACGAAGTTCCACAACCAGGTGAGTCAACGGGCAGAGCCCCTCTTGTTGCTGGCATGCAGTCGGTGGATTTTGGTGGTCGTATAGAACAGCTGAACTGTATTTTATCAAGATCAGAGCATCTTTCTCTCGAAGAAATTTTAACAAATGAAAACATAGATCAAGGGTCAATTCCGTATTATCGTGAGGTTTATGATGATGTGATGAATGACAATGGAGAGTGGGATGTCACAAAAAAAGTAAAAGAATATGCCGAATATTTATTTCAACATCCCGAAACAGTAGCTGCACTCCCGCCAATACAATTTTTAGATTCAAAGCTCCACGATGGGGCACATAGAATCAGTGCAATTTATTTACTTTCAAAGTTATATCCCGATTCTCTCTGGGCAACGATAAAACTTAAAGTTGATTTTTATGAATCGGATTAATTAACTTAATTTTATTTAAACCGCTTAACACCATTATCCAACCAGCGTAACATAGTACTCATGACCACGCCCATTGAAACAACACTGGTGAATGGAAAGATTTATAATGTCACGCTGCTAAAATCCCTCATTGGTCATATGCATGCCGAGCCAGTTGCTCTTGAGGAGTTACAAGAATGTGTTGGAGTGGGACATTATTATTGGATTGATAGAAAGGGGGGAAAGTTGGGGCCACATCAAATTCTTCAAGATTGGGAAGCGGCACAAAAAAACAAAGAGTGGGCTGATCATGTAGAGAGTATTTCTCGAGCTAATTTAAGTGATCCTATATGGATTTCAAAAAATGGGTTTGTTTTCGATGGCATGCATCGGCTGACGCGTGCCTTTCTCGAGGGTAAAAAAACAATTATGGCAATAAGGTTTGAAGAAATTCCCAAAGCTGCAGAGGTTACATAACCCTTACCGTATATATGACTTACAATACTCTCGAATCTTTTATTTACGCCATTCCCAAAGCCGAACTACACCTTCACATTGAGGGAACGTTCGAGCCAGAGTTGATGTTTAAAATTGCGCAGCGAAATAACGTGAAGATAAAATATACTTCGATTGAAGAAGTACGAGCGGCATATAATTTTAGCAATCTCCAGGATTTTTTAGACATTTATTATGCGGCGGCGAGCGTGCTTATAACTGAACAGGATTTTTATGATCTGACGTGGGCATATGTTGAAAAAGCACATTCGCAGGGAGTGGTGCACGCCGAAATTTTCTTTGACCCACAGACGCATACCGATCGTGGCATTTTATTTGAAACGGTGGTGACAGGTATTCACCGGGCTCTTGTTGATGCGCAGAAAAAGTATGAGCTGACCTCTAAACTGATCATGTGTTTTTTGCGTCACTTGAGCGAAGAGGCAGCAATGAAGACTTTTGAAGAAGCACTCAAGTATAAAGAGTGGATTGTGGCAGTTGGCCTCGATTCATCGGAGCAGGGGAATCCGCCATCAAAATTTAATACTGTTTTTGAGAAGGCACGAAAAGAAGGATTTTTGACCGTTGCTCATGCAGGTGAAGAAGGGCCCGCTGCGTATGTGTGGCAGGCGATCGACGAGTTAAAAGTTTCACGAATTGATCATGGTAATCACTGCCTCGACGACGAAACATTAGTCGAAGAATTGGTTGCGAGAAAAATCCCACTCACACTGTGCCCGCTTTCGAACCTTAAACTTAAAGTGGTGAAAAAGCTTACCGAGCACCCCCTGCGAAAAATGATTGAGAGGGGACTTTTGGTGACGATTAACTCAGATGATCCCGCGTATTTTGGTGGCTATATTGCAGATAACTATCTTGCGATCGCGAGTGCGCTGAATCTTACACGTGAAGAAATCTCTTTATTGGCGAAAAATTCCTTTATGGCGAGTTTCTTAAGTGAGGACGAAACAAAAAGAATGATACAAAAGATAGGGTAGGAGTATGCTGAAAGTCTCTTATTCCATAATATTTAAATTTTTATGGCCGAAATTAAACGAAAATGGGACTTGCTCAGTAAAGACCGCCGCCAAGTGGCGTTGCGAGAAATCTCCTCATATTTCAAAACTGAACAAGATAATGATATTGGTGTAATCGCTGCAGGAGAAATTCTCGACTTCTTTTTGCAGACGATAGGACCTGAAATTTATAACAAAGCTGTTGATGCTTCAAAAAATGTCATGAGGCAGAATGCAGAGAATTTAGAAATTGATGTTGATATGTTGAGGATTTAATTGTGTTACTGGACAACGATAGTTGTTTTATGGCAACCGCTATTTAGCATGCACCAACATTTTCGCGTTGCGTCCATCTGTTTTACTCACTTATACTCCTTTAACTCTTCTATCATATAAGTAGTTCTATTTTATTAAGCATTATTTACTTTCCCAGGAGCAGTTCGTGATTTCGTATCTGGAAAGCATCTCAAAATACCATGTTAGACCGTAATACATTTTCGTTTACAAACCTGACACAGTTGCTCATTACTCCACTTGTTCTTCGAGGGTAATCAGTTGTTTGAGATATTTTTCGTAAAGATCATCGGCCGCCAAAGGGAATAACCACGCATCACCATGAGTACCTATATACTGCTCATCATCGGTGCGCTCGTCGGTTCAGTTGGTGGGTTTTTCTATCGAAAATTCCAAGTAGACCAAAAGAATCGCGAAGCGCTCGAACGATCTGAGAAAATGCTCAAAGACGCACAATCGCGATCTAAAGAGCTTGTTATTGAGGCTAAGAATGAGGCCTTCAAAATTCAAGAAGAGGCTAAGCAAGAAGAACGAGGCAAGCGACAGCAGCTCGAGAAAATGAGCGAACGTCTTGTTTCGAAAGAGGACCAGTTAGACAAACGCCTTGAACAGAGCGAAAAACTTCGCACTGATCTCGAACAGAAGTCACAGCAGATCAATAAGATTAAAGCTGAGGTTTCAGAGCTTCACGCAAAGCAAGAACAGCAACTTCACAAGGTTGCTCAGTTAAGCCGCGATGAAGCCCGCACCATTCTCTTTACTAAGTTAGAAGAAGAGATGAAGGGGGAGCTTGTTTCTCATCTTAAAAAGATTGAGGACGAAGAGAAAAAACTTTCAAAAGAACGTGCACGAACTATTTTGGCCGACGCAATTCAGCGCTATGCCGCTGAGGTTGCCTCTGAATCGACAGCTACATTAGTTCCTCTTGCAAGTGATGACATGAAGGGCAGAATCATCGGTAAAGAAGGACGCAACATTAATGCCTTTGAACAGGCTACTGGTGTCGATGTAATCGTCGATGACACTCCTGGTTCAATCGTTATTTCAGGATTCGATCCTATGCGCCGCTACATTGCAAAAGTTACTCTTGAGAAATTGCTCGTTGATGGCCGTATTCATCCGGGACGTATTGAAGAAACAGTAGAAAAAGCAAAGAACGAAGTTAATGAATCTATTCGTGAACTTGGTGAAAAAGCTGCATACGAAACAGGTGTGGTTGGATTGCCAAGCAATCTTATTAAACTCCTTGGACGTCTTCACTTTAGAGTCAGTCATGGCCAAAACTTATTGAAACATTCGATGGAGGTATCTTTCTTAGCTGGTGCACTTGCAGAAGAGATTGGTGCCGATGCTAATATTTGCCGAAAGGCAGGTTTGCTTCACTCGATTGGCCGCGCGGTTGATCATGAAATTGGTGGGGTATATACACACATTGGACGCGACATTCTTAAGAAGTTTGGTGTGCAAGAAGAAGTTATTCATGCAGTCGAAGCTCATCTTGGTGATCCTGAGGCAAAGACTGTTGAGGCTGCGATCGTCGAAGCTGCAAATACAATATCTCGTGCTCGACCAGGTGCAAAGAAAGACAACCTTGACGCCTTTATTAAGCGCATGACCGAGATGGAAAACATTATCGGCGAATTTAATGGCGTTGCAAAAGTATACGCACTTCAGGCAGGCGCCGAGGTACGCGTTATTGTAAATCCAGAAAAACTCGACGACCTTGGCATGATGAAACTTGGTCACTCAATTGCTCGAAAGATTGAGACAGACATGAAGTTCCCCGGTCAGGTTAAAATTAGTTTGATAAGGGAGCAGAGAGCTGAGGCGTTTGCACAGTAACAGTGCGCCGAAGGCGCACATTCCCCACCCTGAATTAAATAGAAATCAAAAAAGAGCTCCGCACTAAACTGCGGGGCTTTTTTAAAAACTTATTTATCAGTCGTAACGGGTTTGCTCTTTTCTGCTTGAGCAGAATCTGAGCAGTATGCCAATCCTGCAATGAGAGCAAGGTATCCTGCGAGCACACCTGCGCTAATTGCCAAAATATTTTTTGGTGATTTTGCAATAATTTCATTAACTGGGCCGAGAAGTAGTCCGTCTTGAATCTTATCGTGAACATTTGCGCCTGTTGGTGTTCTCTCCATGGTAACTGTTGGTTAGAATCTAGGTTTTTGAGTATATCACACTTGACGCTCAATGCGAGTTCGCTATACTAGCACTCGCACCCTTTAAGTGCTAACGCGCGTATGGGGGCATTCTATATTTAACCTTTAATCTCTATATATATGTCTACTAATGCAGCTTTCGAAGCTACTCTCAAACAGATTCGGCCGATGGACGACCGCATTTTAGTTGAAGGTATGAAAGAAGAAAAAACGATGACCAGCTTTGGATTGGTTTTGCCCGATACAGGTTCAAAAGAGCGTCCACAAAAAGGTAAAGTATTGGCCGTTGGTCCAGGCAAACTTTCTGAAGATGGAAAACGAATACCTATGACTGTTAAAGCAGGTGATGTTGTGTTGTACTCAAAATACGGTCCAACTGAGGTTAAACTCGAAGGTGAGGAAATTTTGTTTTTACAAGAATCTGATGTTTTGGCGATTATTGGGTAACAGACACGAGCACCAGCGGCCACGTATGGCATGAAGCCTCCGCCGGCATTCGCTTCTGCTCATCTACTGACTCAAGTGTCCTTGTACCCCTGATACCCCTTTCCCCTATTCCCCTTTCTCTCTTAACCTCTTACTCACTCTCCCCATATGGCTAAACAAATTATATTCGCAGACGAGGCTCGCGCAAAGCTCTTGGCTGGCGTACAAAAACTCGCAGATGCAGTTCGCGTAACGATGGGTCCTAAGGGACAAAACGTTGTGCTTGAAAAAAAGTATGGCGCACCAACTATTACCAACGATGGTGTAACTATTGCAAAAGAAATAGATCTTCCTGATCCTTTTGAAAACATGGGAGCACAGCTTGTAAAAGAGGCTGCGACTAAAACGAACGATGTCGCCGGTGACGGCACAACAACTGCAACTGTTTTGGCTCACGCCATTATTGCAGAAGGACTTCGTAACGTAGCTGCGGGTGCTAACCCAATGGTCATGCGTTTGGGTATCGATCGCGCGGTTGAACTTTTGGTTGAAGAGCTCGATAATATGAAGAAGGAGATTACGACCCAAGCTGAGCGTGCACAGGTTGCGACGATCTCTGCGCAAGATCCGGTGGTTGGAAAACTCATCGCCGATGCGATGGAAAAGGTTGGTCCAAACGGTGTTATTACCGTCGAAGAATATCAAGCGATGGGCATGGAAATTGAGCACGTAGAGGGCATGCAGTTCGACAACGGATACATTTCTGCATACATGGTCAGCGACACGGTTCGTATGGAGGCAGTTTGGGAGAACACATACCTTTTGATCACTGACAAAAAGATTTCATCGATTCAAGATGTTTTGCCTATCCTTGAAAAAGTGGCTACCAGCGGCAAAAAAGACCTCGTTATTATTGCTGAAGATGTCGATGGCGATGCGCTTGCAACATTTGTATTAAATAAACTTCGTGGCACTTTTAACGTTCTCGCTATTAAGGCTCCTGCCTTTGGTGATCGCCGAAAAGAGATGCTCAAAGATATTGCGGCACTCACGGGTGGTCGTGTTATTACCGAAGAACTTGGTTTGAAACTCGATAAAGTTGAGTTAGAAGATTTAGGTCAGGCACGCAAAGTGGTTGCAACAAAAGAGCACACCACAATCGTTGAAGGAAAGGGTGAAAAGAAAGACATTGAAGCACGTATTTCGGAAATTGAAGCTCTTTTAGATAATTCAACGTCGCAGTTTGATAAAGAAAAACTCGCTGAGCGCCGCGCAAAACTTTCTGGTGGTGTTGCCATTATCAAGGTTGGCGCAGCAACTGAAGTTGAGTTGAAAGAAAAAAAGCACCGTATTGAAGACGCGGTTCAAGCGACAAAGGCAGCGGTCGAAGAGGGAATTGTTCCCGGCGGAGGAGTCGCACTTTTGCAAGCTTCAAAAGTTCTCGATTCTTTGCAAGCCGAGGGCGATGAGCTGACCGGTATTCGCGCCGTTAAAAAAGCACTCGAAGTAGCGGCATGTCAGATTGCCGAAAACGCTGGTGAAAAAGGCGATGTGATCGTTGCCGAAATCCTT
>CAYHBN010000079.1:0-6408 GCA_964354865.1 uncultured Candidatus Peribacteria bacterium
GAAATCGGTTCATGATTTGAAGTCCTTTCGTGTGTCAGTTCAGTTCGGCGAGAAGTTCGCGCAGATCGTTGGGAATCTCGAGTGTCATGTGATTTTCATTCAGATTTCGCAGTCGCTCGTCGGGGTTGCTGGCGGAGTCGTAGATCCACTCCACATACAGAACCATCTGTGAATGAACGTACAGCGCATAGATTTTCGGAACGCCGAGATCGGTCGAGGTGTACAAGTACGCCTGCGAATCTTGAGTCACGTTGATGATCTCGTGAGGCGGCGTGTTGTTGCCGATTGTGCTGTACTGAACCCAGAACTGCACCTTGTTGCCGCGATTCGTAGGAATCATCGTCAGGTGATACTCGTAGCCGTTGTCGCGTTGAATCCGAAATGCATTGCATGCCTTCACCTGCTGCTCCCAGATTGCCAGTGGCAGTGGTTGTGCCGAGTTCGTGTTGCTGAGCGTGATGTGATTCACGTTCGGGTTCGGTTCGTTGGCGCAGGCGAGTTGAATGGGGTTGCGGTTGTTCGCGTTGTCGGCGTTGTCGTCCGAATTCTGATTGTTGTCGGGCGAGGTAGCGTCGGGCTTGGGCGTGTTCCCTTTGTGTTGAGGCGCAGCGGTGGCGTCGTAGTAGCCGCAGTTGTACTCGATGCACTCCTGGGGCACACGGCCGCATGCGATGAGCAGTTGAATGGGGCAGAAAACTGCGGTCAGAATGACCAACAGCCAGTTGCGAAAAACCTTTGTCAGAAAATCCTGTTTCATACTCTCTGTCTCTTTTTCAATGATCACCGAATGTTCGAAGTGCTGTGCAAAAAGGATTATCCGCACGCACCTCAAAACCGGGATGTGTCCTTTTTATCAAACACATATGAACGCCGATTAAACGCAAATTAAACGGATTATGAACGAGTTCTGAAATCCTTCCTGTTAAAATGAATGTTTTTTCTTTCAACGCCGAATTATGTTGCATATTTTTGCCTATATCTTCGATACAAAATATCTGCTTTTAAAATTTTTGTAGGATTTTTGATGACCGACATTTTCCAATCACACGCGTCAAACTTTTCATTCTCAATTAGATTGTTATGAGCAAATTCGTGATGGATTTTGCAAAGTAAAATGATTGATTTATGGCTTTTTGACTCGCTAAATCGGTCGGTGTGGTGAATGACGTTGTACGGCAAATTACAATTTGGGTAACTACATCGGCCGTTTGTTTTTGCAATCAATTCGCGTTCTTGTTTTGCGGGAACGTAGCGGGTGACTGGTTTTTTTGTTGATTGTGGTAATTCTTTTTTCTGATTTTTGACCGTTTCTTTTAGTCCAAAAGTTTCACCGGTGATACTTTTTTTTTTATTAGCGGTATCTGTTTTCTCCAAAACTAATTTTAAAAACTTCGAGTCGCTCATATGTTTGCCAAACTTTGCTTTAAGTTTCATAAATAGAAAACTCGCGTCTATATCAAGCTCGATTCTTTTGAGTGTTGGAACCGCGGCGCATTTAGTTCTTTCTTCAGGCGCGTTTTCTCCATCGAAAATTTGCATGTTCGTTGAATTTTGCGCGCTCATATTCTGTGCCTTATGCACCTCTTTCGACATACCCTGTACCGCCAGTTTGCTCATATCTAAAACATTTTCGGCGTAGGACTTGTCGGTTTCGGCAGTCGCAACTTTTGCGACCATTGCTACTTTATGAACACCAACATGTTCGATCGCAGCTCTCAAAAATGGTTTATTAATAAGGTTTTCTTCAAGTCGAAGTCGTTTGATTACGGTCGTTCGTGCAATGTCTCCATATTTTCCACAATATTCGACAATGGAGCCGGCATACTTTTTCCAAATCCCACTTTTATAAATATCAGGCAAAATGGCTAACATTTTATTTTTAAGTGAGTGCCGAATACGACCGAATTTTAGAAATTCATAATGGAGTTGTTGAGGAGTTGTCATAAAGTTTTCGGGAGTTAAAAAATGAAATTATTTTGAGTTATTTAGCGCGAAATTTTTCGAACTTTTTGCGCACCAAAATCCTCTCAAAAACCGCCACCCAAAACAAGCCAAATTTGGCTTAAATATAGGATTTTAACATATTTTTAGCACCAAAATTAGCATGCCCTTTTTGCCCCCATTTAAAGCCCTTAAACGATTTCGCATTTCGTATAAAAAAGTCGTCAAGTCGAAGTGCTGAACGGCAATCAAATATTCAAATAATTTAGCGGAATTTGCAGCTGCGATATATGTAGAAAGAAGGTGGTGGAAAAATGTGGCAGGCGGTGACAAAATACGAAATTGCCAACTAGTTCGCGATAGTTCGACTAGAAAAGTGTCATCGATGAAACATTTAATACAGAAAAAACACTGCTGCTTAACCACCGTGTCATGTTCCGCGAGGACGATCTCCAGGTGAGAACTAGGTACAACAATCCCGCAAAATATTTGTTAGAAAACTTCAAGCGCTCCCACTTACCCACTTTTCGCCGCTCTGCTATACTGACGCCCGATCTATTTCTTTATTTATTTTCATATGATCGGAAAAATTAATTTGAAAACTGAGCTCTCTAAGAGCCGTGGTTTTACCCTCATGGAATTGCTCATCGTTATCGCGATTTTGGGCATTCTTGGTGTTGCATTTGTTCCTAATATTCTTAAAGCACCAGCAAAAGCGCGAGATGCTGTTCGTGTAAAGAAAGTGCAAGATGTACACACGGCGATCGAGGCTTATTATGCAGAGAAAGGGAAGTTGCCAGAATCAGATGTTGCGGGTTGTGTAACCGATGTTTTTGTTAGGAAACTTGGTATGGCGGCAGCTCCCGTTGATCCAAATAAATCGGGAAGTTGTAGTGCGGATGTTGCTAATAAAGCTTGGTATCTCTACAAAGTAGTTGGTGCTAATTATGTTGTTGGCGCAATAACTGAGGTTCATGAAAATGCCAATACAAAAATGCTCCCTGATGCTATAACGTATCCAGTTACTAGTGCTGTTTCTGACCCAGCTGGTACCTACTTCACCGCGACCGGCCCTATCTGATTCTCTCTTCTTATACACATTAATTTCGATTTTATATGTTGAAAAATTCTCGAGGATTCACGCTCATGGAGCTCCTCATCGTTATCGCAATTTTAGGCATTCTTGGTGTCGCCTTTGTTCCAAACATTTTAAAAGCTCCTGCAAAAGCGCGTGATGCGGTTCGAGTCAAGAAGGTGCAAGATTTGCACACGGCGATTGAGGCGTATTACGCAGAGCACGGTTCGTTCCCACAGAAATCTGGCCCAGCAGGTGGTGATTTTGGCCCTTGCGCCGATAATGAGTTAGCAATTGCAGTTGGCATGCAATCAGCGCCAGTTGATTCAAATAGCAAAGGTAGCTGTAATGGCGGAGCTCCTGATGCTGCTGATGCAGATAAATATCTGTACGATGTATTCGACGTCACTGTTGACGGTGTTACAACAAAACATTACATCGTTGGAGCGCTTACTGAGGTTCAAACTTCGGCAAATTCAGCTATTCCTGCTGCTGACGCCCTAAATTTAACTGAAGTCCCCCCTCCCGTTCAATCACCAGCTGACGGTACCTACTTTATGGCAACCGGCCCTATCTGATTTTTGCGAAATGTCGGTTTTAGTTGATTATTACGGGGTCTCTCACGCTGAGGGGCTCCGTTTTTTTTGGCGCGCCGATATCTGGCCTCTAAATTAGAAAACAACAGTAGTGTTTTGCAATCTTATTAGAAGGCCAAAAGGGGTCAAAATGAGGTATAATTAAGAGATACAAAAATAAATACATATAAGGACGCGTGAAACAACTATTTAAAAAAATTGGAGTCGGGGCGATGGTCGTTATTTTTATGGCGGTCACCTATGGTTCACCGATTGTGCAGGGTTTAGCAAATTCAGAGAGTTATGATCTTGTTGCGGTGTTGGTAGAGCAGGGACTCTATCGTGACGAAGTTTCTCGCGATGGACTGGTTGGTACCGTTCAATCAAATAAAATTTCGACGACGACAAATAAATCGCGTGTCGATCGCTATGCGACCGATATTCAACGTGCAATGCCAGGCACACGAGTCATTATTATTCAAGTTGATCGCTATGAGAAGCCACAAAACGTACGTACCGTATTACAGCGATTATATTTTGATGGTGATCCGCAGGGTGACGGTGCCACTGCAATTTTGAAAGGAGTCGTGACGGTTGGCGATGTTCCGCTCCCCGTTATTAATAAAAGTGGCAACCGATTTATTTCACTTTTTCCGTACACTGATCTCGATAATTCAGCCTATATTTTTAACGACAAAACGGGAGACTTTGAGCCGAATAGTGAGGTGAGTGATCCGCGTGTCGAAGTTTGGCATGGCGTTATTCGACCTCCTGTTTCGACTGCCACCGAAGATGGGCGAAAACTTCTTGCGGCGTATTTCGATAAAAATCATCTGTATCATAGTGGCGACGATTCGTTTGCAAAATTTGATAAGCGTTTATTTTTTCAGGATTTTTACAATGAGCAAAAGCAGATAAACAAAACGGCATATACCAGCTATCTGCAGTTTTTGAATCACCAAGACGATATTTCGTATATGCGTTATACGAAAAAACTCTTTCAAGAACTCTCGGCTTCTGTCGAAGGTGAACTTGCCGATGCAGGCCAACAGAGCGGCGATTTGCGTGCACAGCTCGAGGCGGCGGGAGTACCTTTTGACGATTCTGTGCCTACTCCAGATGTTTCTTCGCCCGGTGTCGATGCGAGTCCTGCGAATAAAAATGATATCCCCGATATTTTGACCAAGGCGGCAAAAATGTCAGATTCACTCATGAAAAAGTACAGCGAGATTTTTAGCAAATATCCAAATTTGGTGAACGATTTTGTAAAATACACAGGTCGTTATTATGTGCCGAATTTTCGTACGGATGATGAGACCGATTACTCTAGCAATGCCGATTCGTCGGTGAATTTGATCACGGCAAAAGATGAATATACACGCGGCTATTTGCGCGTAGTGAACGACATGATTGAGAAAAAAATAGATGAAGTTGCAAACCAGCTTCAGCGAAATATTTCGTTTGGTACGGTGACTCTGACCGTACAGAGCGTGTCGGCGTCGAACGGGCCGCAAATTCAAGGAGAGGTGGTGCCGCCGTACAGCAAATCAGACAATGCCGCTGCTAATGACATTATTAGAATTTTTAAAGAAGGTTTGGCACTTAATCCTATCGGAAAAGAAGAGCTTATGGAAATAGCGAAAACTGGTCTTGAATCGATATTTTTAACCCCCGATAGTCCTCAGGCAAAAAAAGATATTGTTTCATTTGAGACCAATTATGTGAACTATGTTCCTTCAGTCACTATTAATGATCTCGCGTATTTTCCAAATTTCTTTGGTACGTATCCACTTAGTGATGACTCATATGATGGAGATACACTTGTAAAACCGGCACATATCAACGGAGTGGCCGTAGGTGATGGATTTAGAAATATAACGAGTGTTGAACAGTGTTCGCTTTTGAGAGGTTCAGTTGGATCAGGAGCGTACTCAAAGCTCGTTGAAGCAAACCGTGCTCTCGATATTAGCGCATCGAAAAATAGAACTGGTTTGACTGATCTTGAAGCCGGATACGAATGTTCGGGCGATAGTTGTGCTCCGCTGGAAAATTTTGGTGGTTGTACCTACGACGGGAGTGGTTTGTATGAGCAGCCTGATAGTGAAAGCAAATACAGGCAGTGTTATGTTGATGACGCTACAAATCCGGTCTTCGATATTGCTGGAACACGTTTAGTGAGCGAAAAAGCAACACTTGAGACAAAAGATACGGGTTACTACACGGGTTACGACGATTTTCGTGCGTGTTTGAACTTTAGACCTGAGTACGACATATACAAACAGCGCTTGGTGGTTGATCAAATTCATGAGGCACTTGATGATGATGAGCAAGAGCATGCGCGCGCCGATATACTCGCGACCGCTCGCGGTATGATTGATGGCGGTCTCGATATTCCAGACTCTGATCCCGCACCTGATTCTCAGGTGTTGTTTAGGTCTAAGGTTGTTGGAAACAGGTTTAGTGTAACGCTCGGTGATTTGCTTAAGGGCTACATTGCCGCGCAGGGAGTTCAAGAAAAAGTTCGCCTCGATTGGGATTCACTAAATAACTTTGCAGATTGGAAGTCGATTTTTGCAAAGTTGATTCCGCCGGCGGGTAATCGGCTCTATACGATCATTCTCAAAAATCATCCGATGTACGCTGCGAAAGTTCAGATTTCGCGCACGAACGAAAAAGAAATTTCGAGTATTCGTATTCATAAAGAGCCAACAAAATTGACGCTCAATGCGCAGGGCGATGGCTTTATTGCAAAAGAATTACCGGTTGATGAGCCACGATATATTACGTTCCAAAATAAAAAACACGAGCTCGTTTCAA
>CAYHBN010000080.1:0-6320 GCA_964354865.1 uncultured Candidatus Peribacteria bacterium
GGGTGAAGTATTTGGCATTCCAGGAATTCGTGTCGATGGAAACGATGTACTTGCTGTATTAAAAGTGAGTGAACAAGCGGTGAAACGTGCTCGAAAAGGCCAAGGGCCAACGCTGATTGAAACCATGACGTATCGTATGCGCGGCCACGTTGGTGCAATAGACTACGTAAAAGATTTACATGTAAACGATATTCGCGATGTAAAAGAGCTCAACGCATGGAGAAAACGAGACCCGATCGCACTCTTCGAAAAAGTGCTCACTCAAAAAAATCATGTACCTCAATCGAAACTTGAAACTATTAAAAAAGCCTGTCTGCGCGAGGTAGAGGCATCATATACGTTCGCAATAAAAAGCCCGTATCCGAACGAAAAAGATTTTTCAAAATTTGTATACCCATCGTAGGTCGTAATTCGTGGATAGACGATGACATTGCACGTATACTGGCTTTGTTATGAAAAAAAATCTCTGTAAAAAAGTAGCAGCGTGTATTGTGTTTAGCCTAATACTCACTACCGCAATACCAAACGCCGTATTTGCCGAAAATCCAGCGACTCCAACAACGACTACCTCGCCAGCACCGATTTTTACCGATGTCTCAGACACAAATCCTCATTATGCGGCAATCGCACAAATGAAAAATGAAGGATTCATTAAAGGATACCAAGACGGATCATTCAAACCAAATGCTACCATCGCGCGCGCAGAAGCATTGGCTATTTTGCTAAAAGTAGCAGGAATTCAAGCAGAGAAATCATCTACTAAATTACCTTTCTCAGACGTACACGAAGATAACTGGTTTTATGCCAGCGTTCAAAAAGCAGTAGCACTTAAAAAAACAAAAGGATTTGAAGATGGCACCTTTAAGCCCTTAAATCCTGTAACAGTACCTGAAGCATTCGCATTCACGTTCTCATTTTTAAATATTGATACCACGAGAACAGTCGTAGAAGGCGTTATTTACGAAGGACTCGATACAAAAGCGTGGTATGCGAAAACTATGCAACACGCAAAAAATTCACTCATTCTCACTCCCACGCTTTTTAACACAGCCGGCGCAGGAACATTCAAAGCAGAGTACCAAATTACACGCGGAGAATTCGCCGAAATTGTGTACCGTACACGACTTGCAAAAGCAAAAGGCGGAGTATTAGATATAACAACAACCTGGACAACCACCGAAAATAAAGAAAACTTTTGGCAGCTCAAATTCCCCTCTTCGTGGAGTGTATTTAAAGGGAGTGCCAATAGCGTTTTGTGGAACAAAAAATCGTATCAAGCATTTTTTACGAGAATGTGGCCAACACAAGTGCGGCTTTCACTTTCAGTCGTAGATAATCCAGAAAACGTGGGTGCTGCAAATTACTTTGAAACGATTAAAACTGGTTACACTAATGAATATGGAGCAGGAAAGGCACTCTTTATTCCAACAACCATAGAAGGCCGCAGCGCAATGAAAGTAGCAGTACCTGATGCACATATTCTCGACACCTATCTGTCGCTTCCCAACAGAAAATTTCTGGTCATGTATGGTGAATATGGATCGGCGCCAATTGGTGAATATTTAAAAAAAGAGCTCGAGCTCGTAATCGCTTCGTACCATTATGTAGAGGCACCAAAAGTTGAGCCGAAGCCCCTACCTCCACTCGATGAACGACTTCAGACACTACGCGCAAAGGTTTTAGATAATGGAACCTGGAGCGAAGTTAAAGAGTTATTCCCCGACAAAAAACTGATTGATACCGATGGCATAGGTATTGGCACCGGACCGGTTGATTATTACTTTACCGCCGAGGGCAACTACACCATTAAGCTCGAGCGCCGATCAGGAACTATTTTGAATATTAAAGAAGGGAGTACTTCTGCATTTTAATTTTTTTATGCCAAAAAACAGCACATTTGTCGGTACCATAGCAATTATACTTATGCTGAGCGTACTACTTTATGGCTGCGGTGAGACTCAGAAAAAAAGAGAAAGAATCGAACGCGTTCCAACAAGCACTGGGCCAACTGAACCGCCAAGTACGCTTGGGCCATCGGCCCCTCCGCCTGGAGCAATACAAAAATAGCTATAATGCAAATTTAGTTCGAAACTGCATCAAAAAAACGCTCCATAGAAAACGATTGAAGTCCGTTATTGCTCATAACGCAGACATCTAACGAAGGTGAAATTCGGTACACATAGGCAGTCTCTTCTCCTAAGGCAACTGTCTGCCCAAGAAAAAGACCGGTCTTCATAGCCATTTCCCACTGCTCTTTCAACGCAATATTCGTACTAAATTGATTAAACGAAAGCGCCGTTTGATCTTGTTCATGCATAAGCGTCGCGTAATCGGTATAAATCCTAGACTGCTCCCTATCGTTACACCATTCCTCAATCACAACCTTTGCCGCACAGTAAAAAGATTTTTCAGAAAAATCTCTTAATTGGGTCAAATCACTTATTACCATTTTTATTATTACATCGCGATCTTCGAGAAGTGCACTGCGCAATGTAGCATCTTCGGTTACAAAAGAACTCAACACGTCATCAACCGCGCGAGAGAAGACTGAATGAATAGTATACGAAACGAGTTCGCATTCCTCTGGACCGTGAGAATCTTCAAGCCCAACAAGCTGGAGCGTTAAATCTGGATTGAATCCACTCACCATATGAAGAGATCCTTTCACTACAACGCACACGGTATCAGAATCTATGGCGTTATAGGCATTTAACCGTAGCCAACGACCAAGAATATCATTAGTCATAAAATCATCAACATCGATTGGGGTAACTCCTCTCGCCTGTAGTGCTTTTTCATAAGCCGGATATTCACGCGCCATACACAGTTGGTATTTTATCGCGTTAGAAAAAATAATCCGAAATTGATCAGGAGTTTTTTCGTCATTTTTAAGATAATGAAACATGGCACGAACATCTTCGAAAATTTGGGCACGTTTTGCCTCAACTACTTTCTCAGACTCTGGACTCAATTGTAATTTCTGAGTCGTTTCTGCATACAGTGCTTCTAGATCAATTGTTGCCATGGTCGCCTATTATAGAACATAATAGCAGGAAGTCAAGTGCTATACTAGCGGTATGCAACTTCACGAGCTTATCACCCAGTTTCTCGAGTACTGCGAGATAGAAAAAAATCAGTCAATGAAGACTGTAGGGAACTACAATCATTATTTAAGAAGGTTTGAAGGATTTGTGCGTGACACTAAAGGCAAAGACATTGAAACGAGCGAGATTGATTTGCCGCTGGTACAGAGTTATAGAATTTTTTTGAATCGGTTAGATGGATCAGAAATTGGCAGGCCGCATGCGACGAAAACTGAAACATTGAGCGAGATGAATGCGAACACTGCACGACCGACGAGCCGTATGCACGAAGGACTAGGTAAAAAAACGCAGAACTATCACATTATCGCACTGCGCGCATTCCTCAAATATCTGCTTAAAAACGACCACCCCACCCTTTCGCCAGAAAAAATCGAGTTATCGAAAATCCCAGAACGAACGGTTGAATTTTTGTCGCGTGAAGAAGTTGAAGCTTTATTTAATGCCGTGCCAGCAGACTCACCTTCGTACTTGCGTGACATCTGCATTTTAGAAACCTTATTTTCTACAGGATTGCGCGTCAGCGAACTTGCCTCACTCAATAAAGCGCAGGTAGACCTCGTACGAAAAGAATTTATGGTGAGAGGAAAGGGCAAAAAACCACGTATCGTTTTTTTAAGCGACAAAGCAGTTGAGCGAATCACCGCCTACATTCGCAGCCGCGACGACGCCTTCGAACCGCTGTTTATTAACGCCGGGCGTTCACGCATGTTACGCGGTGCACGCGACATTACAACCGGCGAAAACCGCAGACTGACAACGGTTTCAATTGATTCTATTGTTCACAAATACGCAATGCTTGCGGGCATTCGCAAAAAAGTCACTCCGCATACACTTCGCCACTCATTTGCGACAACGCTTTTACAGAACGGCGCCGACATTCGCGCCGTGCAAGAAATGCTCGGGCACGCCTCGATTACCACCACTCAAATCTACACGCACCTCACGAACTCGAGGTTGCGTGAGGTGCATGAGAAGTTTCATAAATGAAAATATTTTTTTATACCCCCTAAATAATTCAATGCGGGAGATATCCCTAACCAAAACTGCCCTCTATCTAAGAGATACGGCGGATCAGTTAAAATACAAACCTCATCGCCGAGCGCCACCTTTCCACTATCGAGTGAGGATTGAGATTTCTGAAAAAAAACAACTGAATCTCTATCTACAATGACGGGACCAGAATTAGTATGAGCAAGGAGTGTACCAGCAGCAATCTCCTCTCCATTTTTATATACTCTTTCAAATGTAAATCCGGGAGAATATGGCACGTTTGTATGCGCATTATGCACATTAAAATGAGTAACTCTATCTACCTCAGTTTCGTTAGGGATATCTCTTTTTTTAAGCTTTCCCAACTTATGCAATATTGAACAAAGCCCTGACGAAAGTTTTGGCGCAAGTTGAGGATCACCCAACCAACCACCTTCAACCGTTACTCCGAATCCCTTACCGACATCATTCACAAAAGAATCAGCGTACACAGGCTGTTTATCTGCAGGCAAAAGTCCCGTACCGCAGAGCAAATTATTAATTCCAAAATCAGCAAGCAAATCGACATTGTCTCCGTGAATAAAATCGGTCGGAGCAAGAATCATCGGATCACTCGGATTTATTGTCGCATGAATATCAAAAAGATAATCAGCCATCGATAAATGAGGAGCCAAAACTTTGTGAGCGTGCTTCGATTCATACGATGTTAATGCACTCGTTTTCCACGTCTCAAGAGCTTGCTTGACCTTCGCCCAAACCCTATTCATATCTTCATCAATGTATCTCACTCCTGCCTCATATGCCTGTGGATTTCCCATTATTCCTATCAATGATCCATTAATTTTACCTATGAGTGGCAAAATGTCTTTCAGAACATCAACCCCAATAACTTCGTTACCATGCTGAGCAGCCATCACGCATACATTATTAAATCCTTTGATATTCCAACCTCGGGTGTTACCCCAAATATATTCATTTCCAGACTGAGTACCAGAGAGTGAATATCTTGAGAATTCAGCCTTTAATTGCTCCAAATTTAATTTTTCCATATATAATTCGTTAGTGATTTCTCGACATAAGCCGAGATGCCAAAATGGCGAAATAAAAAAACCGGAACATGTTCCGGCGTGTAGGCTAAGCGAGTTGAGAACTAATTCAGAGTCGCAATACAAAGACACGACGGAACATATGATGTAGATACAACATGCGACGACGGAGCGTGAGAATAATGATGGTGAGAAGAATGGAATTCATGTTGATTGATACTGGGCGAGCACACGGTTGCCGTTCAGGCGGCACGTCGATTCTTAGAAAGGAGACGCAGAGCGCGAGGAGGGATTCAGATCCCCGCTTAGCGGGGTCTGAATCCCGAACGAGCTTACAAAAAAAGCCCGCTTTTAATGGCGGGCCCGTGTTTATTGAGAAATATTTTTATCTTACACGTTGAAACCCGCCATAATTGTGGTGGCGGTACGACGGCTCTGTGTAGATGAAAAATTGAAGTTCATAGTGAGCTTCGCATAGTACAGTATCATGCAACGTTGTCAATGTTTTTGCGCGCCGTGCTGCGAAAGTTAGCGTTATACTATCCTCCGATGAACCTGCTCCCCCTCACCTTCGATTGCGTTTCAAAAAAATACGGACAACGAACGGTGCTCGACGAACTCTCATTTACCATTACTCGAGGCGAATTTTTGTCGTTTGTAGGGAACTCGGGAATAGGCAAATCAACGATAATTCGCTTAATCATGAGGATTGAAAAGCCAACAAGTGGCATGATTTCGTGTGGCTCGTATCACGGCGATAGCGGGGCCAATATTGAATCTTTCAATAAAACAGATTTACAATTATATCGACGCTCAATCGGCGTCGTGTTTCAAGAATGCAAATTGATTCCCGGCAAAACAGTTTTTGAAAATGTGGCGTTTCCGCTTGAGGCATGCGGGTTTAGCGATCACGCAGTTATTGCAGACACCAAAGCCGCGCTCGAAAAAATCGGCATTCTTCACCTGCAAGATCACCAAGCGCATCAGCTTTCTGGTGGCGAAGCACAACGCGTAGCGCTTGCGCGAGCCATTGCGCACAAACCTCAACTTATTTTAGCCGACGAACCAACCGGCCACCTCGACCGCGACAATGCAGCCATCGTACTCAAAAATCTCCTCACCATTAATATGGACGGTACAGCAGTAATTTTGTTTACACACAACGAACCGCTGACAAAAT
>CAYHBN010000081.1:0-6193 GCA_964354865.1 uncultured Candidatus Peribacteria bacterium
CAATACCTACCGCGGTGTAAAACGAGAGGTTCGCATGCTGCCCTCAGATCGTATGCGTCATCATTACGTGATAGGAAAATCCGGTTCGGGTAAATCCGTGTTCTTAAGCTGGCTCGCACGACAAGATGTGCGTAATGGTGCAGGATTATGTGTAATCGACCCCCACGGCGATTTGATTGAAGACATTTTGGAATATGTACCAAAAGAGCGCGCGAAAGATGTGATTGTGTTTGATCCAAGTGACCAAGAACGTCCGATGGCGCTTAATATTCTCGAGGCTCACGATGCGCAACAGCGCGATATGGCATCGAGTCAGGCGACTGAAATTTTCATTAAATTGTTCGGTGACGAAATCTTCGGTCCACGTATTCAGCACTACTTTAGAAATGCCTGTTTGACTCTTATGGAAGACCAAGACGAGGGCGCTACGCTCATCGATGTGCCACGTATGTTCGTTGACGATGAGTTCATGAAGTACAAAGTAAAAAAGATTACCAACCCCGTCGTTAAGTCATTCTGGGAGCATGAATATGCATCGACCGGTGAACGTGAAAGGCAAGAAATGATTCCATACTTCTCGGCGAAGTTTGGTCCGTTTATTACGAACACGATTATGCGTAATACGATTGGACAGCCGCACAGTGCATTTGATTTTAGAAAGGTGATGGACGAAGGGAAAATCCTTTTAATTAAACTTTCTAAAGGTCAAATTGGTGATTTGAATACACAGCTACTCGGTCTCGTGCTCGTTGCCCGTGTGCAGATGGCTGCGATGAGTCGTGTTGATATTCCCGAAGAACAACGTAAAGATTTTTACCTCTATGTTGATGAGTTCCAGAACTTTGCAACCGACAGTTTTTGTTCAATTTTATCTGAGGCTCGTAAATATCACTTGGCGCTCATTATGGCGCATCAGTACATAAGTCAGTTGACGATCAGCAAAACGGGCTCTACCAATACACAAATTCGTGACGCGGTGTTTGGTAACGTTGGTACCATGATGTCGTTTAAAATCGGTGCTGAAGATAGTGAGTACATGGCAAAAGAATATGCGCCGCTCTTGAGTGAGCAGGATATTATCGCGATTGCGAACTACCGCGCGTACATGAAGTTGAATATTAATAATACGACTTCACGTCCATTCTCACTCGAAACGATTTACGATAAAACAAATCAGAATAAGAAGATTGCAGAAATTATTAAGCAGTACTCACGTATGAAGTACGGCCGTAAGAGAGAATTCGTTGATCAAGAAATTGAGGGAAGGATTGGGCTTACGTGAAAAACAATTTTATAATATATGACCGAAATTACATCTGAGGTGATAGAAAAAGAAGTGAGGTCAGTTGCACCTCATTTAGATGAAGCAAAGGTATGCTTTGTTATTAAAGAGGTACAACGTGATATAAAAAGCTTTCTTGATGCTGATATCCCTTTTGGTGTTCGAGATGTAATCCAAATAGTGAAGAAACGTCTAGAATTAATGCATCTTCTTGAAGGTAAAGCAGTAAAGAAAGAATGGGAGGTTAGAAATCAATTGGAAATAGAGGGTTTAGACAAGGCGTATATTATTGCAAGTAAACTTTATGCCCAATTATGTCCCAAAAAAACATTTCCTAGTTTGTTTGACATCGTAAAGCGGCAGATGGCTCATGATAGTGGAACGAAAAAAGGCGTATTACCTCTTTTAAAGAAAATTATTATTAGGTTATCATCTTTCAAGAGGAAGTTTAAAGATATAAAAGAAGGTACGCTTTTATATTCCCCGCGCGAAGTTGTTTTTAGTTCTTTGAATCCATATGGTCTGATTTGTATAAAAAATAGCGGTAATATGCAAAATCAACGTCATGATCCTAGGACTCTCTTTCTAACAATGGAAGAAGCTCAGCAATATGTTGAAAAAAGAAATGCAGAAATAGTAGCTCTTAATAAGAACGAGTCATTTGATGATATCAACGATTAGTTAACGAAAGTGTTTTTTGAGCTCGACCCAGTTCTCCGAAATTTTTTCGCGCATGGTAAGGGCAAAATCATGGCTGCGTTTTTTGCCGGCCTTTCGAGGAGAAGAGGCTTTAATAGGGCGGACTTTCTTTGCTGTTTTTTTGAGGCCCTTCGGCATATGAAAAGTGGCTATTTTATGGTATAATACCATAATGGTGATATATCTAATAGCGACATATATCGGACTCGTAGTTTTGGCACTTGCACTGCTGGCGATTTCGCGTTTTTTTAGTGCGGTACGATCGCGGCCCGGAGAAGTAACAGTTTTAGAAGTTCGTGTACCAAAAACAAATGAAGAAAATCCAATTGTGGCAGAACAATTTTTTGCCACGCTCCATGGGGTGTATAAAAAACACTCTTGGTTAAAAAGATTTTTTGGTGCACAGCAACTTCGCATGAGTTGTGAGATTGTTCGCCATAAAGGTGCGATCAGTTTTTACTTGTGGTTCCCAAAACGGCTTCGTTCTCTTGTAGAAGGCCAGTTGTACGCCCAGTACCCCAATGCCGAAATTGAAGAAGTGAAGGATTATTTCGCCGCGCATACCGATGAGAAATTACGTGAGAAGGCAGTTGCGCTTGAATTACATTTGCACGAGCCGACGATTTTCCCGATCAAGCGTTATGGCCAGTTCGAAGATAAACTTGCACGTCGAACCATTGATCCGCTTGCCGGTCTTACTGCTACGCTCTCACACTTGCTACACCCGAACGACGGCGCCTCAATCCAAATTATTATTTCTCCAACTCCTAATCGTCTTCGCACGATTTACCTGAATTGTCTGCGCATTATTACCAAGGGCGTTTTCGGCAATATTGAAATTCTCAAAAAGCTCTACATTAAGACCTATATTACGCGGTCAGCGACGTTAAAAATAATCTTTGCGCCGCTGTATTTTAGTTTTTGGATAAAAGGATTTTTTACGAGCATGAAGGGTGGAGCGATCGAGATATCGAGTCCCCACGATGAATTAAATGAAGAGGTTACGACGAGTCACGACAAAGAGACCGAGCACTCAGCTGCGGTTTCGAAGGTAGCAAAACACTTATTTAACGTCACAATTAGAATTTGTTATTTGCCAACAACAAGCGAAACAAGCGACGAAGAAGCGGCAATCAAAGTTCGTGAAATTGCCGGCAGCTTTAAGCAATTCGACGTGCCGTATATTAACAGTTTTGCTGAACATGAATTGCTCGAAGGCGAAGAGGCATTCAATGCGGGTAAGAATCGCGCTCAAAATGGCGACATGGTTTTAAATACCGAAGAACTCGCAACGCTCTACCATTTGCCTCATATGTCGGTTGCAACGCCCAACATGCAATGGGTTCGCTCACGCAAACTTGAACCACCACTTAATTTGCCAATGCCGACCAACGACGGGGCTGTGCTCGATGCAACGACTGCCTCAAATCCCTCTGCCATCACCATGCTTGGCGCAACAAACTTCCGCGGTATTCGTCAGGAATTTGGTATTAAACAGATCGATCGTCGACGTCATATGTACGTGATTGGTAAAACCGGTCAGGGTAAATCGACGCTTTTAGAAAACATGATTTTCTCTGATATTCAAGCCGGAAAAGGAGTTGCCGTTATTGATCCACATGGTGATTTAGCTGAGAAAATTTTGGATTTTGTGCCATCACATAGAACCAACGATGTCATTTTGATCGATCCGAGTGATTTGGATTTTCCCGTTGCATTTAACATGCTTGAAAATATTGATCCTACCTATAATTCGATTGTGGCTTCGGGGATGATCGGAGTTTTCAAAAAGCTTTATGCCGAAAGTTGGGGGCCACGTCTTGAGCATATTTTGCGCAACACTATTCGCGCTTTGTTGGATTATCCAAATACCACCATGCTTGGCATTACCCGTATTTTGCAAGATGCTGATTACAGAAAAAAGGTGGTACGAAAAATTACCGATCCGGTGGTTTTGAGCTTTTGGAAGCATGAATTTGAAAAGATGGATCCAAAAATGCGCGTTGAAGCTATTTCGCCGATTCTCAATAAAGTTGGTCAGTTTTTATCGAGTCCTATTATTAGAAACATCGTGGGGCAGCCGAAGAGTTCTTTTAGTCTGCGTTTTGCCATGGATAAAAAGAAGATCGTTATTATAAATCTTTCAAAGGGAAAAATTGGTGAAGATACCTCGTCGCTCCTTGGTTCAATGCTCATTACCAAGTTTCAGTTAGATGCCATGAGTCGTGCGAATATTCCCGAAAATCAGCGAGAGGATTTTTACTTGTACGTAGATGAGTTTCAAAACTTTGCGACAGAATCATTTGCAACGATTTTGTCTGAGGCTCGTAAGTACCGCCTCAACTTAACGATGGCGAATCAGTACATTGCGCAAATGCCCGAAGAGGTTCGCGATGCGGTGTTTGGTAACGTGGGTTCTCTTACTTCGTTTCAGGTTGGATACGACGATGCCGAGGCTATTGCCGGCCAGTTTGGAGGCGACGAAACCATGATCGCCGATTTGGTAGCCCTTAATATGGGTAACACCTACTTGCGGTTGTTGATTGATGGTCAGCCAACCCCCGTATTTTCAATGACGACATTTCCACCTCAGCCGCTGAGCCCTGAGGTCGGTAGACGCGAAAAGATTTTGAAATTCTGCCGCGAGCGATACTCCACCCCACGTGATGTTGTTGAAGATAAAATTATGCGTTGGTCGAGTTCGGCCGAGATTGATGGGGAATGAAGCAGTTGGCAGAATTTTGTAGCTTACACATTCGCGGGTATACTGTGTTTGATGTTTCTTGAAAAAATAAATTCACAGCGCGGAGAAAGTTTGGTTGAGGTGATTATTTCTGTTGGAATATTGATGCTCGTTATTGGTCCCGCAGTTGGAATTAATATTTTGAGTAATAGAAAGGCAGATGTCGCAAAAAAATCACTTATCGCAAAACATATTGCGCAAGATGGTGTTGAATTGGTTAAAGTGATGCGCGATTCAAATCTTCTTAAATATAAAACGAAAGAGACTCAGTGTTGGCTTACAAAGCCCGATTTTGCGGGAGATATCAGCATCTGCGATGCGAATGAAAACGTGTTGTCGTCGGGCAGTTACCGAATTCAAAATACCCCGGCAGGTATTATTCTTACCCGTGTCGGTGTCGAAAATTCGTTGAGCGAAAATTTGGCTGCATTAAATGATGCGCAGTTTAATCTTCACCAGGGAGATAATGAGTACACGCTGAATCCCGCTGATCCTAAAACTCCTTTTTATCGCGAATTAAATATTACTCTCACCGATATTGATAACGCCGATGACGTTGGTAACAATGCAACGGGATTTGATACCGCGTCGGTTGTTTCGGTCGTAAAGTTTAAGACCGGGAATTCGGTGAAGGTGGTTAGTGAAACTGCGAATTTTTATGCGAAATAACAATTTACTATGAACTATTTTTCCTACTTACAAAAACGTTTTTCCAATCGCCGCGGTGTGAGTCTGATAATTGCAACGCTTTTCACCGCCGCACTTATGGCAATGTGCATAACATTGGCGAGAACCGTTGTTTTTTCGAAGGCGAATGAAGAGCGATGGAATAAATATCAAAAAATGCAGAACTTTTTGTACTCGACCGGAGAGAGTGCGCAATGGGTTGCAACTCATGTGTTGCCTGTAGGGGGGGGGGATTCTGATTTACGTCAAGGTGACGACCCGGGTCCTATTCTCACGAGAATCAATGAGCTGCTTTTTGACGAAGCGCGCGCGAATGATATTGATAACACAATGTTGGCAAAGTGCGACGATGTTGATGACGATCATACAAATGGAATGCAGCCGTGTTTTGAAATTAAGGTTGTTGGCAGGGGAGAAGATGTCGATGGTGCTCCGGGTGCTAACAATTTCGGCATGGGTCGTTTTGATTTTAGTTACAAACTTCGTTCCTGGCGTGATGGTAATGGCCTTTTTAGTACGCCACTTAAAGGCACGGGGAATGCGGTTGCGGATACGAATCAAGATGACGGTGAAGGCAACTGTGTCGATAAAAATAATGTGAACGACCCGTGTAATTGGAATATTTTAACGTATGGCCAGTCGGTGCAGATTCCACTTTTTTATGAGGAGAAGAATCCCGATCGCCCGAACGATCCACCGACCGTGCACACACTCGACATGGCTGCAATAAATCGCGCATTTTTCTTAAGGCTGCGCACGCCGTGCGAAGAGGGAGCAGACAG
>CAYHBN010000082.1:0-6070 GCA_964354865.1 uncultured Candidatus Peribacteria bacterium
AAAAGTATCAGTATAGATACGAACTTGGCTTGGGAGAACCACCGAGTGCGTCACTTAGTTTCGGGGTCAGTTTGCACAATGCGCTCAAAGATTTTTCATTATCGCTCATCGATCGCGCCGAAAAATCACCAAATGCTGAGTATTACACCGAAGAAGACAAGGACTATTTGCGCAAAATGCTCGAGAAAAATTGGATCAATCGTGGCTATGGCTCTAAAAAAGAAGCTGACGAAAACAAGCAATTAGGCTGGGAATGTCTCGAGAAATTTTTCTACGACGAGAAAAAACAAGGCCGCGTTCCCTACTCTGTCGAACGCTCATTCAGTCTCAAAATCGAAGGCGTAAAAGTGAGCGGACGAATTGATAGAATAGATAAACTACCAGACGGAACTTATGAAATTATTGACTACAAAACAGGCAAATCGAGCTCGTACGATGTAAAAAAAGACATGCAGCTTTCGGTATATGCGCTCGCCGCTCGTGACTCGCTCAAAATTTCTGTTTCGCGTTACTCGCTGATATTTTTAGAAAACGGCGAATGGGTTACTGCAACGCGCAGTGAAGCCGATATTGAGAAATGCATTGATTCAATTACTGCAGTTTCGCAAGAAATCGCACTTTCAGAGTTTGGCGCGTTACCCGGATTCCAATGTAATTTTTGCCCCTATCGCATGATTTGTCCCGAAGCGTTATAATTCGGGCATATGACATTTTTTATAGGATTTGTAGCGGTCTGCCTCGCTGTTTTGGTAATAGCAGTGGTGATAAAAATGCAACGACAAGCGCCTCAGGAATCAGGCGAAATGCTTCGCATGCTTAACGAAACATTTAATCAACGCTTACGCGAAATTAATGATCAGCTTAATACGCGACTTAAAGAAAACGCCTCTGTTATGCATGAATCGAGCCAATCGATGAATGACAGACTCGATAAAGCGGCTCACTTTATGGGGAGCGTGAATGAACAATTTGGCAAAATGAACGAGGCAACGAAGCATATCGCCGATCTTGGTAAAGACATTTCAGGTCTACACGATATTCTGCGAGCACCAAAATTACGCGGCACGTTAGGCGAGTTTTTTTTGAACGATATTTTGAGCCAGTATTTTCCCAAAGATAAGTTTTCGATGCCATACACCTTTCGAAGTGGAGAAAAAGTTGACGCCGCACTACACCTTGCAGACGGCAAAATCGTGCCGATAGATTCAAAGTTCCCTCTCGAGAATTTTAGAAAAATGATTTCTTCTAACGATCCAATCGAAGCTAAAAAAATTAAGAAGCTCTTTGTCAGCGACGTCAAAAAAAGAATAGACGAAATTGCACGGTACATACTCCCCGATGAAGGAACTCTCGACTTTGCGCTGCTTTATATTCCAGCTGAAAATGTCTATTACGAGGTAATAATTAAAGATGAAGATTCAGACAGTCTCGCTGCGTATGCGTTTAAAAAGCGAGTGATTCCGGTTTCTCCTAATAATTTTTTCGTCTACTTACAGACGGTACTAATAGGGTTGCGCGGTATGCAAATTGAAAAGAATGCACATGAAATTCAAGGTGCGTTAGTTCGTTTGAAAGGAGATTTTGTTCGATTTGGAGATGCATTTGAAATCGTCGGTAGTCACATTACGAATGCAAACAATAAATACGAAGAGGCAAAAAAACGCTTAGACAAGCTAGGAAACAAGATAGATATGATCGATATGAAGAACGAAGTCGCCGTAATCGAAGAGCATATTCCGGCATAGCTTTGTTAATTTGCCCATTATCTGAACATCAGGTAGAATGCGGTGGCTTTAAATTATGTCTGTAAAATTATCTGAATTAGCAAAAGAGCTTAACCTAACAACTGCAGAGTTGAAGGCAAAATTCTCAACGATTGGTGTCGAATTAAAATCAACTGCGCGAACAGTAGACGATATTAGTGCAGACATGCTTCGCAGTGCACTAACCACGGCTCCTGTAGCTGAAGTAGTAGATAACGAAGATGTATTTGAAGATGTTGAAACAGTTGTAGATATCGTCGATTATCACGAGAAAGAACTTGATCGTGAAATTATTAAGAGTCAGCGAAAAATGACGGCCGGCAATAAAGATACAAAAGCCAAAAAGAATGCTGCAAAACCAGCTAGCCCAAGTCAAATAGCGCAAGTTTTAAATCAAAGACCCACAGGTCCCGTCGTATTCGAGATTCCCGATGTAATTACCGTGAAAGAGTTTTCAGAGAAGACTGGCGTAAATCCTATTAGAATTATTGGTGAATTGATGAAGAACGGAATTTTGGCTAATATAAACCAATCTATCGACTACGAAACAGCGTCAATTATTGCAGATGATTTTGGTATTAAGATTAAAAATAAACGAGCTGCCGCAGCGATTGAAGATATTTCGAGCGGTAATCTTGAACTTCTTCTTGAAGAAAAAGACCATGGATTACTCGTAGAACGACCTCCGGTTGTTACCATCATGGGACACGTCGATCACGGAAAGACTTCTCTTCTCGATGCGATTCGCGAATCAAAAATTGCAAAAGGTGAAGCTGGCGGAATTACTCAACACATAGGCGCATACCAAGTTGAAAATAATGGCAGAAAAATAACGTTTATCGATACTCCGGGCCACGAGGCATTTACTTCTATGCGTGCACGTGGAGCAAAGGTAACCGACATAGTGATTCTCGTGATTGCGGCAGATGAAGGACCAAAACCACAAACGATTGAGGCATTAAATCATGCGCTTGCGGCAGAGGTTCCAATTATCGTAGCACTCAATAAAATAGATAAAGAAGGAATTAATCTCGATAAAGTTAAAGGACAGCTCGCAGAGATTGGCTTACAGCCAGAAGATTGGGGAGGTACAACGATTGTCGCTCCCGTCTCAGCTCATACGAAACAAGGAATCCCAAACCTGCTCGACATGGTTCTTCTCGTAGCAGATATGAATCAGTACAAAGCTAACCCAAATCGATTAGCGGTCTGTACTGTTCTCGAATCGCACGTAGATAAAAGCATGGGTCCCGTTGCAACTATTTTGGTAAATACGGGAACACTCAAACATCAAGATCCGTTTATCGTAGGTGATATTTTCGGCCGTGTTAAAGTCATGAAAAACGACAAAGATGAAACGATTCAAATTGCTGGTCCCTCAACTCCTGTTCAAATTGCTGGTTTAGAAAAAACTCCAAATGCAGGCGATGTGCTTCAAGTGGTTTCAAGCGTTGAAGAAGCTCGTTCTAAGGCGAGCCAAATTGGTATTCACCGTATCGATGAAACAGCTGGCGCAAACACGAAAACCCTCGAATATATTATGTCGGCCATTAAAGAAGGGCGACTTCAGCAGCTTAAAATAGTTCTTAAGGCAGACACACTCGGCACACTAGAGGCGCTTAAGCTTTCTGTCGGACAAATTAAACACGAAGATATTACGGTTAAAATCATTCATTCTGCAGTAGGCCAAATTAGCGAGACAGATGTCATGATGGCGGCAGCAACTCCCGGAGTAATAGTTATAGGATTTAATACAGAAGCTAATTTACATGTGAAAGAAGTTGCAAACCGAAACAACGTGCAGGTATTTACGTATCAGATTATTTATAAACTCATTGAAGATATTAAAAAGATTCTGACCGGAATGCTTGAACCAGATGTTCAGCAAGTTACTCTTGGTAGAGCTGAAGTCCGTGCGGTCTTTATGACACAACGAAAACTGATGATCGTTGGTTGTAAAGTTATCTCGGGAAAAGTTGAGAATAAAACTCGATTGCGCGTATTTAGAGACGACAAACAAATTGGAGAGGGAGTACTCGGCTCACTCAAGAAAAACACCGATCAAGTACATGATATGCAAGAAGGCAGCGAGTGTGGTATTCGATTTGAAGGAGATGTGAAACTTCAAGAAAAGGATATTTTAGAAAGCTGGAAAGAGGAACGCCGAAAGAAAGTTGTTATATAGATTTACTGATATGAAACCTCTGAAACAAGATTCAATTGAGGTATTTTCTCTGCCTGTACATAGCGATGCTCGTGGCTCTTTGGCAGTGAGCGAATTTAAAGACCTGCCGTTTACTCCAAAACGAGCATATTTTCTCTATGACACGCAGACGCTCCGTGGTGGACATGCTCACCTAAAAGAACAAGAAGTCTTCGTGTGCGTTGCGGGATCATTTCGTGCACGCGTGCACGATGGCAAAAAGTGGAAGACTATTGCGATGAACAAGCCCGGTAAAGCCCTCTACACTGCCGCAATGATCTGGCATGAGTTTGACTCCTTTAGCAATGACGCCATTATGTTGGCACTTACTTCGACCCCGTACACAGGCACAAAAGAGTACATACTCGATCTCGAATCCTTTAAAAATTTGAAGAAATAACATGTCTCAAGAAACCATTTTAATTACCGGTGGCGCAGGATTTATTGGCACAAACTTCGTGTACCTCATCTGCCAAAAATACCCAGATTACAAAGTGGTGGTTATCGATAAACTTACCTACGCGGGCAATTTAGACAACATTCAACCGCTCATCGATGCAAAAAAAATCGAATTTGTACAAGCAGACATAAGTGACGAAAAAGCTGTAAACGAACTTTTTTCACGTTATGCGTTTACAAAGGTGGTTAACTTTGCGGCAGAAACACACGTTGATCGATCAATTAAAGAGCCTGCGAAGTTTGTTCAGACGAACATTGTTGGCACGCACACCTTACTTGCTGCGTGCCGAGAATTTAACGTAGCGCGATTTCATCACGTTTCAACAGATGAAGTGTATGGAGACCTCGGAGACGGCTCTACTAATTTTTTCACAGAATCGACTCCCCTTGCCCCCAATTGCCCCTATGCAGCGGCAAAAGCGTCGTCAGATTTGCTCGTTCGCGCGTATTACGAGACATACCGCATGCACGTAACCACGAGCCGTTGCTCAAATAACTATGGCCCGTACCAGTTTCCCGAGAAACTTATTCCGTTTATGTTTAACTTGGCGAGCCACGATAAACCATTACCTATGTATGGCGACGGAAAAAATATTCGTGATTGGCTGTATGTCGAAGACCACTGCGAGGCAATCGATTTGATATTGCATAAGGCGGCTCCTGGCGAGGTTTACAATATTGGCGGCCATAACGAGAAACAGAACATTGAAATTGCCGAACTTATTTTGAAGTTTTTAGGCAAGCCGACATCGCTTATTACCTATGTAGAAGACCGAAAAGCGCATGATCGGCGCTATGCAATAGATCCCGCTAAAATTGGCCACGACCTTGGATGGCAGCCGAAAACCAAATTTGAAGATGGCATTCCAAAGACATTTTCATGGTATAAAGAACATGCACTTTGGCTAAAAAATATAGAATCTAAAAAATCTTAATTACCTTCGTATGCGTTACTCTGACCTCTTCGCTAAAACAAAGTTCGAAGCTCCTGCCGATGCAGACTCGATCAATGCAAAATTCCTTTCTCAGGGAGGATACGTGGCACGACAAGTTGCCGGCGTTTACAACTACCTGCCACTTGGCCTACGTGTTTTGGTTAAAATCCAAACCATTATTCGACAAGAAATGAATGCACTTGGTGCGCAAGAAGTGCTCATGCCAGCCCTTACACAGCTTGAAAGCTATATACAAACGGGCCGACAAGAAATCGACGTACTCTTTCACTTAGAGGGGCACGGCGGAAAGTTTGTATTGAACCAGTCTCATGAAGAGGTTATTACTCCCCTTGTTCAGCAATTTGCCTTTTCGTACCGCGATTTTCCGGTTGCTGTCTACCAGATTCAAAACAAGTTCCGTAACGAGGCACGCGCACGTTCTGGAGTTTTAAGAGGTCGTGAATTCAACATGAAAGACTTGTATTCTTTCCATGCAACTGAAGAGGATTTGAATGCATATTACGAAAAAGTTCAGGCCGCATACCACCGCATTTATGCGAGACTTGGGCTTGGAGATATAACCCTTTTGACCTACGCATCGGGTGGTTCATTTAGCAAATACTCTCACGAGTTTCAGACACTCTGCGACATTGGCGAAGATACGATTTATGTTTGTGAGAAATGTAAAATTGGTATTAATAAAGAGATTA
>CAYHBN010000083.1:0-5949 GCA_964354865.1 uncultured Candidatus Peribacteria bacterium
CGTGGGTTTTCCTTGTATTGCAATTTGTATACAAAACGTATTACAATAGGATTCATATGAGCAATACTTTACTCAAAACATTCAGACTTCCGCTCGATGTTGCACGCGAAATCGAACAAGAAGCCGAGGCAAAAAACATATCTCAAGCGCAGTACCTCGTGAGTATTGTGATAGAAAATCGATCACATAAAATGAAGGATAAATTCCAAGCTGATCTAGAAAAAATGGCTTTAGACGAAGCGTACCTAAAAGAACAAAAAGACTTAGCTGAAGCTGATTTCGAATAACACTTTCTATGATTCACATTCCAAAACGCGGTGAAATTTGGCTCGTCTCTCTTGATCCAACAAAAGGGAGCGAAATTAAAAAAACGCGCCCGTGTCTCGTTTTGAGCCGCGACGAATTCAACCAAAAAGCGGCAACAGTTACAATTATTCCAATTACATCGGGGAATGCACGATACCACATGTGGGAAGTAGAGATTGGTGTTGGATTAGGAGTAACGACACTTTCTCATTTGTTAATTCCCCAAATTCGCGTTGCGTCAAAGGAACGACTAAAAAAACGCCTCGGTAAAATTAATACTGACAAAATCGACGAGGTAGAAGAAAAACTCCTTTTTTATCTCGGATTTGAAAGCGGCACCCTCACGATTCGTTCTGAATAATATGAGGCACCACTAAAGATACCAGTTCTACTTCTCCTCTAAATTCACAATCGGAGACCAATCGATGTTCGGTGGTTTTCTCATGAAAAACTCACAACGATTCTTATAAATGCTCGACGGACCATCTTCGGGGAAGCGCTCTAAAATGGCTCTAAATGCCTCTTTTGCACCTGCGAAATTTCGTTCTGTATACATAACGCGTGCATTTTCAAAGTCATCTAACATCGCCTTCATATCGGCATTAAATGAATCAGTCACACCAACAACTTCGAAGATTTCGGTCTCGATAGATTTTCCTTTTACGCGAACCACATCGAGTTTTCGGCATGCAAATGGATTGCTGTTTTCAGTGATCGTCGTGAAGGTTCCTTTATTCACAATAATGCGCGTACCGTATTTTCTATTTATAGATTCGAGGCGTGAACCCAAATTTACAATGTCTCCTATCGCCGTATAGTCGAATCGTTTCTGTGAACCAACGTTACCAATAACCGCAGGACCGGTTGCAATTCCCACTCTAAAATCGAGCTTCGTTAACTCCTCTTTAAATGGAAGATTCGGAATCGCTGCCCATTTATCGTGAAGTGCCGAAAGCGCCTGTCTCATTCGTAGTGCCGCATGAACCGCATTCGCCGCCTGATTTTTATCACTGAGCGGAGCGCCGAACAAAGCCATAATCGCATCGCCTTGATATTTATCGAGCGTACCGCCAAACTCAAAAATCACGTCAGTCATCGAGGTCAAATAGTCATTCAAAAGAGCAACGGTATCTTCGGGCGTGAGCTTTTCAGAAAGCGTAGTGAATCCAACAATGTCTGAAAAAAGAACGGTGATAGTTTGACGAGAACCACCAAGCGCTAATTGAGAAGGATCCTTTACTAATTGATTTACTACCACCGGGCTCACGTAATGTGCAAACGCATCTTTAATAGCACGCTTCGCCTTGAGCTCTGTTTTATTTCGGTACCACAGAACAATCAGTGCAGATGCAACAAGAATAATAAAAGGATGAACAACATCGAGCACTAATCCACGTTGATACATAATAAATCCTGCAATCGGAAGAGCAGCCACAAGTGCAACAAACAAAACGGCAAAGTACATAAGTGCAAGTTGCAAAAAGAGCACGACGATAATAAGGAGTGAAACTAAACTCACTATGCGCCATACCACACCAGACTCATGCATATAAAACCCGTCGAGGATTTGTTGCGTTGCAGTAGCCATAATTTCGACACCTGGCATTGGCGTACTTCCAGTCAACGTTGGCGCATCGTCATGCAAAAGCCCCGCGGTACTGCCAATAATCACGATGTGATTATTAATCAGTGCAGGATCAACTTTTCCATTCACGAGATCGATAAACGAAACAGAATTAAATGTTGCTCCTGGTTTTGCAAGAAAACGAAGTCGGTAGAATACCTCGTCGTTGAATGCAAAATCTGAAAGAGTTTTATCTTGAGACTGAGCGTACTGCTGCGCAAGTACATACGAAAAACTTTTCTTTGCGCCGAGCACATTCAAAAATCTTCGCACCACACCGTCAGTGTCAAAAAATCCGTTGTTAAAGCCAGTCGTAATCGATGATCCGGAAAAAATAGGAGAAACGGAGCCGTTCACCGTTGGCAAAACACCAGCTGTACCCTCGCTAGCGACTCCTGCATTCGTCACAAGAAGTGGCTCTACCAAAACAGCGCGTTTTGTTTCATTCAAGGTTTTCTGAAGTTCAACGTCATCGGGGTGCTGACTCACCGCACCCGCTGAATCCTGCATAAACAAAGCAATAATACTGTTCCAATCAATATCACCACGAACACCGCTCTTTTTTAAATCGACAAATTGTTGAAGACGCTGACCACTGATTCCGCGTGAACGATCACGAAAATCGAGGTCTAACCCAACAACGGCCGGCTCATATTTATTTAACTCGCGAAGAGCCTGCGCATAATAGGTACGAGGCCAGTCTTTAAAACGGCCAAGTTGTCCCTCGGGAGAAATACTTTTCTCATCGATAGCCACAATAGTAATGGGCGACTGAACGCTTATTGGCGAAAAAAACAAATCACTAACCGAATTTTGAAGTGTGGTAAATGGATGTACGAACAGGGTGGCAAGGCCAAGAACTGCGCATAAACCAAGGATGTGTAGACGTCTCATAGTAAGTTATTCAGGCGCATTATACGGAGCACATAATGAAAGTCTAGCATTCGGCAGCTCAAAGCCCTCTTTCGACTTACCTGCGAGCCAAAAATTTGGTATAATGATATGAAACAAATAAAAATAAAAACGAACAAAAATTCCATGTTCAGATTAGCTTTAAAATCTCTTTCATATTTAGCAAGCGCAACGATGGTTCTTCTCGCAAGTGGATTTTTAACGCTGAGACCGGTTCAGCATTACCCGAACGTGCCAACCGCGCAGGCCATGGGCCAAGCTAACTGCTCAGACATAACACAAAAATTACCGCTCTATTCTGCAACTCCCGCGATTCCGAATAGCGACGCAGGGCAGTTCAACTTTGATGCTCCCGGCGATGAGTGGCAGGCATGTGTAAATGAACAACCGACAGAAAATCGCATATTTAGTTTTGGCCAAGCCATTCCAAGCGCTTATTTCCTGCAAGGCTGGTCATGGAATACAAATTTTGGTGATGTGAGTACAAACTGCGAAGGAGGATTTAACACAACAGGAGCACAGCAAGTTGCCTGCGGAGGGCTCAACTACGGCAGCTATATAGTTGAAGACGCCGGCAATACTGCACGTATTATGGGTTTTTCATGGAACGACCAAATTGGCTGGATTAAAATGGGCTGTCAGGGAACCACAAACACGGGAGTTGCCTGCGGCGCAATTAACTACGGCGCAACTATAGCGCTTGAAGATGGCGTCGATGGCGGAACCTGCCCCAATATTACACGCGGCGATATTTTCGGATACGTATATAACGACACCGTTGGTTACATGAATATGTGTGGAACGCACATTGATCTTACTAATTTAGATGAGTTGCCAAATCCTTTCGATACTTCAATTTCGGCGACTGTTACTGTTGACCCCAATGGCCCAAATAATCCTTCTAACACCGTATTTTCAAATGGCTCTGTTGCAGAGAGCAACTATTACGAACTTGATTTGAGCGTGACCGAAAATGGCGTTCCTATAACTGTTGATGGCAGCAACCCAGATCGACGAATTGTGGTATCGGATCCTGTTATTACGAACACGGTAAAAGCAAACCAAGTTACTCCATGTAACGACGCTGCTGATAATCCACAAAACCCTGCGCTACTCGCATGTACCTATGGAGCCGCAAGTGTTTCGGCATTTGTTCCAGATAATGCAGCACGTCCACTTATGACCGCGTTTGTTAATTCAGTCGCACCTACCAACGACGACAATAAAGTAATTGTGCAGTCAGTAACGATACAGGTCCGCAATGGAGCAGACGAAATACTCACTACTAAAACGGTAAATATTCCTGGTGGAGATTTGTCATTCGCTCCTCCCGTTGAAGTGACACACATTGCGGGTAAAGACGGCAATGGAGAAACTCTCATCGGTGAGAGTTTTCAATTAACAGCAGACCAATCAACACCACTTGCAATTAAGGCCGTTGCTCAAGATCCGAATATCATGAACATTACTCATAATTTGGTCTTAATATATTCACAATTATATTCATGTACCGATTCTTTTGACTATATTTTTGGAACTCCACCAGCAGGCACGACAATCACTGCAGACGAACAAACAGTCCCTCTTAACCGATTCAAATCGGGAGTCTGTTCAACAGGCGGAAAAATTATCGACGTCTCAATTAAACCACTGAACATGTTTATGGGACCGGCATACGAATTTCTCTTTTCGGTATTTTCAAAATCAACCGCCGTTCCCGTATCAAGTCCCGATGATGTAAATAAAATGGCGATTCAAACAGTCGTAAACTATGCACTCGGCGGCCAAACCGTTTCATACTATTCTCGCTCTCTACAAGGCGGCGCGTTCAATGAATTTTCGGGAACAAAAGTTGATGGGAACGTAAATCTTTCAACCATTTCAAAAGATCCTGAGTATCAAAGTTGGATTTCAGCTGCCGTCGGTGACATGTTTTCTTCGAACCGAGAGCCGTATTTGCGAGCGGTTAAGGCCGTGCTGGGCAGTAAAACGCCGATGGATTTTGGGTCTGCTCCCGACTCGCGAGGTGGTGAGGTTGGTGATCCTAATGGGCAAACGGGCGAAATTAAAATCCTCAAACAAGAAGACCTCAGGCCGGGAATCCTTTATTATAAACATAAAAACGGCAGTCAATTTGCGTGTACCATTATTATCACTCAAGACCCTTTAATAGAAACAACGCCCGTAAGAGTAACTGGCGCAACAACACTCGTCACCGAAGGCTGTAATATTTTTATTGATCGCGATATTGTTGCTGCAAAAAATGGAACCGTGCAAGTTGGCAATCTTGGCATTATTGCGCTCGCTGACTACAAACTAAATGGGACAATGAAAGGAGGAAAAGGCGGCAACGTATATGTGTGCAATACCGTCACCGATATCGAGGCAAATATCGTCGCCGAGGGCTCACTCTATGGCACAAATGGCGATACCCCGACAAACTGTGGAACAGTGTATCTCAATAAACGTCGCGCGATGTTAAAGCCCGATGGGTCTCCGCAAGCAGCGAACATGACCAAACAGCTTCAAGATAAACAACTCACCATTATGGGCTCACTCATGAGCAATAATACGTATGGAGGATCAACAAAAAATCCGCCAGAACTTCCACTACTAGGCGATGGCAGAATCGACACTGACCCACTTCGCACATTGAGTGCCGCGCAAGATTTGAATCGTATTCGATTTGGCCGAACGCAATCAGGTGATTTTTTTGGCGATGGAGATACCACGTGTTGGGCAAATGGATATGTAATGTCAAAACTCATCACCGACCCGCTAAATATAAACGATGTGATCGCCGAATGTGATGGCGGAAACGGTCCTTCAAGTAAAGGCACCTTCAACTTACAATTCCGCGCTCCACTACCAAATCAGCCAATCTTTAGTGGGCTGTAACTCTCGTTACGCTTTTGGCGTATCGGTAAATCTTCGGCCATCAGTTCTGGTTGGATCGTTGCGGCGGTTGCCTTGACGACGAGCGACAAGCACTCCTGCGGCAAAGATAAATGGCAATCCATTCAATCCATTTTGACCAGGTACCGTTGAACATCCACCCGCTGCACCACCGCCATTTTCAGCGGGAGCATTTGCATCTGCGCGAGCGG
>CAYHBN010000084.1:0-5722 GCA_964354865.1 uncultured Candidatus Peribacteria bacterium
GGCAAAGAAATGGATCTTCGTGTATCGACGTTTCCTACTGTAAATGGTGAAAAGATTGTAATGCGTATTCAAGATAAATCTCGCAAAATTCCGACGTTAGAGGAGTTGGGAATTGAAGGTGTTGCCATGGATTATTTGAAAAAAGCCCTCGCAATGCCAAACGGCGTTATTCTTACCACCGGTCCGACCGGTTCGGGTAAAACGACGACACTGTATTCATGTTTGAGTGTTTTGAATAATATCGATGTAAATATTTTGACGATTGAAGATCCCGTTGAAATTCAAATGGCCGGATTAAATCAAAGTCAGGTTCACCCAGATATTAACTATTCGTTCGCAAACGGGCTTCGTACGGCGCTCCGTCAAGACCCCGACATTATTATGGTCGGTGAAATTCGTGATCGTGAAACAATGGATGTCGCGATTGAATCTTCACTCACCGGTCACTTGGTGCTCTCAACTATTCATACGAACAGTGCGGTTGAAACGCTCACTCGTATTGCAAATATGGGAGTGCCGAATTATTTAATGGCGTCGACTATAAATTTGATTATCGCGCAGCGTTTGGTACGAAAAATCTGTACGAATTGTAAGGTAGAAGACGTGCCGGCGGCCGACATGATCGCGCGTGTAAAACATGGTATCGAGACACTTTTTGCAAAAGAAAAAGAACGCTGTGTTGCCGAACTGACCGCAATGAAATTTTATGTAGGAAAAGGATGCGAACAGTGTGGAAACAGCGGTTACTTTGGTCGTCTTGGTCTTTACGAAGCGATGCTCATAAATAATAAATTGCGCCGCATGATTACCGAAGAAGGCCGCGCGCTCGATATTGAAAAAGCAGCTATCGAAAATGGCATGGTGAGCCTTGAACAAGCCGGAATTATTAAGGCGCTCAAAGGGGAGACCACGTTAGAGGAGGTTTATAGCGTAGCAAGAGAATCGGAATAAGCTCAAACTTTATTTTTTTAAATGCAGGGGCACAAAGTGCTCGCTTCGCTCGCACGGATGGAAAAACAATCAAAAGATTTTCTACTCGATACCAAGCTGGGATCGCAAACCTTCTCACTAGATGGCCAAGAGCCCGAGAAGGATTCGATCGTGCTTTCTATCGAATCTGAGGCGGCGCTGCCGACGGCAATGCTCGATTTGTCGAAGAAAAAACTTTCTGTGAAAAATAAAGGTGGATTTTATTCGCGAATCGACGAGTGGTTTCAGTCACTGGGAAAGCCTTCTATTAAAGAAAAAGCGACGTTCTTTCGTTTGATTGCGATCATGATTAACGCGGGTGTGCCGATTATTCGTTCGCTCGATACGATTGGTGAGCAAACCAGTAATGTGCGTATGCGTCGTATGCTTTTCGACATCGCACGTGGCATTGAAAAAGGTTCAACCTTTTCTGCCGAGCAGCAAAAATTTGATGATTTTTTCTCAAGCTCCGAGATTGGTATGATAAAAGCAGCAGAGGCTTCGGGGCAATTGAACGTCATTTTGCGCGACCTTGCACACGACGTTGAGTCGCAAGATAAACTCCGTCGGAAAATTAAAGGTGCCATGATGTACCCCGCTATCGTTATTACGGTAATGGTGGTCGTCGTGGTCGGTATGATGGTGGGAGTTGTGCCGCGTTTGGCCGAGATTTTTTCGAGCAACGGTCATGAGTTGCCGTTAATGACAAGAATACTCATGAGTACGAGTGATTTTATGATTAATCATTGGGTTTCTGCCGTTATAGAGTTAGCGATATTTTTTGCGATAGCCTTTGTGTACAAACGTACGACATCTGGTCATTATTTCTTTGATTGGCTCGCGCTTCGCTTGCCAATATTTGGCTCTATAACAAGAAAAGCGATGCTCGCTCGTTTTAGCCGTATGCTTGGCAATCTGTTAAAGAGTGGTGTTTCAATTACCAAAAGTTTAAGCATTTGTGCGCGCTCAATTGGTAACGATGTGTATAAACGCCGTATTACATTGATAGGTGAAGATATCGCTCGCGGTATTCCGCTCGGTGAGTCACTGCGCGATACTCCTGAGTTTCCGCCAATGGTGGTGCAAATGGTTTCGGTAGGTGAAGAAACCGCTCAGTTAGACACAATGGCCGCGAAAATTGCCGAGGTGTATGAAGACGAAGTTGATACATCGGTGGCGGGATTAACAAAAGCACTTGAACCTATTTTGATTGTAACAATTGGTTTGGTTGTAGCTATGGTAGTCTTCGCGATTATGATGCCAATTATGAATTTATCGAATATGGCAGGGTAAAAGGCATTAAAAAGTTCGCACGGGGTTGACTTTTGCGTATAAAATGGTATAGTCGCGCTCTGTTTTGGTATTACTAAGCATATGACTGATCAATTTTTGACTCGAACTAATCCTGATACTTCTCATCTTGACGCATTTGAAGCAGTCAGTGCACCTGATTATTTTGAGCGACTCACTGAACTTGTTGCCACGAAAACCGAAACGTATCCCGGTGGGCTTACTGTCGCGAGTATGATAGATCACCTTTCTCGGCACGATGATGGTTTTGCCGCACTTAATCCTGATACAAATGAAACGAATAGTCAGGCATTGTTAGATGCTATTGCACGAACCTCTGCGGTAGAAATAGTGAGAGGATTTATGAGTGGAAAGAACTCTTTAGTAAAGGAGACTAGAAAAGGAACTTTTTTGCAAAAATCAGTGGATGAAATGGTGTCACTCGGTGTAAAGGTCAGTAATGTTATTGTCACGCTCGATATTACTCCTCGCGAAGATGATCCTCTTTTTGTTCTTGATAGCGGAAAATTTATTACTCGAATTGGAGTGAGATTTATAAAGCCGACGCAAGATACTGCTCGTGAAAGAAAGGTTCCAAGTATTCTTATTAAAACCCATATCGATGATCACCGATTTCAGCTGGGGCATCCATCTCATAAAACTGAAAATAATTTTGCTTACAGTGAGCAGCGAGATGCCTCAACCTTCGATGGTGATTTTGACCCTCGCTTGGTTTTGATTATTGCCGCAGAGTTGACGAAAATGCACAACGAACAAAACGAACGTGCGTTAACGAATCGTCTGACGCATGTGCGCGCAGCGCTCGATAGTCAAGTCGCGGAGTATTTGAGGGGTTTTTAGGTGAGTTTTTTAATTCCTCACCGGAGCTTTAATCTGCGGGCCTGTTTGTGTTGCAACGGTTCGTGTAATAGTGAATGGGGTGAATGCTTTTGCATCTTGAACGCGGGCGGGGTTTGGTCGAACCGTAATCGAAATAGTCACTTGTGGTTGTCGTTGTGTCGGTTGTTCTGAAAACGCATATTGAGGATCTTCGAGCGGAGAAATTTGAAAACTCAAATTCATTACGTCGATTCGATTTGGACTGATTGGAATAAAATCATGGCTAAAGCCGTTTTCGGTGTTGTCGCAGGCAGAGGTAAAGGCTTCATTACTTGGATTTAGGTCAAAAGCTTTGCTCGGCAACCCGTCGTCTACACCTGTGTCACACGTTGCATTTCGGCCGCATTCGAATCCTTCTGCACACAAATATGCGTCGATAATTCCATCGCCGAGTGCGTCATCGCGGCCGGTCATTTTAACTTTTGCGAGTGCCCAATATGCAGGATTTTCTGGCGTATTCGCCTGGGCGCCACCAATTCTTTCTCGTGCGTAAATTGTCTTTGTTTTCGCATCTGACGAAATTAAATAGAGCTCGGGGCCGGTGTAACTTGTTGCGGCTGCGCCAAGGCCAAACGCATTCGCCGAATTTGGGTTGTCGCCTGCAGGTGCAGGTTTTCCGCTATACGGATTTTGCCCGGTCTGTATGTCGAGTGTGGTTCGAACCACCGTGCATTCAGTTCCGTTTCGAGTACCGTCGTTGCATTCATAACCAAGTGTGTCGGCCACTCCGTTTAGCGTTCCAGGATTAAAAAACTGAGAATAATATTTGCCGAAATTTTGTCCGTACGTTTGCGCGTTGCCACCACTCAATACCAGTTGATTGTAATATTCGTCGTAGTCTATGCGGCTATTCGAAATTTCGTCGGCAAGTTGATTGATGACAGAATCAATATCTTCACGCACTGAACTTTGCAGCGAAAAGCGTTTTGAATTTTTATAGGATTCAATAAATAATTCAGAAGAGACCATGACGACTATCGCCAAAATGCTCATTGAAATGAGAAGTTCTATAAGCGTGAATGCATGTTTATTTTTCACGAAAATAGTGTAGCACAGAGTAGTCGAATGCTCACGAGGCGGGTATACTGAATGCAATGAAATTTTCTTTCATCAAAAAGTCGGCAAAAATAAATTCACAGCGCGGAGAAAGTTTGGTTGAGGTGATTATTTCTGTTGGAATATTGATGCTCGTTATTGGTCCCGCAGTTGGAATTAATATTTTGAGTAATAGAAAGGCAGATGTCGCAAAAAAATCACTTATCGCAAAACATATTGCGCAAGATGGTGTTGAATTGGTTAAAGTGATGCGCGATTCAAATCTTCTTAAATATAAAACGAAAGAGACTCAGTGTTGGCTTACAAAGCCCGATTTTGCGGGAGATATCAGCATCTGCGATGCGAATGAAAACGTGTTGTCGTCGGGCAGTTACCTTATTCAAAATACCCCGGCAGGTGTCACCCTTACTCGTGTCGGTGCTGAAAATTCGTTGAGCGAAAATTTGGCTGCGTTAAATAATGCGCAGTTTAATCTTCACCAAGGAAATAATGAGTACACGCTGAATGATGCTGATCCTAAAACTCCTTTTTATCGAGAATTAAATATTTCTTTGATAGATATTGATAAAGCCGATGGCGATGTCAGTGATGCAACTGGTTTTGATAGTGCGTCGGTTGTTTCAATTGTAAAATTTAAGTCGGGGAGTACGGTCAAGGTTGTCAGTGAAACGGTTTCGCTCAATGCGCATTAATTTTCTGTTATGAACTATTTTTCCAATTTAAAAAAAATGAGCACACGGGCACGGCATTTTTCAAATCGTCGTGGCGTGAGTTTAATAATTGCCACACTTTTCACCGCGGCACTTATGGCTATGTGTATCACATTGGTACGAACAGTCGTCTCGACAAAATCGAATGAAGAGCGTTGGAATAAATATCAGAAAATACAGAATTTATTGTACTCGGTGAGTGAACATGCCCAGTGGGTTGCAACGCATGCGTTGCCTGTGGGTGGCAGTGATTTAGATTTGCGCGGTGCTGATAATCCTGGGCCGATACTTGCAAAAATAAATGATCTGCTTTTGGCAGAGGCAAGTGCGAATGGAATCGACAATGCCATGTTGGCAAAGTGCGGCGATGTTGATGGTGATCGTACAAATGGAAATCAGCCATGTTTCGAAATCAAGGTTGTGGGCAGGGGAGACGACGCTGTCGGAGCAGGTGAACGTTTTAATTTTACATACAAACGTCCATATAACGGCGATCTTGGCCTTTTTAGTACGCCACTTAAAGGAACGGGGAATGCGGTTGCAGTTTCAGGCGATGAGGGCGGCGAGTCGAAGTGTGTGAAGACGAGCATAGAGGGTCCCGATACCGTGAACGACCCGTGTAATTGGAACATTCTGAAATATGGGGAGTCGGTGCAGATACCACTTTTTTATGAAGAGAAAAATCCAAATCCTACACCGCAAAATCCTGGGCCGATTGTACACACGCTCGACATGCGTGACGTAAATCGCGCATTTTTCTTAAGGCTGCGCACGCCGTGCGAAGAGGGAGCAGACAG
>CAYHBN010000085.1:0-5617 GCA_964354865.1 uncultured Candidatus Peribacteria bacterium
AGCAGCCCGAATGTGTATAAGGGGAGCGTGGCAGAAATACCTGATTGTAGTGTCGATGCCGCAGATGGTGAACCCGAAGTATATGTCGATGCAAAAAGAGGATGCGTGGCAGTATCGCAACTAGAAGCAGAAAAAGCAGCGGCATTAGTAGTAGTACCTAAATATGAAAGTGCAGTTGCTACAAGAGTTGCCAGCAGAGTTGCGACACCACAACTGAATAAAGGTGATACATGTACCGATGCAAATGGGAATCCAAGTTATTTTGATGGAAAAAAATGTGTAGCAGCTCCAAAAGCGGGTGATGTATGTACGTTAGATGGTGCCGTAAAAGGAGTCTATGTAGGACAACCTGCAACGTGCGTACCACTCAATGTCGGTGATGCAGAGGGAGATAAAAAAGATAAAGTAGTCGATTCTGACAAATCCGATGAAGGCGACAAAACAGTCCTGTTAGAAACAGTCGTTGCAGCAATACCAGATGTCGGTGGAGCCGGCGGAGTAACATCTGCAAGCGAAGAAGCTGCGTTTAGAGTTCAAATGCTCGAACAGCAACTCGCTATTCAAAAAGCAAATGAAGCAAACATGTCTCAAGAAGAAATGGCAAAACAAGCTCAAAAAGCACGTGAAGAAGAAGCAGCCGCATTTGTAGCCGCTGCACAAGCTGCAAAAAATAAAAGTTTAGGGATTGAAACACCAGTAGCGCCAGAAGTGGCACCTGCGAGCGTTCCTGCACTAGATGTTACCGACGAAAATGCAACTCCGATTGAGAATCCTTTTGCTGAAGCTATTGCTAATCCAATCGTAGAAAGTGAACTTGCAGCACCTTCAGCTGAAGAAACAAACAGTGATCCCGAAGCAGCAACATCGCAATCTGCAAATGCAGCGGTGAGCGCGACGGCAAATAATTCTGTCAGTGCCGCAAACTCAAGAGCAGCAGCGACGGCAACAAACGCAAATGGACTTCATGGCGCCGCTATCCGCGGTGAATCAGGACCAGAGGTTCTCATTTACCCTGCAATTCTTGGACTAGCGCAAGGCGCATACCTCGTACTCCGCAGAAAAAACAATAATAAATAAGTAACAAAATAGTTTAACAAATATAAATATGGAACCACTCATCACACAACCCACATCGACACCACCCGCACCTTCGAAGAAAAAATATTTGATCGGCGGCGGCGTACTTGCACTCGTACTCGTAGGAGTCATTGCGTATTCAATGATGAGCCCGGCGGATATTTATAAAGGAGCCGCAGGTGCTGCACCAAAAAGTTGCGTCATGGCAGACGAAAAAACCCCTGGAATCGAAGATGCTAAAGGCAATTGTGTATCTGCAACTCCTGAACAAACTCCACAAGAAATTTGTGAGGCAAATGATCCAGTAACTCATGGATGGAGAATGATTGGTGGAGCATGTAGAGATGTAAAAAAGCTTTGTGTTGCAACCCCAGATCCTGTCACCGGGGAAATGGTTAATTTTGAATGGAAAGAGCTTTCTCCAGGGAACTTTGACTGTAGAGAAGTAGTGGCCGCAACTCCAAAAGCATCAGGTATCATCGACGATAATACTTGTGCGAGCGGAAAACGAAATCCACTAAACGTTGCAGGTGCACCTGGGTCATGTGTTCCTCCTACAAAAGCAGACTGTCAGGCGAAAGTACCTCCTCAGGATTTAAATGAGGCCGGAACTACCTGTATTGACCGTGTTGTTGCTGAACCAATTGCAGTAGATGAACCTGTCATATCACCTCTCGATAAAACAGTTGAAAAATGTATGGCTCAAACTGGAGGCAATAAAACCCTTTGTGAAGCAAAAATTGTCAAAGCAACTGAGGAAGATGCAAAAATAACTCCCGAAGTAGTTGCTACAGCAGTAGAAAAATCAAAAACGTGCGGTGCTAATCAAGAATACAATGCTGAAACGGAAAGCTGTAAAACTACACTTACAGTTGAATCCTGTCTTGCAAGTGGAGAAGGAAACACGGTGAAAGATAATAAATGTAGTTGGAGCGACCGCGAAGCAAGACTCAAATGGGAATGTGAAAATCAAAAGCAATCATTCGGACATTTTGGACTATACGTAAAGAACGAATGCGTTGACCCAAAATCTGTTGTCCCTGCAAAAATCACCTGCCCATCGGGTCTAGTCCCTCAAACAAACGGAACATGTAAGGCTAAATCTGAGCCAATTCCGGCAAAAGCCACACCCGTAGAAGTTGCGGTAGTTGAACCAGCTCAAACCGTCATCAACAATTACTACAGCAGTGGCTATGTAGATAACTCTCTCGACCAAGCAACGCTCGATCGTATTGCAGCACTCGAAGCACAAATTGCGGCAGCAAATCAACCGGCGGCGGCAGGAGAGGTATTGGTACAAGCTGATCCAGGTGCTCTTACACAATTACAAATTGAACTCTCTAATCTTCAAAATGTCGTAAAGAAAGCGAGAGCAAAAAACAGCCAATTGGCGACCGCTGAGGGCGCAGCTATTCCTTCTCAAACAGGAATAAAACCAGCAGCGAACTCGACTACACAAACTGCCGCGACTGCACGAAATACAAACGGCCTTCATGGCGCAGCGATCCGTGGTGAAAGTGGTCCTGGTATTCTTATTTACCCGGCGCTCGTTGGTCTTGCTCAAGGAGCATACGTACTTGTAAAAAGACGCAGAAAGTAAAAAAGTGAAAAACTAAAAGGATTAGGAACTGGGAAACCGGTTCCTTTTTTGTTAACAAATTCAGTTGTGCCACTTTTTCGAACTCCTCAGTACCAGTTGGCCAACCGCCCCGCCTCGTCTATACTCTCGTTGTGAGTTCATTTACTACAGACATAGCAATTATCGGTGGCGGTGGCGCGGGAATACGTGCAGCCATTGCGGCAGCAGAGGCAAATCCCGACATACAGATTTTGCTTATTTCAAAGGTCTACCCCGTTCGCAGCCATACGGTTTCGGCCGAGGGCGGCATTGCGGGAGTCATGACCGCTGAAGATTCGAGTGAAAAACACTGCTTTGACACGATTCGTGGCAGCGATTATTTAGCTGACCAAGACGCGGTAGAATTTTTTGTGAATGAAGCACCAAAAGAAATCATTCAACTTGAGCACTGGGGTTGCCCCTGGAGTCGTGAAGAAAATGGCGATGTTGCGGTTCGTGCGTTTGGCGGCATGTCGACGAAACGAACGGTGTACGCCGCAGATAAAACAGGCTTTTACATGCTTCATTCTTTGTTTGAGCGTTCGTTGAAATATCCTAATATTAAGCGCCTCGATGAATATTATGTGACAAAGTTGGTGACGCAAAACAACCGAATAATCGGTTGCCTGGCCATGAACCTACAAACCGGCGAACTCGTACGCGTCTCGGCGAAAACAACAATTTTGGCTACAGGTGGCGCAGGAAAAGTGTATAGCTTTACCACAAACGCTCTTATTAAAACCGGCGACGGTATGGCTCTTGCGTACAAAGCGGGCGCCGAGCTAAAAGATATGGAGTTTGTGCAATTTCACCCAACCGGCCTGCCTCGCACGGGAATTTTGATTACCGAAGGCGCGCGCGGAGAAGGTGGCTATCTTTTGAATAATCTTGGTGAGCGTTTTATGGAGCGCTATTTGCCAAATAAAATGGAGCTTGGCCCACGCGATATTATTTCGCGTTCAATTATGAGCGAAATTAAAGCCGGTCGTGGTTTCAGCGGCCCTTACGGCGAATATGTGCACCTTGATATTCGTCACCTCGGTGAAGAAAAAATTAACGAAAAATTGCCGTTAGTGCGAGAAATGGCACTCGATTTTGCGGGAGTTGATCCCGTAAATGAGCCGATTCCCGTTATGCCCGTCGTTCACTACAGTATGGGCGGTGTATCGACGACACTGCACGGGGCAGCAACGGTAAAAGGATTATATGCAGCAGGTGAAACAGCGTGTGTCTCTATCAATGGCGCAAATCGACTTGGCTCAAACTCACTCGCCGAGTGTTTGGTATTTGGCCGTGCTGCAGGATTAGCGGCAGCAAAAGAATGCGGGGAATGTGCGCTCGTCGAAGTTTCGAAAAACGAGGTGGCAAAGGAAGAAAATAGGATTGCAGAGCTCCTTCAGCGAACAGGCACTCAAAATGTAGCAACCGTCAGAACAAAACTGCAAGACATCATGCAAAAAGATGCAGGGATAGAGCGCAATCACGAAGGACTCATTCACGGCCTGAATCAAATCCTCTCTCTTAAACGAGAATTAAAAACAATTGAACTCGGCGACAAAGGCAAACTCTTTAATACTGAACTGACAGGATACCTTGAACTAGAAAATATGTTTGTAATTGCAGAGGCAATTTTGCGCAGCGCGCTCGACAGAAAAGAATCACGCGGAGCACATACACGAAGCGACTTTACCGAGCGAAACGACGAAGAATACATGCACCACACACACATTTTAGAAAAAATAATTTCTGACGAAAAATCAGAGATGGAACTTGTGAAAAAACCCGTAACCATTACAAAATGGAAACCTCAACCACGCGTGTACTAGTAAAGCGATACAGTCCACCGCAACCATCACCATACTTTCAAAGCTTCGAGCTGCGATTCGCCGACGACATGACCGTGCTCGATCTGCTCACGAAAATTAAAGAGACCGAAGATGGCAGTTTGACGTTCCGTTCGTCGTGCCGCATGGGAATCTGTGGCAGCTGCGCAATGATCGTGAACGGCAAGCCTGTTTTGACCTGCCAGACCTATGCAAAAGACGTTATTAAACCGAACAAGCCAATGCTGGTTGAACCGCTTCGCAATTTTCCTGTAATCAAAGATTTAGTCGTCGACATTGGTGATGCCTTTGAAAAAATGCGCTCGGCAATGCCATACGTCGAACGCATGGAGAAAAAGGCACTCGAAGACGGTACCTACAAACAATCTCCGAAAGAGCGTGAAAAATTAGCAAAAACAAGCCAGTGTATTAAATGTATGATTTGCTACAGCGCATGCCCCGTCTATGGTCTCGAAAAAGACTTCATTGGCCCCGCAGCTGGCGCACTTGCTGAACGCTATAATCAAGATTCTCACGAAGGAAAAGAACACAAAAAAGAGCGCATGAATGTTTTGGCGAGTGAAAAAGGAGTTTTCAAATGCAGCTTTGTAGGCGAATGTTCATCGGCATGTCCAAAGCGCGTTGATCCCGCCCAGTCACTCCAACGATTAAAAGTTATGGGCGTGTTACACATTGCTCAAGAAGGAGTAAAAAAAATACAGTCAAAATGCAAAAGCACGCGCGAAGATGCAAAAAATTCGGAACATGAAACTGCCACTGAAAAAACGACACAATAACGATTTTCACTTTATGCAAAACCGCCTTCAACAAACGACTTCTCCACTCTGGTTTCTACGAAACGGCAAAACGCTTCTGTATTTTTTCCGTGAGTTAACCGGCCTCGTGATTGCCGCATACTGTCTTTATTTTTCATACATGTGGTATTTCGATGAGGCGCTCACCTTCGTTCGCGCCCCGTCTTTCTACATTCTCAGCATGATAACCTTTGCTGCAAGCATTCTGCACACGCTCACCTGGCTCTGGGTTACAACACAAGTGACGCCGCAACCGCTCCCTCAAAAAATACAATATGCCCTTT
>CAYHBN010000086.1:0-5284 GCA_964354865.1 uncultured Candidatus Peribacteria bacterium
TGGATCAGCTTCTTTCAATTGCTGAAGCAAAAAAGGAATAATTTCTGACTGTCGCAAAATTGAGAACACTCGAATAATTGCACTACGAACTGACTGGAATTTTTCTTTTACAAACGTTTCTTTGAGGGCTTCAACCATTCTATATTTAGAAAAGGCTTGAGCGTAAAAATGTTCACCAACATTTTTAAAATTGATGAGAACTTGTGCCGCTTCAAGACGAACCGAGGGCTCTTCATCAGACAATGCCTCGAGAATTTCGGGGAGCGTTGAATAATCTGAAAATTCCCCCAATGCAGTGAGTATTTTTACCTTCACTATTGGCGCATCTTCGATTGAATTTGGATCAACTAGTTTCTCAACAAGAATTGCGGGTGCATTTTTATGCCCTTGCTGAGCCAAAATTTCAATTGCATTTAATTTTTCAGGATACGGCCGATTAGAGAAAAGCTGTTGTTTCGTTATGTCGGTGTACTTTAACTGCAATTTCAACGTGATAAATAATACACAGAACATAATGACCACCATCGAAATATGAATTGCAGTACTGAGTTGATTCCCGCTCGCAAAATATTGGAATGCAAGTATGAGTGACATGCTCACCACCGTACCTATGGGGCGTGCAATTCCTTCTAAAAACTCTGCAGCTTGATCGCGAATATACTTTGGCAGTGCATAGTGCGAGGCGAAATATGCATTTTTAAAAATCACGTTTGTAATTTCAAAGTTCATACGGGCAAGCGTCGTCGAAGCAAGTCCAAATTTTAAAAAGACGCCAACCAGGCTCATAAGCATAATGATCGGATGCAATAACATGCTACCGACTACGCCGAGCGAGGCTATAAGTCGTGTTGCAATAAGCGCCTGTACAATGAGAGCAGCCATATGAAAACTGCCACGCAATTGACCTAATTTCTCAGACAAATGAGCTTCTTGTTCGACAGTCAACTTACGTTCAACATCTGTATGCAGAACCTCTTGTATCTTGTCTGTTCCAATAACAGAAGCTTTTAATGAGTCGTTGAGCGATTTGCCTGGCTTTACCGCAAGCGTTTGTTCTTGAGTCATCGTAACACTTTGTTCAACCGATTTCGTAAATTGAAAATCAAGAAAATTCATAAATACCCACTGCAAAAGAACCACAATTACGAGTGACTTTAAAAAAGGAATTTTGCGCACCGCAGAAAGAACTTCTCTCATTTCTCGTTTCGGAGCAGCCTGTGGATTTTCTTGTGTATGAAGTTTAAATGTCGGCAGACTTGTTCTTACAAAGCTCGTAATAATAAATACCACCATTGCACAGATCAAGACTCCAATCCAAATATACATAAACCATGCGACTGGCAACTTCGCTCCGAATAAAGCCAAAAGAGAGGCACCGGCAATTCCGCCGATCGTCTCACCAGATTCAATAAACGGGAATGTGCTCTGACTTTCAAGTGGCGTAAATCGGTCGCCGACTAAAATAGGAATAAAAATATTAAACTGAGCTAAGAACAGAGCCTCTGCTGCAATTGTTAATCCGAAGAACAGCAGCGGCGCTGATTCATAAAAAAAAGTCGCAAGAAAGATCAATACAGAAGCGATGAAAAGCATCGTCATCATAAGAATTTCACGCTTAACTTTCATTATCAGCTCCTCAAAAATTGTCGTAGAAAGAATTATCAAAAGCGCACTCACAATAAAAAGTACCGGTAAATAGGCGATTCCAAAACGCGCGATAAATGCCGACGTCAAAACGGTTGCTCCAATTGCAGAACCCACCTTAAAAAAGAATGTAATAAACCAACATTCGGTAACACGAGGCCACTGAGATGGAACTATATTGAATATCCTACTTAAAAACGAAATTGGGTTTGCAGACGCGGTAATTTCGCGAACTGAATTTTGCATAGGTTTTTTATTTGTTTTTCATCTATAATTATACCATAAAATGATCAAAAATAGCATACTGATCGGCCTTTCATTTCTTATCAGCAAATTACTGGGGTTGTACCGTGAAACCTTGCTGGCAACAAATTTTGGTATTTCATCGTTAAATCCGAACTATAACCTTGACTCCTATTTCGCCGCTTTTAAACTACCCGACTTTATTTTCAATATCGTTTCTTCGGGGGTAATCTCGGCAGCATTTATTCCACTTTTCGTTGAGTACTACACAAAACACAACCCTGAGCGCGCCCGCCGTTTTGCCTGTGACAGCTTATATATTCTCTCATTATTCGTTGCCATTGCGAGCATCGTACTCTTTATTGGCGCGCGCTATTTTGTACAGCTTTTGGTACCTGGTTTTAGCGGCGATCTGCTCGAGATAACCATTCAATTGACCAGATTAATGCTCGTCGTTCCACTTATTTTTACTATCAGTGGCGTACTTAACGGGGTAAATAACTCTCTGAATCACTTTAAGGGCATGGCTTTGGCGCCTATTTTTTATAATCTAGGCATTATTCTCGGCATCCTCTTATGGGGAAAAACCGATGGCATTAAAGGCGTTGCATGGGGTGTCATTATTGGATCAGTGCTTTGTTTAGCGGTGCAAATTCCCGAGGCAATAAAGGGGGGATTTAGACTCGTACGGATAGATAAAATTTGGAATGAACATACGAAACGACTTCTTTCACTCGCAATTCCTCGCATTGGAGGTATGTCTATTACGCAATTATCTCTTTTTGCAGATACATTTTTGGCATCGCTCTTACCGATTGGGAGCCTTACCTATATAAACCTAGCCGGGAATCTCTATTTTGTTCCCGTCGGCATCGTCGGCGTTTCAATTGCGGTAACTCATTTTAGCCATATGTCGGTTCTAGCACTCAAAGGTGACTCAACCGATTTTGCGAAAAGTGTTAGATCGTCTCTTCAAACGGTTTTATTTTTACTGATTCCCACAACAGTTGGCATGGTGCTTATTAGTAGACCACTGGTCGAGTTGCTCTTTATGCGTGGACTCTTTACGAGAGAGAATGCCGAGATTACCGCACAGACACTACAGATTTTTAGTTTTGGAATCGTGGGAACCAGTCTTGTACAAATTCTCGCGAGAGCTTTTTATGCTCTTAAAAACACAAAAACTCCCCTTATCGTTGGCGCACAAGCATTTACGATAAATTTTCTTGTGGGTTATACGGCAGCGTTCTACTTTCACCTTCAGACCTATGGATTAGCGCTTGCTACCGCTATTTCGAGCACTATTTATTGCATTCTTTTAATTACGCAACTACAGAAAAAACTTAAAAATGGTCCGCTATTTCCATGGAAAGAAGCTATTAAATACACTACTGGGTCAGCGATCATGGGTATTGTGGGAACATTTATCTTCATCTTCTTTAAAGGAGTTTCAATGCCTTTTCAAAACATCTTCGAACTCATTTCGCTCTTTATCGGTTGTTTTCTGTGCTATGCGCTCAGCATGCACCTATTAAAATCCACAGAATTTAGTTCATGGCTGTTAAAACTTAAAATGCGTTTTTATCCTGTAAGATAAAGCTTTACATAGACAATAGTAATGCCGTGATTTATAGTAAAAGCGATGAAACCAACCGACAACGCTAGCAAGTACATTAAAATTGCAATTTTTGTTTGTTTTCTTTTTCTTGTAGTAGTTATCTCTCCTTTTCTTTCTACACTTATTATCGCCGCTATTTTAGTTACTGGAGCTCACCCTCTTCATAGTTGGATTTTAAAAAAAGTGAATAACAGAGAGTGGCTTGCGGCAGCAATTGTTTCGTTCAGCATGGGCATTCTCTTTAGCTTCGCCTTCGTCTTTTTCTTTATCATGCTTTCTCAAGAAGCCGTTTCTACGTACCAACAGTTTGAGTTCGCTATTCAAACTGGAAAACTAAATTTACACCAACTTATTAGCAAAGCGAGTGAATATGCCGGTATTTCTCCCGGTGAGATTATCTCTTCTATAACATCTGCTGCGCAAAGTTTTTCATCAACAATTGTGAGTCAAAGTACCTATCTTATAAAAAGCATTGTCTGGATGCTCGTAAACTTTTGTATGTTGGTATTTAGCATGTATGTGTTTTTCAAAGACGGCAAAAAAATCATAGCCTTTGTTGAGTCAGTATTACCTTTCTCAAAAGAGATCAGCCATGAACTACTTCAAAAATTCAGACAAGTTTCGGTAGGAATGTTGTATGGAACATTTCTGACTTCTCTCCTTCAAGGAATAATCGGCGGAATAGGCCTCGCGATAGCAGGAATCGGCAATCCTATTTTCTGGGGAACTGCAATGGGCTTTTTCGGTATCGTTCCTGTTGTGGGGACAGGCATTATCTGGGTTCCTGCATCAATATATCTGGTCTTTTCAGGGCACCTTTTTGCTGGTGTTGCATTAGCACTCTGGTGCGGATTACTCGTCGCTTTTGTCGATAATCTTGTAAAACCACTACTCATTTCGAAACATATAAATATTTCACCGCTTGCAACCTTCTTAGTTATTTTAGGAGGGCTTTTGGTATTTGGATTAAAAGGAGCCATTATTGCACCGATGGTTCTCGTTGCATTTGTTTCTCTTAAGCAAATCGACCAAACGAGTCAGTCTTCCGATCTAGAGTCATAAGCAAATCTTCGTCACTCTGTTCACACGAAACCCAACGGAATTTCTTGGCGTTTTTTAACGATTTTATGCCCTCGCCCGCAACTGCAGAGATGCCTTCAGCTCCACCTATAATAATCGGTGCGGTATACCAATAAATTCTATTTACCACATCTTCATCGAAGGCTGAACCGAATACCTGTGCGCCGCCCTCAATGAATACACTTACAATTCCTCTGCCTGTGAGCTCTTTCAAGACCCTCTTTAGGCTTATTTCAGGGAGTACGACGACATCGACTGCGGCACGTTTGAACACTGCAATTTTCGCCTCACTTGCCGCTTTTGTCGTAAATACCAAAGCTTTTGGCGATTCGTACACATGAGCAGTAATTGGAGTTTTCAGCTTTGAATCAAGAATTACTCGAAGAGGTTCCGTTTTTTCTCCCTTCAATCGCGGGTTATCTTCCATTACGGTTCCACGCCCAACGATAATGGCATCGAAATTGTCACGAAGTCGATATACCGAATCACGTGATTCTTTTGAGGTTATCCACTTTGATTCTCGTGTTTTTGTCGCAATTTTACCGTCTAAACTTGTGGCTATTTTAACCGCAACGAAGGGACGTTTTTTTGTCATCGTTTCGACAAATCCTTTATTTAACTCGTTTGCCTCTTTTTCTAAACAACCTAACTCTGTTTCAATTCTTGCACGTTTCAATAAACGCATTCCACGACCAGACA
>CAYHBN010000087.1:0-5247 GCA_964354865.1 uncultured Candidatus Peribacteria bacterium
AATCGCTTAAAAATTGCAGCAGCGGGTACGGAAGATGACGATAGCCAGTTTCCACGACTCTCCGCCGCACTTTATTCGAGAAAAAATTCGCGAGACGATAGCAGAAGTTCACAAAATGCAACTCAACTAAGAGACAATTTAATAGCAAGATTTAGTAAATTATATTTATTGAGTGAGGGTGCAGCAGATGATTATGTCGATGACGGCAGCACAACCGGGGTAACTTTTACGCTTGAAGCCGAGGATCGAGACAACTGGGATTACTATGAAGTATCACCCAAGCTATTAGTTGATGGAACCCCTGAAAATCGCGCCCTAAAAGAAGCTGTTCAACTATCGGTAAATAATAACTGGGAGACGCTCCTGAAATTTGGAAACACTGATAAAAATGCTGTTATTAAGGAATTTATGAACGCCATTATAAAAGTTTCAGCGCGTCGACAAACAATTAGAAAAGCACTGCTCGAGGCAATTAGCGTATAAGCAAGCTGATCTGAAGTTTTCGCCGATAGGGTGTTATAATCCTCTCAATGCAAACCGCTACCTGCGCCCTCACCGGCCACCCATTCTACATTCCCGACAGCGAAATTAAACACTGCGAGCGCCTGGGCATTCCGCTGCCTACCACATCGCCACTTGAACGAATGCGAACATTGATGGCCTTTCGTAATGAGTGGAAACTCTATAAACGCAAATGCGACGCGACCGGCGCCGATATTATTAGTGCGTACCCTCCCGATAGTCCGTTCAAAATTTACAACAACGCGTACTGGTGGAGTGATGACTGGGACCCACTGAGTTATGGCCGTGACTACGATTTTTCGAGAGGATTTTTTGAGCAGTATGCGGAGTTACAGCGCGATGTTCCGCGAGAGGGAACCACGATCTTTAACAGCGAAAACTGCGATTACAATAGCCACATCCGTCAGTCAAAAAACTGTTATCTAAATTCGCTCGTCGCCAAATGTGAAGACTCAAGTTACTGCTACTGGGTCGTAAATGACAAAGACTGCTTCGACTCCATTTATACGAACGACTCAACCCTTTGCTACTTCACGAGCGATGTAAATAATTGCTATCAGTGCACCATGCTGCAGGAGTCAAACAACTGTACCGACTGCTACTTTTCGTATCAGCTCAAAGGCTGCCAAAATGTTTTATTCTGCGATAACTTAGCAAACAAGTCGTATCATATTTATAATAAACCAGTTTCAAAAGAGGAGTTTGAGGCGACAAAAAAACGCGTCTTAAATGGCTCATATGAAAGGTGGAAACAGAATGTAGAGGAGTTTAAAAAACTCAAACAAAAAGCGGTCCACCAAAATATCCACAGCCTGAATGTAGAGAACTCAACTGGCGATCATTTGTACAACTCAAAAAACTGCGACTACTGTTTCGACGCACACGAAAGTGAAGATTGCTACAACTGCGTTTCGCTCGATCACTCAAAAGATATTTCGAATTCATACTCGGCCGGCTGGCCGGCATGCGAGCTTGTGTACATGTGCAATGTGTCTCGCTCATCTACAAACATCGCCTTCTGCACCTACACCTGGTACTCACAAAATCTCATGTACTGCGACAGCATGAATAGTTGCAGTGACTGTTTTGGCTGCATTGGATTGCGACGTAAAAAGTTTTGTATTTTCAACAAACAATATACCGAAACAGAGTACCGCGAACTTCTACCAAAGATTATTGCAAAAATGAAAGAGGAGGGAAGTTTTGGAACATTTTTCCCACAATCTCTTTCGCCATTTAGCTACAACGAAAGTCCTGCACAAGACTTTTTCCCACTCACCGAGGCAATGGCACTCGACCGCGGCTACAAGTGGCGAGCCGAAGACCGACGTGAGTATTTGCCATCGACGCTCGAAGCAATTCCTGACTCAATTACGCACGTTCTCGATTCGATCACCAAAGAAATTTTGGCCTGCGAAACCTGTGGCAAAAATTACCGCATCACGATGAGCGAACTGCGTTTTTACCGCACCAACAACATACCAATTCCTCGTCATTGCCCAACATGCCGCCACGCACAAAAAATGGCCATGCGCACGTTGCCGTTCTTATGGGAGCGCACCTGCGCAAAGTGCAATAACACGATGTATTCAAGCTTTAATCCTGAACGCGAAGAAACAGTGTACTGCCAGGAGTGTTACCGAACTGCATACCTGGCTTAAAAAAGCTCGCCTTCACGTTATCAATCTATTTTGCGCTATTTCTCTTAAACGCCGCAAACGTATACGGATAATTATTTGCAGCGTTCCACACAACAAACTGCGTGACACCTAAATCTTTGAGCGCACGGATTTCTTCTGACACATAGACGCTATCAAACTTTTTTGTACGGTACACAAATCCTTGCAACCAAGGGCGAATTTGCGCACCACTCCCCGCTGTTTGTTCAAGAAACTTTTTAGTTGTTTCATAGTTGAAAAAATACGGCTCGTCACCCGGATTTTTATGACCGCCCCATCCCGGCCCAAAGTGTGAAGGATACGACATCGGATAAATGGCGTCTACATGCGGCGCAAGTGCAACGATATTTTGCCCGATAATTGGCCCGCTGACTTTATCCCACACAATAATACCGAACACATCAATACCAACTTTCACTCCTTTTTCATGGAGTGCCTGACCGAGCATAGTTACCGCATTCACGATCGTCTGTTCTCGAGTTGTCGTTTCTTGACCAGTATAATTATATCCGACGTAACCCTGCTTACCTGCTTCGGGAAACCGCACATAATCAAATTGAATCTCATCAAAACCAAAATCGGCGAGCTCTCGACAAATATCTGCGTAATAGGCCAGCAGCTCATTATTGCCTGAATCAAGCCAAATTGCCCCTTCGCGATTACTAAACGGTTTGCCATTTCGTTTATCTTTAAGTGTCCACTCTTTTTTTATATTTGCTAAAAAAGGACTTTTAAAGAGCACCAAACGCCCAATGACATAGATATTTTTTTGGTGGAGTTTTTCGACCAGCGCACGCATATCGGGAACTTGTGTACCCGTATTGTTCAAAGTCTTTGAAAGCTCAAGTGTCGAAGCGTAAGCGAGCTTTGTACCAGCCTGTACATCCATAACAATCGTATTACCACCTGCTTTTATAAGCTCGTCGATAAGCACTTCTCCACGCTGACCTGCCGCTGTACTTGCTGTCAAATAAATCCCACTCATTTTTTCAGGGACAGGCATGTGTACGTTTGGCGGCGGCGAAACGGCTGCAGCAGAAGTAGTAGCACTGACCGAAGAAGCGGCCACCATAATGGTGCTCGGAGGGGATGGAGAAAGAGCGACGGGAGGCGTAGTAGTCGTCGATACCGAAGTCGCTGACTGAGAAACAACGTTATTCTTGACCAAAAGCTCTTGAGGCAAGGTACACCCGCTAAGCATACTGGTAATAACGACAGTCATAATAGATACAATCTTCATAAGAGAAGTAATACTGTGTTTTTGATGTTTGGTAAAGTGCGGTATAATCATGTTCGATGGCATTTGAATTTAAATTACCGGACGTTGGAGAAGGTATTCACGAAGGCGAAATTGTGCGCTGGCGCGTTGCCTTAGGCGAAGAAGTAAAAGAAGATCAGCCGCTCATTGAAGTTGAGACCGCAAAGGCCATTGTCGAGCTGCCGTCACCAAAAGCAGGTTTTATTTTAAAGATGAATGGCAAAGAAGGGGAGACAATTCATGTGGGCGACGTGGTTGTTGTTATTGGGGCGAAAGACGAGAAATTAGAGGATTTGAAGGCAACGCCTAAGGCACCAGCCGTAGCAGAAGACACGAAAGATGGCGCAGCGAAAGTTGAATTACAGGGTGTCGTGGGAGAGATTCCTATGAAAATGGAAGGTTTTACATTGCCATCTCGTACTGCCGAGGCAGTACACTCAATCGGCCGTGTACCAAAAGTTATGCCGCGAACAAGAAAGCTGGCTGAAGAGTTAGGAGTGAATTTGGCAGGAATAAAGGGAACTGGGGTAGGGGGAGAGGTGACAGAGAATGATGTGAGAGCAGCACAGAGCGAAGGGGTACAAAATACAGACAGTACAAAGTTTTCTGCATCGCAGAAAACGACTACGCCAAAACTGAATTTCGAAAACTACGGCACCGTAAACCGTACAAAATTGAAAGGCATGCGCAAAGCAATTGCAGAGCATATGGTCCTTTCAATGCAGACAATTCCGCATGTGACCCACTGCGATGAGTTCGATGCAAGCAACCTAGTAAAACGTCGCGCCGCGCAAAAACCAGACGCGGAAAAATCGGGAATCAAACTCACCTACCTCTCATACATTATTCAAGCTGCGGTGGCGGCACTTAAAGAATTCCCCGAATTTAACGCCTCAATCGACGATTCGACAAACGAGGTTGTCTACAAAAATTACATGAACATCGGCATTGCAGTCGACACGCCCGAGGGCCTAATGCTGCCGATTATTAAAGATGCAAATCAAAAAGATTTATTCCAGCTCGCAGGCGAAATAGTCTCACTTGCCGAAAAAGCTCGTTCACGAAAAATCGCCCAAGCAGACATAGAGGGCGGTTCATTCTCAATCACCAACATTGGTTCAATTGGTGGCACCGAGGCAACTCCTATTATTCCGTATGGCACATCGGCAATTTTGGGCGTCATGAAAATGACCGACACGCCAGTTGCAATCGACGGTAAAGTTGAGATTCGCCCCGTCATGTCACTGTGCCTTTCATACGACCATCGCCTTATCGACGGTGCGCAAGCCGCACGTTTTATGAACGCGGTGATTTTAGAATTGCAAAAATAAAGTCCTATCGATCACGGTTGCTTCTCATAAACCAGTGACTCGTTATCTTCATACACTTTTTCAAAAACAGTGCTTGTCTTTAAAAACTCATTCAACCTACCATCGAAATTTCGAAAAACAGTCCTGTCGTTGTACGATTTCTCTAACAATATGTACGAAATTTCGGGAAAAGTTTGAGTGAATTTTTCGACAAAATGAGTTTTACTAACCCTCGCCTCACTCAGTGCAAGCCAAGAATTATATTTATCCTTATTCTCTAAATAGGCGAAAACCGGATCAAGCCCTATGAGAAACGTGTTGTGATCGTCACTCAAAAAAAGTGAAGGGAAAGAGTCCCACTGTGTGTGAAAAATTGTTGAGCCTTTTTCTGTGTTAGATGAAAGCCAGATTCCTACGTCGGTAAATCTGTGTACGGGAACGCCATTTAATAATTTTCCGCGCGTTTCAACGATATCAC
>CAYHBN010000088.1:0-5226 GCA_964354865.1 uncultured Candidatus Peribacteria bacterium
ACCAAGGTCGCCTGTATAGACCAAAATCTGCTGCTTTTTTGTCTCGAAATCATCGATAACTAATACTATTTGTGACGAGCCAAGAATATGACCTGCATCGCGGAAAGAGCAGTACACACCCGGAACCACCTCAAAAGGACGGTCGTAACCCATTCCCACAAACTGCTCCATTGTTTGAATAGCATCATCGAGTGTATAGAGTGGCACAATTTTTTCTTTTTGATTATTTTTTCGCTCATTTCGGTCGTTAATATATTCAGCCTCCCGTTCTTGAATCGAGCCGCTATCCATTAACATAAAATTACTAATGTCGCGGGTTGCGTGGGTCGAATAAATAGGACCTTTGTATCCCGCTTTTACGAGCATTGGTAAACAACCCGAGTGATCAATGTGGGCATGTGACAAAATCACCGCGTCTATTTTTCCTGGAGGCACCGGCATTGTCCGATTTTTTATTTCAGACTCTTTTCGGTTGCCTTGGGCCATGCCGTAGTCTAAAAAAATAATCTTGCCGTTAACTTCTATGCAATGTTTTGAGCCGGTGACTTCTTGTGCGGCACCGTAAAAATGTATTTTCATCAAAAGATTGTACCATGTCTGGACGAAAATGGCAAAAAAGCATATAATGGCATGATGGAAAAAGAGCCAAAACTCTCAGATGTCTTGGAACAAATCGAAGCCCTCAACAAAGAAGGGGGTGAATATTTGCAGCTTTTTCTTGATATGACCGGGGACTATGATGTGCCACCATTTGATAAAGATCCACAGCTGGGGGTGAACTGTTTTCAGAATGGACTCGAAGACGATATTAATGAGCTACTTGGTTTGTTTACACAAAATGAGGGTGAGGACTATAAGACTGCACTCGCTCAGGCACTGCGAAATTTACGAGAAATGCTCAGCGATAGACCGTTTTCGCAGTTTGCACTGAAAGCACTATTTGACCAGTATATTCCGCACAAAAAAGAACCAGGAGCCCCAATTGAAAAAACCGAACATCACTATTGGGTGCCTAATATTGAGTTAAATAGAACTGAGCATGAAAGGTTATTAACTTCATGTGGATTGAAAGCTGATAACTTCTCAGGGAAGGGCTCTCATATAAAATGGTTCGACAAAAAAGGTAGGTTTATAACTACATCAACTAGTAGAGGCATTGTATGGGTAAAAAATATTATTAAAGACCTTTTAGCAAACGGAGTACTACTTCAAGCAATCGAACAGGGCTGTACAAAATGCAATATCCCCTTTAGAATCATTAACCAATAATATGCATAAGGAGGGAAACAACCGAGAATTAGCTGAAGAGGCAAAAAAAACGACTGATGTTGCGCGCCAAACCGTGCTCGCCGAACATAGTAGCGATATGGTTGTACGCGCCCTTTCTACAAACCCGAACCTAGACCCAACGCTCGTTAAAGTCGTACGCAATAAACTCAACTTAGTACGAATGGCAGTTCATGATGCGGCAGCGAATGCGGTTGAAAAATAAAATACGTATGAGTGCTCCTGAAATAAAAAAACAACAAAACAATGGAGAAAAAACAGCAACTCCTGTTACTCATGCAAAAAATGAAGACACTCAAACTAAATCAGAATTAGGCAGGCTTGAAAAAATCGCGCAATTAAATAAAACACCCGTTTCTTTAGTTGAAAAATTAAAAGGAGAACCAAAACTCTTAGAAAAATGCACACAAATAAAACACGATATAAAAGCGCAACTGAATCATATGATCGATGTATATGGTATGAGCTTTGATTATCGCACTCGTATGGCGATTGGCTTTTTTATTACACTTGTTGATGAAAAATTTGACATTCTTCTCGCACGAACTATCGATGAACTAGACATAAGAAATAATCCTGCGACGCAGGAAGCATTTTTAAAAATAAGAGTTCCTCCATTCAAATTAGGAAACTTGGAAGATGGCTCATCGGCCGAAACCATGCATTTGAGGAACAAGCGCAGTCTAAATACTTATGTAGGTCATATCGTATTAGATCGAAAAAATTTGCAAAACAAAGATCTCATGTATATCAATACAATAATTATTCACGAACTTTTCCATGCATTCTTTAGTAAATCTGCTGTGAATAACAACTGGAATGGAGAATATTCCTTTTTTAACGAAGGCATGACACAGTATTTTACAAATCTAGTAATGACAACAAAAAACAACACTCCAGATAAATATACATACTATGAAAATCAATTACTGATTGATGCACTGTATCTTCTTGATTCTGATGCAGTCCGCACGCTCTATGTGACAGCCGATTACGATACATTTGTAGAAAAAATAGCAAAAGCAATTGAAATAAAATTAGGAAAAACTCATGAAGAGGCTAAACAACTTGCACTTGAGATTAAAGAAATCGGTCTGGTATTGGAGAATACAAATGAATATACAGACGCGTACAACAAAATTTCAATAAAATACTTTAACTCTAATACGAGCGAAGATATTACAGATACCATTTTTGACTTAATTGATAATTACGAAAGACATCGAGGAAATCCAGAAAGGTTTTTAAAAGAAGCCGTCTCTTTTTTCCCAGAAGCGGATAAGGGTTTATATTCGCTGCTCGATGTATGTTTCGATAAACGTACAAAACATCTAATGGAACTTACGAGCAGGCTACTCATTATACCCGAATGCAACGAGGCAGAATCGCTTTTTTAAATAAAACAGGGTGAGACTATACAAGGAGTGCATCAAGTCCCCCTGCCTGATCAAGCGCATTCAAATCGTCAAACCCACCGACGTGTTTTTCACCGATGAAAATTTGAGGAACCGTCATGCGGCCGCCTGAACGAGATACAGACTCTTCACGCGCACCAGGAGTTGTTTCAATGTCTATTTCTGTCCATGTTTGACCTTTCCCTTTTAAAAGGGCTTTTGCGGCAACACAGTAGGGACAGGTCTTCTTGGTGTAGATGGTGATAGTAGCCATAATGAGAAATATAGTATTACGAAAGCCCTTCAAGTATACTCGGCGCGATGCAACTTTCAAAAGGACAAATTATTACCGTCGTCATTAAAGAGATCGCCTTCGGTGGCGATGCAGTCGGTATACCAACAGATGAAACACTCACCGGATGCATTACTTTTGTGAAAGGTGGCGTGCTGCCGGGCGAAACCGCCGAAGTGTCACTGACGAGAATTAAGAAAAATTATCTTGAGGCGCAGCTTGTAAAAATTGTTACCGAAAGTCCTTCACGCGGAGCTCCGCGGTGCAAACATTTCGGTGTCTGTGGCGGCTGTAGCTTGCAACATCTTTCATACGACAAACAGCTCGAGGTAAAAGATGGTTTTGTACGCGACGCACTCATAAAATTCGGTGGATTTTCAGCTGATTATTTGGCCGAAATTAAAAAACCGATCATCGGCTGTGATGATCCATGGTATTACCGAAATAAAACCGAGTATAGCTTTGAACGAGGGCAAATTGGCTTTCACCCAAAGGGGCAATTTAGAGATGTGTTTGAGCTTGAAGAATGTTTTCTGCAGTCACCATTAGCGGTGAAAATTGTAGCTGCGGTGCGCGCCTGGTTCAAAGAAAAAAATCTCGTTACCTATAACTCGCTAACTCATAGTGGTTGTCTTAAAAATCTCATTATTCGAGAAGGAAAAAACAGTGGCGAGGTATTGGTCAACTTAGTTACAACCGACGATCAGTTTGATAATGAAGAGGATTTTACCGAGCTCATTAGAACGAAGTTCCCGGCCGTGACCTCGATCTACCGTACCGTCGTCGCAGTACGAAGAGGATTCAAAACAGTGAACACCGAAAAGTTGTTATGGGGCAAACCAACACTCCTTGAAACGCTAACAGTCGGTACAGCAAAGCTGAACTTCGAAATTCTGCCACAGGCCTTCTTTCAACCAAATACTATTCAGGCGCAACGCCTGTATGCCGATGCGATAATCTGTGCAAAACCAGACAAAAACGACCATGTGCTTGACCTATTCTGTGGCACGGGAACTATCGGGATGTTCTGCGCACAAACGGGATGCAAAGTAACCGGCATCGATGTGAGCGACAGCGCCATTGAAAATGCGCACAAAAATGCGCTCAATAACGGCCTCGATCAGATTGAGTTTCACGTTGGCGATACAGGGAAACAGCTCAAAAAACTTCAAGAAAAGGCACAGACGGCAACCGTACTTATTACCGACCCTCCGCGCTCGGGTATCGACCCCAAAACTCTCGAAAAAATAATTGCCCTACAAATCCCCCGCTGGGTGTATGTGTCGTGTAATCCGACTACCCTCGCGCGAGATCTTAAAATTGCCTGTGCAACGATGCTACCAAATGGCAAAAAATATGTACTAAAACATGTACAGCCCGTCGATATGTTCCCACAAACATATCACGTAGAGACAGTGACACTCTTAGAAGCAACTCCAAGTTAAGAAAACGAGCTTGTTTGAACAACTCCTAATAAAGATTTTTTGAACGCATCAGCTATTACGGGACTGCTTAAGGCGCCTCCAACTCTTGCTTCTTTTGATTTAGAATCACGAGCGATAACAGTGTATTCAATTTCAGAGCACACATAACCAGGAGTGGCGCCACTAATATATATCATACGAATTAAAGTACTGTTATCCACAGATTTGCATGCTCTCAGGGTAAGCGTTTACCCAGATAACAATGTTCCAACAGGAATTTCGGAAAGTAATACGTCTAATGTAGATAATTCGGTTTCTTGATCTGACTGAGAACCAACTAATTGGAATGTATTCTCTATAATTGGATGACTTTTTGAAACGAGCAGCGGTACTCCATTCTGAACAAGCAACCCAACTTCGATTTTTTGAGACTTTCCAAAAGGATTAGTGACTGTTAATTCGAGTATTTCTCCACTATTCATTCTGATATTCTGAATTTGAATAGATTCGTTTTGAAATACTCCGGTTCTTTCTTGATCAAAATTGTTTTCAATTTCACTCATATGCGCAGATTATACAATATTCATACTTTTCTGCAGCCACTGTATCGCTCCTTCTTTATCTGTTAATGCCCCTTCAAGCTGCAAGCAACGAACTTCTTGGGTTATTTCACCGATTTTTGGGCCCGGCTCGAGATGCAAAATTTTCATAACATCGTCACCGGTGAGCAATGGTACCGGTGGGTCTTTTATATGATCAAGGTCGCTTCGATAAAGCGCCAATACTTCTTCGTACTGTTTTAAACGATGTGGCGTTGCCCCCATACAAT
>CAYHBN010000089.1:0-5181 GCA_964354865.1 uncultured Candidatus Peribacteria bacterium
GTAATACCCGTATTAAACCGTCATCGTACTTTGTTGAATCAATATATTTTTCGTCTACAAGAATCTGACTCTCTTTAAGTTTCTTTTTAAGAACCTCTACCACTGCACGCACCTTAGCAGCATGATCATCGACCGGAACTTCGGTCAAAGTCTCGGCTGTTGCATTGTTATCAAGCGAAAGTTTGCCACGAGATACAAGCAAGAATGTACGTAAATTGGCTAAGCGAACTCCATTTTGAACTTGCGTGCCGTCGAAAACTACAGAGGTAAAGAGCTTTCTCACCGTATCGTATCGAGCGCTAAAAACTGCATTATCAAATTTTGAAGAAGTAATAATAACGATAGAAGAATCTGCACCGTCATCGAAAGCAATCCGTATATCTGTCAGTGCCGTTGAAGCAAAATCTTGAGCAGCTACCGCCCCTAACTCTTCGCGAACAACAGATGACAATCCATTACCACCCGTAGCGGTATTCAGTAGTTGAGAAATATAACCTGCATCGCGTACTTTGCTTTTGTATTCAGAGAACTGACGTTCGTAACTGCCATGCAATGACTCAGTTTCAGCAGTACGCAAAAAACCTATAAATGGTTCAATCGTCTTATATTGATCTTCAAAGTATGGGAAAAATGCACTATCAGCAATAAGTGGTTTTACCAGCTCAATCGTTTGAGCAATAAATAGGAGTGCACCGCGAGCCTGTTGAAAATCAACAGTACCTGCGTCGAGTTTAGCCTTGATCAAGGTAAGTTGATCAAGTTTTTGGGTCATGAAAAACTGTTGCGTATCGGTTTTGATTTCTTTTGTCGTTGATTTTGATACAGATTGATCTTGTAACAAGGCAAGAGACCTAAACGAATTCTCTGAAATGAGAGCGGCATTAGACAAGATTAAGTCATGTAATAACTCAGTAAGATACGTAGCATCTTTCTGATTCAAAGCGGACACATTTTTCTCGATTAACGATGCAAGTATATTCATAGAAGAAAGCACGAGATCTTTTTGTTCAGGAGATGGCGCCCCCCGAGTTGCATCGTAAAGAGATATGAAACCGACAAGAAGTGAATCTGTCGCTGAGGTCGATATAAGACCCTGAACCGCTGCTCGAGCAGCATTGAATGTTGGATCTTCAGCAGAAGGGGCAAGCGAATCGAGCGTCGCAATAAGTGAATCTTGCAATGCAGCCTTTGAAGAAGATACTTTCGATTCAAAAGTTGAGAGCATAGACTTACCCTGTGCAACCGATCCAATATTAAAATTATAAAGAGCCGTATCTAAATAGCGAAGAGATTCATTATATTCTCCATTCAAACGTTTATCTGCATCAAAGGTAAGCGCACTCTTAAGCGATGCCGTCATTGATACAAGAGATTGCCCAAGTGACGATCCATCTTCAGAAACGCGTGGACCTCGCTCACGAATTACATCGATGAACTGCTTTGAAAGCTTTTTCTGTACAGAATCATCGAGATCCAAATTTGTTCGATACCAAGAATCTGTTTTTGTAACTGTATAGAGCGCAAATTGTTTAAAAAATTTACTTGGCAAAATTTGCTGCAATTCTTTGGCGAAATTCTTAATAGTTACGTCATACACAACGACTCCACTGTTTTGAGGAATATAAAGTCGCTGCTCGCCTATTGTCACATACGCAAATCTACTTAAGACTTCAATGGTAGTCTTTCCATTCTCATACGAAATAGTTGAAACCGATGGAGGTACAGTAATTTTCAAAAGTCCACTTTTTACCGTGGTGGTATAGCCAGAGTAAATAGTATTCAGCCAAATACGCCCCTTGGTCAAAGTAAGCTCAGACATATTTAAAGGATTTGCCATAGACACTACGGCATTTTTATCTGCTCTATACAAACGATGACCATCGATACGCTGCGCCGAAGAATCAAAAAAAACATCTTTATCAATAATTGACGTTTCAAATTGATGAGACCGCAATTCAAGCCCGAAAGTTGAAAGCACAAGTACTAAAGATATAACCCCCATAGTAAGAGCTCCTTTTAATCCCCCGTTTGTTTGTGTATTTTGATCCATAATCAATCTAACAATTATACTATTTTCAACCTGTTATGTCAAAGCAAAGGGACTAAGGCATTAGCTCGAGAAAAGTCATAGGTGTATATTTTACGAACTATGAAAAAAATCCTTTCCTTCGGTATCTCAACTTTGTTGTTTATAAGCACCTCTGCAACGGGATTTGCCTCATTTAGAGACGTAAATGAAAGCACTCCTTACAAAAGTTCTATCGATTATGTTGAAACAATAAATGTCTATAATGGTGAGAATTTCTTTTCTTCGCAAGCAATTTCACGGGCAGAGTATGCAAAATGGATTTTGAGGAGCCGTGGATTTACCAGTACAAATTATCGGCCTAAAACGAGAGTGCGCTTTTCCGATGTACCACTTAATGGAAAAAAAGTTGAGCAAGCACCCTATATATATAAACTTATTGACTCTGGTGTAATAAAATTTACTGATTTTCAAAAGAGCGAATTTAAGCCAGAATCAAATATTACAAAGAAAGATGCACTCACGTGGCTTTTCGCATTAGAAGGAGTTTCGGTGCCAAAGGTATTTGATGAAAAAGAATTCACCGCTACCGATATTGACCTACAATCACCTGCAGCACCGGTTGTGAGCAAAGCTCTTGAATTAGAAATAATTGAACCGGGAAAAGTTGATATCTACAGCAAAGTCACGCGCGGGCTTGCGGCAAGTTATATAGAAAAAATGAAAAACAATAAGCCGGTATATACCGTCAGACTTATTAACGGGAACGATGGTGACTATGTTGGGACTGCTGAGTACGATACGTTTGTTGCTGCATGGAATTTAATTAACAAAAGCTACCTTAGAAAAAGCACCGTGAAAAAAGATCAACTTATGTATGCTGCAATCGAAGGCATGGTAAAAGAACTCGGCGACAAGCACACAACCTTCGAACGCCCAGGTGATAACGGCGTAGTACAAACATTATCAGGTCAAGTAGAAGGAATCGGTGCAGTTCTAAATGATAAAGAGGGAGACATTGTCGTGGTAACTCCTATCGTAGGATCGCCTGCAGAAAAAGCGGGATTACTTCCGAACGATATTATTCGTGAAGTAGATGGCATTTCTACAAAAGATATGGCTCTCAATTTTGTGGTAATGAAAATCAAAGGAAAAAAAGGGACACAAGTGAAATTAAAAGTTCAACGAGGTAAAGACTTTGTGACACTTACAATTACTCGAGACATTGTTATTGTAAAATCTGTCGAAACAGAAAAAACTGAAGAAAATATTTTTGTCATTCGCGTGAGTAATTTTGGCCTAACCACTGCAGAAGAATTCACCACCGCACTGAATGAATTTACCGCATCAAAAGCGAAAGGGCTCATTATTGATCTTCGCTACAATCCGGGAGGCTACTTACACATTGTCGATGAAATGGCTGGGCACTTTGTGCCAGCTGGTCAAACAGTTACGACCGTTCGTTACCCAGACCACAGCGAAGTACAGAATTCGAATGGTCAGGGAGAAATGAAGGGTAAAAAAATTATGGTTTTGGTAAATAGCGGCTCTGCATCTGCATCTGAAATACTTGCTGGCGCACTGCAGGATTATAAAATTGCAACGATCATTGGCGAAGTTACATACGGCAAAGGAACCGTTCAAGAATTAGATGACTTTAGAGACGGCTCGATGCTCAAGATGACTATTGCGGAATGGCTCACTCCTCTCGGAAAAACCATCGATGGAAAAGGAATTACTCCAGACATTGTGGTAAAAAATCCTAAGGCTAAAGAAGGTCAAAAACCAGTTGATGAGCAAATGGCTCGCGCAAAGGCCGAGATACTCAAATAACTATCGCTGATTGAGAACTTCTTGTGGATTCGTTGTAACCAACCGATCTTCACTATACGAGGCAATAATCTGAATAGCGACGTGCTTAAGACCAGCAAAAAACAATCCTTGACCAACACCCGAGTTGAGAAGCAGATACTTCTCTCCTTCGGTGAGGTTGAAAATCTTCGTCAGTGGCTCAATCGCAGACGGTGCCTGTTTTAACAAAAGCTGCATTGAAGAGTTGGTAATAATCGGACGACCGTACTGATTTGTTACAAAGTCTTCAACGTCTTGCGTAATCGTTGTGACACCTAAGTAATATTTACGTGCGCGTTTTACGAGACCAAATAAGAATTTTGCTGAATCTTCATGTTGCATCAGTGACCACGCCTCATCAATAAGGAGTATTCGTTTCTTCAACTCGGAGCGAACTTTTGTCCATATATAATTCAAAATAATATACATGGCGATCGGGCGAAGTGAATCTTCGAGATCGCGAATTGAAAACACCATCATGCCGGCGTTCAAGTCAATATTTGATGGTTTATTGAAAATGCCACCAAAGGTACCCGTTGTAAATTTCTGAAGACGCTGAGCCAAACCTTGACCACCATCCATAGATTGTAATACCGACTCAAGATCTTCCATCGTTGGAGGCGTTTTTGTCCAAGGATCAAGAATATCCATTGTTATACCTTTAATGGCGTAGGTATCGTTAAGTGCTTTATCAATAATGGAGTCTTCGATCGCGCTCAAATTGCCGAGCATCAATTTTAATAAACCATTTAGATTAATAATATTATTACGAAGTAAATCGCCAGGAAGTGCATCGTCTTCGTCAGTTGGTTTTGCAATATCAAATGGGTTTATACGTCTATCAGAGTTTAATGAAACTCGAAGGTAACTACCGCCAACTGTTCTACATAAATTTTCATATTCATTTTCAGGATCGATAATAATAACATCGGCACCCATCATAAGACTTCGCAAAACTTCGAGTTTAACCGCATACGATTTACCAGCACCAGACTTAGCAAAAACCACCGAGTTCGCATTTTCAAGCGAGAAGCGATCGAAAATAATCAAACTATCATTGTGACGATTAAGTCCGTACAAAATACCGTCATTGCCCGAAAGAGTCGCTGAAGTGAATGGAAAAGTCGATGAAAGCGGAGAGGTATGCATGTTTCGTGTAACCTCAAGTTCATCGAGACAAACCGGCATTGTAGAGTTAAAACCTTGTTCGGTACGTAATTCAGTACCACGCGTTAAAATCAATTTTCCTCCAAGTAAACTTTCAACACGCTTCACTTGCTTTCGTAAACCTTTTTCGCTGCGTG
>CAYHBN010000090.1:0-4955 GCA_964354865.1 uncultured Candidatus Peribacteria bacterium
ATGAGCGCGTCTTTCAAAAGGCCGTAGTCATCACCATCAATAGGAAAAACTCCTGCATACACAAACGGCGTCACCTTTTTAAAACCGGGAATAGCCTGCGGATTTCCACTTGTACCTTTCCATAACGTATCACCAACTCGCGCATCAGAAACACTTTTAACTCCCGTTACTACATACCCCATTTCTCCAACTTTCAAAACGGGCGTTGGGGAATATTTCGGCTTAAAATAGCCAACTTCAAGAATCTCAATTTTTTCTTTTGAGTGGATAAAATACATCGTATCGCCTTTTTTTATTTCACCATCAACGACGCGAACATACGCGACCACCCCTTTATATGGATCATACACAGAATCAAAAACAAGCGCCTTCGTGTCGAGCGAAACCATTTCGGTTTTAGGAGCAGGAATTTTCTTTGCAATTGCATCGAGCAATACCTTCACATTCAAACCAGATTTTGCCGAAATAGAAATAATATCCTCACGACTAAAGCCCAGCGTGTTCACCAATTCATCACTCACGCGTTCAACATCGGCAGCCGGCAAATCAACTTTATTAATCACCGGAATAAACGTGAGATTGTGCTCAAGCGCCATGTAGGTATTTGCCAACGTCTGTGCCTGCATACCCTGCGTCGCATCGACAACTAAAATAACTCCTTCAACGGCCGCAAGACTTCGCGAAACTTCGTAACTAAAATCAACGTGGCCGGGAGTATCGATCAAATTGTAAATGTATTCGACACCCTCAACCGCCCAATTCATACGAACCGGGGCAAGTTTTATTGTAATACCCTTCTCCTGCTCCAAATCCATCGAATCTAAAATCTGAGCATGTTTCATGTCTCTGGCACTCACCGTACCTGTTAATTCGAGCATTCGGTCAGCCAAAGTAGACTTTCCATGGTCAATGTGGGCGATAATGCAGAAATTGCGGATTTTCTCGAGAGAATGGGTGTTTTCAGTCATACAATCAGTTAGAGCGGCCTCAATACTAGCAAAAGAGTCACAAAAATGATATAATAATACGATGCAATTCAAAGTTCCCCAAGATGTGTTACGAGAAGACAAAATCGTTGGATTTCTCACCTTACGCCAACTGATTATTTGTACGCTGGGTGGATCAATTACCTACGCACTCTACACATCGCTGGCAAAACAGTATTTTGTAGAAGTATGGCTGCTACCCGTGCTATTTACCGCACTCATTACCATGGCATTTGCATTTGTGCGATTTCACGATATTGGTTTCGAAAAAATTGTGTTGATCTTTATTGAATACAACTTTAAACCACGCAAAAGATTTTGGCAGAAAATGCAGGGCGATGTTGTACTTTCTGTATTAGCGCCTATACAAAAATCGACGGCGATCGTAAAAGAGAAAGCCGAAGATGATATTTCACGACGAAAAAGGCTTGAAGAAGTTAGCCGTGTTGTCGATGTACATAGTGAAAAAATGAAGCAAAACACGCAACAAAATCAAACAACTATCACTCAAAAATAATTTTATGGCTCCACAATCACCAAACGCAGAGAGTGTAAAAAAAGGCCCGAAAGCCCCCATTGCAGCAACGCAATTACATCTACGGATAGCAGAAATTCGCGATAATACGGTCGTGCTAAAAAACGGCGGGCTTCGTTCAGTACTCAAAGTTTCATCTATCAACTTCAACCTAAAATCCGAGCAAGAGCAGAACTCGATTATGTATAGCTACCAGTCATTTCTCAATACACTCGAGTTTCCTGTACAAATTGTTATTCGATCACGAAAACTCGACCTCGATCATTATGTAGAAAAACTGCGAGGGATTGCCGAAAAGCAGGCAAATCCCCTTCTTCAAAAAGAAACGTATGAGTATATCGATTATATAAAACGGTTGATTGAATACGCCGATATTATGGAAAAAGAGTTTTACTGTGTGATTCCCATGGATCCAGCGCGAGCTGTCGGCCAAACTTTCATTCAAAAGTTCTGGGGACACATGCACCCAGCAGATTCAATCTCTTCAATTACACAACGTCACCAAGAATTTGAGCACTTAAAGAAAACCCTCAACCAAAGAACAACAACGGTGACCGCAGGCCTCGAAGGCTGCGGATTAAAGGCAACGCCACTCGTGACGAGTGAACTTATCGCGCTCTATTATCAGATTTACAATCCTCTCACCGCGCGCAATCAGAAAGTCGAAGATTCAACCAAACTCAACCTCTCAAGCGAGGCAGATATGGGGCATTAATTTTTAACTAGAATGGCAGAATCTCCTAAAAATTCGGGCAAAAAACACGGTATTATAGGATCTCTAGTAGCCATAGGGGCTCTTTCGCTCTATACAGCTCTGGGAGACGATGGAAAGAAAATTTGTGTAGATACAAACCACAAAGTCGATGCAGTTGTGTCAAAAGTTGAAGTTAACGATGCGACCATTGATACTAAACCTCATAAAAAAGAGCAGCTGCCTTTACTTGCTCAGATGGATAATACTATCGACAAGTTAGGGAACGAAAACGAGTTGGAATATGAACAAAGGTTAGCGAAGCAAACTCTTACTGGAGATGCAAAATCAGCGGAAATAATAATTGATATAGTGAAAGAGCTAAAAGGCAAAGAATTCCATAAAAAATTAGCTGAGCTTGGACTTGCAAAAGAATATATCACAATTATGAATGCTCTTAATTTGAGAGAAGCTATTAATAGAATTAGCGATGATAATTTAGCTGAATATGCCGATGATTGGTTCAAAGAAAACAGGTCTGCATATGAAAGTCCATGGACTAGCGAGCAAGAAGCTAAAACGCTTGACCTTCATACAGCCATGTATACCGATATGCTTATGAAAGAAATTGGCTTGAATTTTCCAAATGCAGAAGATGAAGAGCTACTCGAACTTTACTTGGGCATCAGCGAAATGACGCGAGAAGATCTAAAAAATACGGTAAAAGGGTTCGTTGATTACGTCCGTGAACAAAGAGGCGACCCTAATATGTTGCAGGACATATTAGAAAAATACTAATAGTGAGGCTGATATGGGGCATACATAATGTCTTAATTATCGATATCAACATCAGTCCAACCAGATACATCTATAATGTCGTTATAACTTTGTAATGGACGATTCGGTCGACACTTTAAAAGTAATTCTTTTCCTCTAAAATCTACATGCATACGCCATTCCTTTGAATATGGGATGATATTCTTTTTAACATATTCAGTGTTAGGAATAATCGAACACAGTGCAGAATCAGACTGTTCAGTAAATAATTTTGCTTTACCTTCTGCAACATAACCACAGCGCTCATCAATATAAATTTTTGTTGATAATGAAGAAGGGAGCCGCGACAAAGAAAGTGCTTTTTCAAATAATAAGCGAATTTTATCAATATACGCTCGGTGATCTGGATCAGCTGTACCCTGCAATGAACACATAACAGATACTCCATCAGCAATAGCGGGTTCACAGGCGCGTAATGTTTCTGCATAAGATTTTATATTACGAGCAGGACCATTTTCTGAATTAACAACAAACTTCCGTTGATTATCTACTGTAATTGCAATAGCGGGGATGACCCGTCGACAAGCAGCCGCTACAATATTTGAAAATGATTTAATTGTAACAACAGAATCAACGTCTACTCCATGCGTAATAAATATCATCCGGGATTTATAATTTGTGGCATCTGCAATTTTCTCAGAGAGATATAGAAAATTTCTTACAAAAAGGAACTCTGTATTAACGCCAGTGGTAATAATAGAAGCCGAATGTGTTTGAACCAAAGGAAGTGCAACCACACGATCAATCATTTCGCGAGTCATTTGACTCAATGAAAGATCAACGCGATCGCCACCACAGTGAAAACAATGCACGGGACAACCATAAGCAAGTTCTATACAGTCAAGTTGTGCAGAATGCTGAATTTCTGAGAATTTAATCATCAGAAAAAAGCATAAAAACGACTGCGTATTGGGTCTAAAAAACGCTAATTATAAGACGATTACGAGAAATAACAGATAAGATCTGCTAATGCATATTCTGAAAAACTCCGGAAAAATATTCAAAACGACTTCGTTCCATGTCAGCAATAAGGCTCGAACGAACCAATGTAGAGACGGGAAAATCTGGGTCTGAGGCATCATTATAAAGAACATTATCACTGGAATCAGAAAAAATTATCCAGCGTTTTTTCAGAAAAGAAGCCGGAAGAATATCAAATTGATTATCAAATCGTTCTAAATCTTTCTTATTACAAAATTCAGCTAAATTTTCACCATACGTAGTACATATACCATGATGTTTTGCGTGTTTTACGCGCTTTTCTCTGAATTTAAAGCCTAAGCTGTTATCTCCAATAGAAGCAATAAAACTCTCGTAATCTCCAAAATCTAGATTAACCGAGTAATCAAGCTCAGCCATCATTAAATATGCCTCGATAATTTCATCGCGGGTGTAATACATCTCAACAACATCAAGCATTTCGATTGGATTATGCAAAAATGGCGCAAGTTGCCTAATTTTGTTTGAAAGTTTACCAACCTTTCTTCGAGAATTCTCAAGTTTTGATATAAAAGTTTTAAGAGTATCAGAACGAATTCCGCGATGATCACGCACAATCATTCTGTTTTCTTGTAGAACATGAAATGAGTCATATATAGCGGTTTTTTTATACCCTGTACGCAAAACAAGCTCCCAAACAGTTTGTGCTGGGCGCTTGAGCAATTCATTATAAAGGGAAACATCAACTTCACTTAAACCGGCCTCATACAATAACGCTGCTAGTTGTTGAGATATTGTAACCATGTAGTGCAGTATACTACATATTTATTTGGGCATAAAAAAAAGCATTGTTCTGGCGTCGACCTACTTTTGCAGTCTAATGACAACTATCATCGGCCTTGGATTGCTTAACTACCGTGTTCGGGATGGGAACGGGTGTGACCAATCCGGTATAGACACCAGAACA
>CAYHBN010000091.1:0-4735 GCA_964354865.1 uncultured Candidatus Peribacteria bacterium
TTCCGAAGGAATAGCTGCATCTATCAACGCTTTCAGCCTTTGATGATTTGTTACAAGATCGAAGAGATCTTCTTTTGTTGGATAGTCCTGTCGTTCAATCCCTTTTAAAAACCTATCATTTTTAGTTTTCTGAATCCTGGCAGCCATTATCGGATGCATACCGTTCCTAGTAAGCTCTGAGATTTCACCTGCATCATGAGCTGCGACAGCCTCATCTAATTCACCTTTGAGTTTATCAACGATTCCACTCAAAGCGTTCGTTTCGTGTTGAGATGGGATTCTTGTCATTTTAGCTAGTTCTTTTTTCTCTTCCCGGGAAAGAGCCATGTTCATTTCTAAGGGAATTGGATCCCCAAACATTTCAAAGTAATATACACAAATTGCTAAATGGATTCTATTATAAAGATAGTCTTCAGCTAGCTCTGGTTTCAATTTTTTTATTGCGAGATATTCAGCTCTGAATTTGATAAGTTTTGCTTCTATGCTTTCGTCGCTCTCTACTGTGACAGTATAATTTGCCGCTTCTCTGCTTGTAGAGATCAGAGCTTTTCCAATCTGTTTAAGTTGTGCAGACGGTTGTTCTGGGAAAAAATATGGCGCAATTAGATTCACTCGTCCAAGAATTGCGCAAAAAGTTGGATCCTCCTTTATGCTTGCGACTACTTCTGTATGAGGGATTACGAGTCTATTTGCAGAAGCTTCATCTATTTCTAAATATTCAGCGAGACCTTTGGTTAAATCTGCTGGCACCTTTCTGTCTAGACTTTTGTCCATAAAATTTATTTTTATATATTTTTATCCTTTAATTATACCATATATTTGTAAAATGACTGATGCTTGATTCATTGTGGCAGATCTCCCCACGGCATGACTTTTAGGATGGATTTTTCCCGGGAAAAAATCGGCACTACAAAAAAATGCCCCGTGGTATGGGGTAAAGTATCGAATTCAACTTTGGAGGCCGCGCCCGGATTCGAACCGGGGAATGACGGTTTTGCAAACCGTAGTCTTAGACCACTTGACGACGCGGCCAGCGTTAATTTACATCGAGCACTTTGAAAGTATAGCAAAAAATGTCAGATCGTAAAAGCAAAGTAACGAGAAAATACAAAACAACTCGAGCCGAAAGATTTGAGCGCGCGTAGCTTTTGTGAAGAGCGGGTCTTGTGGGTCCCGCGATTCGCAAAAGCGAGCTATAGCGAAAATCTTGAGGTGAGAAACCGCTATTTTGGAAGTACTGAAACCTTTCTTAAAGGTTTTAGAAAAGTGCGAATGTCATTCGCACTGTGGTGCCCGGGGAGGGACTCGAACCCTCACGGACTTGCGCCCACAAGATTTTAAGTCTCGCGTGTATACCATTTCACCACCCGGGCAACTTTCGAGATTTTACTTTACTGAAAAGGACTTCGCAATAATTTTGATTTTTTCTTTTTCTGCATCATCGGCGTTTGCCAATGTGGTTCCCACAATCGTATACGCAAATCCACTTCTAATAACGGGAATATGTACAAAATATTTCAAGTCACTCTGTGGTCGCTCTGCTCCTTGGCTCTTAATCATCAACGTATCAGCGGGAGCACCACCTGCCACTAACGCAACCGCCTCGCTACCCGCATCAATATACGAAACAAGTGACGTCTCAATGCGGTGTTTCAATGATTTTGCATAATCGAGTGTTTGTGTTGTTTCGTTCACAGGTGTTTTTGAAATCGTCACGTTTGCGGTAAAAATAGGATTTTTAATGTTGCTGCGAAATGCAATGACGGTTTGAGCAGGAACTCCACTGGCAAATTGCGCAGCAGTAATAACTTCCCATTCATCGGGAATATTTAGTGCGATATCGTCTATTCCGTAGCTGTGGTATCCCGTTTTGGGGCCACTACTTACAGCAGAACTACCAAGACAGCCAGAGAGAGAAATACTGAGAAAGAGGAGTACAGTGAGGGAAAATCCACGAGAAAATATTTTTTTCACGTGCTCAGTTTATCGATTTGTTCAAAATAATGCCATTGAATCTGTTTGAATAAAACTCTACAATTGGCCAGTTTTCATGCAAAAACCTTTAAAAATTGGAATCTTAACGTTTCACCCAAGCCGCCCTCGGCTCGGTCTTGACGATCAAATGATCGCTCTCGCTGGCCGAAAGCGTGGTCATAAAATTAAGACCTATTTTACCAAACACTTTCAGTTCACGTTTCACAACAACGAGCTCGGGCTCATGTATAAAAGCAAAAAGTTTAATCCTCCTGACATTTTTATCACGCGTCCAAATATTTTGAACGACGTCGATATGCATTTGGCGATTGTGAAGCATTTGCAGTTGATGGGAATTCGTCTCTTTAATAAATCCCTCTCGATTTCTCGCGCAAAGAACAAACTTCGAACGTTTCAGATTTTGATGCACCACAAGTTGCCGGTGCCCGATACGATTGTGGTTAACAGTGTTCAGTACATCGACGAGGCTATCACGAGTCTTGGCCGTTTCCCGCTTATCATGAAACTTTCACAAGGTAGCTTTGGAAATGGCGTTTCTATTTTAGAGTCGAAACGTTCAATGCGCTCGATGCTCGATTTAGTTATTGCAAGCAGCCAATCACATAGCCCTCACATTCTTATTCAAGAATATGTTCGTGAGGCAAAAGGAACCGATATGCGTATATTTGTGGTTGGAGGCAAAATAGTTGCCGCGATGGAACGTAAAGCATCACGTGGCGAATTTAGGGCAAATTTTCAAAAAGGAGGTAGCGTTTCAATCGTTGATCTTACCGAAACTGAAAAAGAAATTTCAATTCGTTCAGCCGAAGCTCTTGGTCTCGATGTTGCAGGTGTAGATATTATTCGTACGCAAACTGGCCCTAAAATCCTCGAAGTAAATTCAAACCCAGGTATTCAGGGTATCACCATGGCTTCTGGTGTAGATGTCGCAGCTGCAATTATTGAATTGGCCGAAAACAAATGCAAAAATGAGCGTCGCAAGGTTTTGGTAGAATAATGGCATATGCGTAAACTTGCCCATTTTATTTTCGTGGTTCTTGGATTCATTCTGCTCAGTTTTCTTGTCATGTTCGCGCTTATCTATAGTACCGCTGCACGTGACACGGCGCTCAATGCAGATGTCATTGTGGTGCTTGGTGCTGCTCAGTATGACGGCGTTCCTTCTCCCGTATTTAAAGCTCGTCTTGATCACGCGTTCGATCTCTATACTCAAAAACGTGCATCAAAAATTATTGTAAGTGGGGCAAAGCAAATTGGAGATATGTATTCAGAAGCAGAAAGTGGAAAAATGTATCTTGTTTCTAAAGGAGTTTCGAGCGGCAGTATCTATGTAGATGAAAATAGTTTCTCAACTAAGCAGAATATCGATAGGGTTCTTGAAATTGCCAAGAGTAATGACATGCATAGTTTTATAATTGTCAGTGATCCGTTTCATATGTTCCGTGCTCTCACTATTGCGCGTGATTTAGGCCTCGATGCTCATGGCTCCCCAACTCGAACAAGCCCCATTAATGAAAATAGGTGGCTTGAGTTCGAGTTTGTTATTCGTGAGTCAGTGCTATCGTTTGGACATATTCTCTTTGATCTCTAGATTCTAACTTATTCTTTTTCTACCTCAGGTCTTTTTGTAATGATTTTATCGATAAGCCCGTATTTGAGAGCTTGCTCAGCGGTAAGGTAATTATCGCGGTCGGTATCTTTTTCCACCTGTTTGAGCGCCTTGCCGCTGTGTTTTGCAATAATAGTATTAAGTCGTTCTTTTGTTCGTAGAATATGTTCTGCGTGAATCGCAATGTCAGAAGCTTGTCCCTCGACGCCGCCGAGCGGTTGGTGAATCATCACTTCTGCGTTCGGTAAACAGTATCGTTTGCCTTTTGCTCCGCCTGTCAGCAAAACGGCACCCATAGATGCCGCCATACCAATACAGACGGTTACCACGTCTGGTCTTATGTATTGCATAGTGTCATATATAGCGAGGCCGGCCGTTACATGCCCACCCGGACTTTGGATGTACATAATAATATCCTTTTTTGGATTCTCATTTTCTAAGAAAAGGAGTTGGGCAATTATAGAATTTGCAACTCCATCATCGATCGCGGATCCAAGAAAAAGGACTCGATCTTTCAAAAGTCGTGAATATATATCGTACGATCTTTCTCCAAAACTCGTCTTTTCAATGACGGTCGGAATTAAATAAGAAGACTGAATTTGCTGAATTTTCGAACTTGATGAACTTTTTGCGGACTTGCCGCTTTCTCCAAATTGATAGTGAATATTCATGCCTATAGTATACTCCCAACCTGTTAAGTGGAGCAGAGGGTAGCTAATGACACACTTGTAAAATATGGTATGTATAGGATTTAAGACGATTGTGAAAAATATGTTTGACTTTATGGAAAAGGTTGCTAAAATTTCTCTGCTTTTCTGACTCGTCCACATTCATGGTGCATCGGCTCGAAAGCGCAAAAATAGATCTTTGAAATTAAGTTGTTATAGCCACAGTGTAATAGAGAAACCGTATATTTTTATTGAGTTTTTTCAAAACATCAACCAGTAAGATACTTGTTATCTTACTGCAAGTCTTCGAAACGAGCTCTGCTTTTTTAAGTGCAGCAACCGGTTGAAGCGACAGAGGAAATGAACATCAGTTCGCTGAGACTAAATGAACTTTGTTTTAATATGGAGAGTTTGATCCTGGCTCAGGATTAACGCTGGCGGTGTGCCTAACACATGCAAGTCG
>CAYHBN010000092.1:0-4675 GCA_964354865.1 uncultured Candidatus Peribacteria bacterium
TTTTTCTCCGAGAATTTCAGAAATTCCAATTACCTCGGCTTTACTTTTTATAGCTGTCTGTATCGTTTTACTAATAGCAGTGAATTTTTCGATCGGATTATAATTTTGAGTTGCATGGAGCAGGTGTACGTATATGAGTTCTAGTAGTGAGCGACCATTGCACCCGAACATCTGGTTGTAAAAGGCTATTCGCATAACGAAATGAGTTTAATCCGAATTTAATGTAATTGCGAATGGTCTATTTCAATAATGGTACTGTTTTTTGGCCAAAATGGTTGCCGCTCGGTAAATTTGCTCTATTAAAATTATTCTGGCCATTTGGTGAGTGAAGGTCATGCGAGAAAATGAGATCATGTTTTTACAGGATTTTTTAAGGGATTCATGAAGGCCAAGCGCACCACCAATAACAAAGGTAATATGTGTTGCGCCTTCTGTGCCGCTCGAATGAGTAGTGAGTAACTGAGAGAATTCTTCTGAACTAAACATTTTTCCTTCATGACTGAGTATGAAAACGGTCGACTCTTGCGAGAGTTTTTTTCTTATGAGCTGAGCTTCTTTCGCCATGACGCTCTCCTTCTCAGCTACTGAGTGAAATGCGGTTTCGGGGAGTTCTAGTAACTCAATTTTTGCATATGGCTTGAGTCGTTTTGAATACTCGTTATATGCCTCTCGTAGGTACGATTCTTTTAAAGTTCCAACGACAAGGAGTGTGATATTAAACATAGTTATTTGTACATTGCTTTTACATGCAAATTGCGTTGAAACGTTATTGCAAAGCGGTGAGATTCGTCTCGAATATGTTGCAGCAGCCTGAGCGCTTCATTGTTTTCTTGCAGTAGAATAGGCTCTGACTTTCCTGGAACGAAAATTTCTTCTAGTTTTTTTGCTAAAGAAATAACAGGAATTTTAATGTCGAGCTTTGTAAGTACTGCCACGGCAATTCCCAGCTGCCCTTTCCCTCCATCTATTAAAATAAGGTCAGGTTTTGTTCCAAATGAAGGGTCGATTTTTTGGCGTTTTATTACTTGATAGAGCATGAATTGTGGCTCATTCAAGGCTAGTTCGAGAGCTTTTGCATTTACTTCATCGGGTATTTTAACCAGAGGGACCGCCCCAAAAGTGGCAAAAAAATCGTACTGCTCCCCCTTGCATACTATGTATATTTTTTTACACTTCAATTTTGAAATCATTTTATCGAGGAGTGAGAATCCTATTAATTCTTCGCTGATATTTTCGTCTGTCCAAAAATGAGTAATTGCAGTAATAGAATCAGTTAGTTTTTCGTACCCAACAGTCGCCACCACTTTTTTGTTAAGCTGTGCTACCCAAAAATTTTCATGAGGCAATTCAAGGTTCTTAACTTGTTTTTTTGTGGTTTTAGAAATGCGTAATCCCTTCTTTTGGACTTGCATAGAAAGGTATTTAAACCGACGAGTGAGCACCTCTGCCATGCTCTTAAAATCATTTGGTTTTCCCATGACCGTGCGGAGTTTAAAGTGTCTATAATTGTTTGTGTCTGCACGTCCGTCAGTAAATACTACCATCGACCCAACCGTCTCATTCCCTGAGAGATGAGAGATGTCGTACCCTTCGATTCTTTTTAACGGTGTGTCTTTTAAGTTCAAGGCAGCAGCTAATGTCTCACAGGCTTTTTCGTTTTGCTTTTCGGCAAGCCATTTTATGCGATGTTGTTTCGCAAATGATTCAGCATTTTTTAGAGCGAGTTCCATCAACTGATTTTTTTCTCCTTTTATTGGTATCGCTATTTTAACCTTATCGCCTCGTAGATTTGATAACCATGATTCCAGAAGTTCTGATTCCTCTATTTGTACCGGTAGTAATATTTCTTTCGGAATGTCTGCTGTACGCTCGTAGTATTGTTTTAGAAAGGATTCAAAATACTCAATCTCGTCAGCTGCTTCTAATACACCTTCTACTTTTCCGGCTTCGAATGCATCAAAAACGAACTGTTGCTGATCGACGATTTTCCCCTTTCTAATAAGCAAAATTGAATAATACAAGTGCCCCATTTGAGCGGTTGCTTGAATAACGTCTGTGTCTACTCTATGTGGGTCTGACATTTTTTGTTTTTCGAGTAACGATTGTAGCTGGAATAATTTATCTCGTAACTTGGTTGCAAGATCAAATCTCTTTTCGGCTGCGGCTTTTTTCATCTGAGTCTCAATTTCTGTCAAAATTACTTCGCTTTTACCACTAAAAAAATCAACAACTATTTGAATGGTTTTTGCATATTCTTGCGGACTTACTGCTCCAATACATGGGCCAGGGCAACGCTTTATATGATAATCAAGACAAGGGAAATCGATTACCTTATTGGTGATTGTTACGGCTGCATTATCAGGATTTATTGAGAGCGTTTTTGTGTCCTGTTCTGTGCCTTTCCATTGAATAGCGAGATTACAATGTTTGTATGGGAATAATTTTTTAAGCGTGCTCAGCGTGTCAGATACTTTTCCCGATGCAAGCTTTGGGCCAAAATATTTTACATTACCTTTCTCTTTGCCCACGTGATCCATAGTGTGTTCTCTCACGAGCTGTATTTTTGGAAAATCTTCTCGCATATCTATTTTTACATATGCGTAGCTCTTATCGTCTTTTAGAAGAATGTTATATTTAGGCTTAAGCTGTTTAATAATTGTACTTTCGAGAATTAGTGCTTCAAGTTCGGTGTCTGTTTCAATACATTCAAAATCTGCAATATGCGAAACCATCGTTTTGGTTCTATATGAGTGTTGATACTCGGGCTTGAAATACATGCCAACTCTTTTTTTGAGATTTTTTGCTTTTCCAACATACAAAACACGACCTTCGGCGTCTTTCATTTTATAGACGCCTGGACTTGTGGATATGTTTTTTGTATCTAGCACGGTCAAAGTTTAGCATATGTAGTATACTTTTTGCGTGGAAAATTATTCACAGAAATTAGTTTTAAAAGCAAAACAATATTCATGGGTTTTTTCCATTTGCCCCTTCTTGAGAGAGGTATATATAGTCAATTCGGTTGCCCGGAAATGCGCTACTGAGTACAGCGATATAGACTTATTTATCGTTACTGATAAGAAAAAAGTCAGAGAGGTTAGGTTTTTTTTACTCGCAGTTTTTCATATTTTAAAAATGAGAGTTCATAATAGTAAGGTTTCAGGGAGATTCTGCTTGTCGTTTCTTGTCGACATCGATAATGAGAATTTGCATAGAGTTGCATATTCACACGACTCGCTGCTAGGCGACTATCTGTCTACATCTGTCCATATATATAGCAGAAAACGCATCGGTTATTATTTTTTCTTATTAAGACGACTTATTCGCTTGTTTCCGCTTACCTGGGCATCTCGGTACTTACATAAAAGGGAGCTTATGCGAGCGCACAACGGCGTATTTAAAAATCCAAGTATCATTATGAGTCCATCGGTATTCAAGTTTCATGAAAACGACACGCGTCGAGCAAAATAATTATTCCTTTTTACTGCGTATTATTTAGTAGTTCTTTTTTCGTTTCTCGTCTTTTGATCGGGCGAACTCTATCTTAATAACTGTTCCAAAGAAACCATAGCGTCTGCGAATTTCATTCTCAAGATACCGTTTGTATGAGAAATGTATGAGCTCTGGTTCGTAGCATAAGAAACGGAATGTAGGTGGATTCACATCTACTTGCTCTCCTTTTCCAACTCTCGTTTTTCGGGCTTCTCCTGTTGGTGGGTGGCTATCAATTGCAGCTTTTGTGTACATAGAAAACTCACTTGCAGGAACTTTTTTGAATCTTTCTTCGTGAACTTTTATTGCTGTTTCTAATATTTTGAATATGTTTTTTCTATTTACCGATGATGCGAAAATGACAGGTGCCCAAGGCATATAGTCCATTCTTCGAGATAGTAAGCGTAAGAATTTTTCTTGATCTTCCTCTTGATTTGTCATCAAGTCTGCTTTATTTACAACAATAATGAGGCCCTTACCTGCTTCGAGTACGTATTCACTTACGTGCATATCTTGTTTTGCGAGGCCTGATGACCAATCAAGCATAAGTACTGTAATGTCACTTCGTTCTATTGCACGAATACTTCGCATGCTGCCAAATCGTTCAAGACCAAGTCTTCTTCCTCTACGCCGTAGCCCCGCAGTATCAATCAGGTTAAATTTCTGGTTACTAAACGTGAACGGCGTGTCTGTAGCATCGATTGTTGTTCCTGGAATATTAGAAACGATAAGTCGTTGCTCTTGTAGTAGCGAATTTACGTATGATGATTTGCCTACGTTAGGCTTGCCAACTATAGACAGACGAATCATTTTCTTTGAGGGCAGTGGCTCTTTTTTTACCTTCAGCTTTTTAAATATTTTCTCAGTTTTATCGTAGAGTTCAGTCAGGCCAATGGCGTGAATTGATGAAACTTTAACCCCTTCGCCAAAACCGAGTTCTAGTAGTTCGCTCTCGTTTTGACTTATTTTGTGGCTATCTACCTTGTGGATAATAAAAATAACTGGCTTCGCGGTCTTTCTCAGTAATTGAGCTGCGTCGAAATCACTTGTTGTTGCCGCTTCGGTGCCGTCAACCACGAAATAGATCAAATCGGCCTCATCTATAGCAACGCGAGCTTGCATTTGAACGTCTGCTTCAATGTTTTTGAGGTCTTTATCAAAAACCAATCCTCCTGTATCTACA
>CAYHBN010000093.1:0-4584 GCA_964354865.1 uncultured Candidatus Peribacteria bacterium
CGCAGGTTCTTTTTTTTGCTCTTGTACATCATCTGCATATTGCGGGAATAACTCTGAAATATAATCTTCAAGATTAAAAGATTTTGTATTAAATTTCGGTTTTAGTTTCTGTGATGGGGCTAAATCGAAACCGTATTCACGCTTAATTATGGTATAAGGTTGTTCTTTGTCGTAATTAAGAGGATTTATCTTGTCTTGTTCTACGTAAGCCTGTTGCATTAGCTGATATACCTCTTTGATGAGAGTGCTTTTTTTGACTCGCTCTTGAAATTTTTGCCTGTCTTCACCTTCAACAAGATTATAATCTTCTCCGTAGTGCCCAACCTGTTTTACAACTTCTTCTAGTTGTTCACGAATCATTTGTTCGCGTGTGTGAACAAGTGCTTCTGGAGTGGTGAGTCGTTTTGCCGCTGCAGCCATGGTTTTTTCTGCTTCAGCTTCTCGTAATTTTAGATCTCCGAAGCCAACTTGTTGGTCTTTTGGTTTGTCTTTATCTGCGGGAGCTGGAATATGTTCGTGTGATTGTGATGTAGCCATAGTGAGAGAGAGTTAGAGAAATAGTAAGTTAGATATCATAGATCAATAAGTAATAATTTAAGTGTATCTTGTACCGATTCGACATCGAGTAGGTGCGGATACACTTTTATATTGTTGAGTCGTAAATTGTAGTAGAGCGTCGGTGTAATGAGACTTGATACAAAAATATTTACTTTTTCTTTTTTAAGAAGATTTGAAATCGTCGCGATGTCTTTCATGTGCAAAAGTTGTGGGAGCGCGTATGAATCCTTTAACTTGCCACTCACTATTTTTAAAATCATCAGAGTACATTCGACATTCACGTCTGTTGCAATCTTCGAAGCTAATCCTTTATTTTCGACAACCGGCATGGCAATTACCTCAGCGTCGGGAATTGGTGGATCAATAAATAACACGAGGTCACCAAGATGCTCTACAGAATCCTCTATATGACGTTCTAAACGGTGTAATTCATCGCGCAGGTCTTTGCTTTCAACAAAGGGGCTCACTTGTATAAACGCCTCTCCATAGATAAACGTGCCTGCATGGCGAAGGCGTATATTGGTAACTTTTGTTACGACCGTTGAATCTTCTAGGATTTTTTTTATTTGATTTGTTATTTCGGGATTATCCCAATAGTCGAGAAGGTAGAGAACTGCTTCGTAGCCATGCTGTACGGCGTTCCAAATAATAATGCAGGCGATAAAAATACCGACCGTACCTTCGATGTATGGAATACTAAATTTATCGGCGATAACGCTCACGAGAACACCACATGATATAAATGCGTCGTTGCGTTTATCGAATGCACTTGCCATGAGTGCTTTTGAGTTTATTTTAAGCCCTGTTTTGTACTGATAGAAAAATGTTCCAACGGAGAAAATAATCGAGACTACTGCGACGGCAATACCAAATCCATGTGCCGTGGTATGAGGAGCCACGAAAAAACGATCGAGAGATTCGAGAAAAATTTTGCCACCGAGAATGACGACGGCGAATGAAACAACAAACGTGACGAGTGTTTCAATACGATGAAGCCCGTAGGTAAAAGTGCTGTTTGCTTTTTTTTGCGAAGCAGAAAGACCAATGAGAATTGCAATCGTTGCAATAATGTCGGTGATGCTGGTAACGGCATCGCCGGCGAGTGCGATAATGTTGGTGAAGTATCCGCCAACGGCTTTAATAAGGGCTATAGCAATAATCGCAACCAAACTTCGACGCACGATTTTTGTCGCATGAGCGAGATTTTCGAGATGCGTTGTTTTAAGTGTTGGTTTTGTTTTTGCGATCTCCATTTTTTATTTTATATCTTCAGTATCGTAGATAACTTCCATCATTGCCTCTCGAGCAGCTTCGCGGGTCGCCGGCGGATTGCTGCTTAATTTGTTCACTTTCTCAATAACTGCGTTCAGTTTATTTGTTGTTTCTTCTAATCCTTCTACAACCGCTTGGTCAGGATGATTAAGTATTTTTTTCTTAATGTCGATTAACGCTTTCGCGAGTCTGAAATATTTTCCAATGCTATACAGGAATACTCCCCACAGAGCGATAAAATCGAGTCCGCCCAAAATCATGTTTTTAAAATTTTGGTATTCTTTTTTTGCATCTTCAATTGCGGCGTAACCCTCTTTAAGGGTATCAGTAATACCTTTTTTTACCTCAGCTATTTTTCCTTTAATTTTCGTTGGATCTAAGTTTCCTATAAGTTTTTCTGTTTCTTCAAGTTTCTTGAGCATTGAATCTCCCATGCCTTTCATTCTTTTCGCATGAACAGCCTGATTTTCTCCGTTACTAAAACGATCCATCAAATTTTCTTCAGAATCAGTGTCCGAGCCAGATTCAGAATCAGCTGCTTCTCCGTCGTCTCCATTTTCGTCAGTATCATCTGTTAAGCTTATGACTGGTTTATGGCGAGTTTTTTTAGGTGGTATTTTGTTCTCACTTGCCTCTGCTTTTGCTGGTTCTTGAGTTTTTTCTGTGCCGCCGTTCTCTTTATCTGCATCTGCGTCTTCAGTATTTTCAGTTGCGGTTACTTCTGCTGGGTTGTATCCGGAAAAATGTCGATATGTTTCTTGTGCTCCAAGACCTGTTGCATATGCTGCGACTCCGCCTATTGCGCCTGCAAAAAGTAAACCGCCGATTCTTTCTTTTATACGAAATTTTATACCGTCAATACCTCGAAGGTTTTGCAGTTTTACTGGTGCAATTTTACCCGGGGCGGTTTCAGGTGGTTTTTTTCCTCGTTGTGGTTCGGTGGTGCGTTGGCCGTGTAGGTTTGGTGTACTGTAAATACCGTTTATCCAATCTATGACTCTTTTTTTATCTAATTCGGGTTCATTTCTTAGAGCAAAAGCAGATCCAATCATAAAATGTTTTCTATCATCAGAGATTGGTTCTTTTGCATAAAAAGATGCGATACTAACAAGAGCTTCTCTAAATTCTCCAGCTTCAGCTAATTCTAACGCGATTTCTTTTGCTGCATTTAGTCTGTCGTTTGCTGAATTTATTATGTCGTTTTTTGAAGGTATATTTTCCATGCCTATACTATACCATTTTTCGCCTTCTTTGTCGACTTTTGGCCGACGGGGCAAACCGATAATAGTGGGCACTCTCTGCAGTTTGGTTTCGGCCTACAAAATAAGCGTCCTAAAAATATGAGCTGTAAATGTGCGTCGATCCACTTATTTTCGGGAATTTTTGCACGCAAATCGAGGTCCATCTTGTCGGGATTTTTTGCCTTAGACAAGCCAAGTCTACTCGCAACGCGCAAAATGTGTCGATCTACGGGAAAAGTGGGGACGTTAAACGCCTGGCACATGACCACACTCGCTGTTTTTCGCCCGACGCCTGGCAACTTTTGCAGTGCTTCGAAGTCGTTGGGTATCTCGCCACCGTATTTTTCTAAAAGTGCCTTGCAGGTCGCCAAAATATGCTTCGATTTTGCGTTGAAAAATCCTGTTGAATAAATGAACTCAATTATTTTTTTTTGACCGAGTGCATACATTTTTTCAGGATTTGGGGCATCTTCAAATAATGCAGGTGTCACTTTATTAACTCTCTCATCGGTACACTGCGCCGAAAGCATGGTTGCGATGAGTGACTCAAATGGATTTTTAAAAATGAGCGGAGGCAGGGGATTTGGCCAGCTCCGCTCAAGAATGTCGAGCATCGTGACTATTTGAGATAGTTTGTTTTTTTTCACAGCTACTTAGTAGAAGTGGTATCAGGTAATGCGCAGCTTGTTTTCTCTGCAAAGTATTCAAATGTTTTTTCTCCACTATCTCTGGTTCCATCTCCGAAAATCCATGTGGGGTATCCTTTAATATCGTTTTCTTCACATGTTTTTTTATCGTATATGCGGCTTAATGGGTCGCACTCGACGTATTTAATATTTTTAAAACTTGAGCCAAAAAGTTCTTTCATTTTTATACAGTGTGGGCAGCGAAATGAGCCGTACATAACCATTCCCGAGTCAGTGAGACACTGGGCGAATCCTGCATATTTAATGGTGTCATCGCCACATGCCGCGAGCAGCATGGTGAGAGTGACTAATAGTGAAGCTAGTTTGAGATTTTTTTTGAGTGCCATACAGAGAGTGAAAGTAAGATAGAAATAGAAAGTATAAAAAGTTGTTGTGTAAGACAGAAAATGCAAACTGCGTAGAGTACGAAAAATTCAATGTAGGTTAGGTAAAGAGAAAATCCGAGTCCGCCGAGTGTAAAGGCTAGTGTTGGAACCAATAGTTTTTTTGCCCACGATTTATTTTTCAATGAGGCGATTGCAAAAACGAAAAGGTAGACATAAGTTATCAATCCTAAAATACTTACCGGAATGCCAAAAATTTCGGAATATTGGCTGGGCGTTACCTGTTCACAACCATTAAAAACGGTACAGCGCAAAGCGAGTCCTGTGTAGTGAGCAATTGTCAGATAACTGGCATCAAGAAACCCAACAAAACTAACCAAAATTAAGCTCCAAATAAGCCATGTAGGCAGATGCGGCGACGGCGTCTCTGATTGATTTTCTGAAATCGTCATTGCTTTGTGGTTTAAGTTGTTGGTTGTTTAA
>CAYHBN010000094.1:0-4531 GCA_964354865.1 uncultured Candidatus Peribacteria bacterium
AAAAACACGAGATGGAGTGTTTTTTGTTGAAAATACTGATATTCAACTCATTGACGACGCAACACGAGCAGCAGTAGAAACTCGAAGACGCGTTAAAGAAGTGTTATGCGACTTGGGCGAAACTCAAACTGTTGAACTTTTACGCGCACTGGCAAATGAGTACACTCCTACATCGCTCGAAACAGACCCCGATATACTCGATCAAGCACGAGAGGCAATCGCAAGCTTTGCGAAAATAACAGAACGCAACGGACTCTACTTATTACACTCGCTCAATGAAGGACCAACATTATTTAATAGAAATCCACTTCAAGGTATTTCACGTAGCGCAACGCCAACTGCACATCAATCTCCCCGCCCCTCACCTGTTAGCATTGCGAATATAAGACAACCAAAATCTCTTTCAGAATGCAGTGTTGAACTCGCATCAATCGATTTCAATTCGCTCGCTTGTAGAATTATTGATACCTTGAGTGATACTAAATTTACTCTAGATAAAAAACGCCGAGATTACTTACATGCACTGTTAGAGATTACCTCTACCCAAAATCGCTGCGCAGTACTCTCTAAAGACGCAGCGCGTCGATTACTTACAGCACTCGAAACAATGACTGTCGAAAATGAATGCAAGAAAACAGTACTGCAAGACCTAGTCAAACGACTACAAGAAGGAATCGCGGATCCCGAAGGAGGCGAAAATCTATCTTTTACAAAACGAGCTCGTTTACTAGACCCACCCGCAATTACCGACGAAGGAGCAGCACTGAGCGCAACAGTACGACGAAATAGAAGCCTTCCTGCACCTCGACTTAACTTTTTATAATCGTAAGATCAGGACACAGTTTCAGTAGCGCGTGTATCGACTTATTTAGTACCGGGTGAACAACATGTGGCGCAATTTCAGCGAGTGGCACAAGTACAAACTTTCGCAAATGCATACGTGGGTGCGGAATAATAAGTTCTTCGTACACTCCTTCATCGTTCATATAGGCACTCCCTTCGCGCACAAACCAATCGTCGTACATTAAAATATCGAGGTCAATAATTCGCGGGGCGAACTCTGCGTTGTGTTCTTTTTTGTACGTGCCTTCGGCAATGCGATCACGCCCCATTTCTTTTTCTATATTTCGCAATTTTTCAAAAGCAATCACCGGAGAGAGATCAAAGTTAAGCTCTATGCACTGGTTTATATAGAGTTCATTTTTATGAAGAGGATTTTTTACTGCGTCGCTCTTAATACTCACGCTAGCCCACTCTTCTGTTTCATATTGTTTAGATTTTTTCACGACGACAAAACCATGTTTCTTCAAAAGCTCTTCGGCGCGTGCAAGATTCTGCACACGGTCGCCGACGTTTGTTCCGAGAGAAATATAGAGAGTTGCCATCATATTAGAAAATCAAATCTGCCAACGTGAGTGGTTTATATTTTCGCTCAAGCAATTCGCTAATCGTTTCAGGCGTTTGCTCAAATCCCGAAAGTCCAAGTAACTCGACCGCACGATCGATTTCGGCGGCAGACTGGGCTTCTATCTCGACAAACGGCTCAACTTTTGGGTGCTCGTCGATTTCGCACTTGAATGATTCGCAGTCATAGTGCGTGCGTTTTTTTTCGTAGTACACGACGCGCTTGAGTCCAAGTTTTTCTAAAAATGATGTGAAGGTTTTGGCAGTCGTATCGCCGGTCATCTTAGCCAATTTTTCGGGAATTCCAATTTCGCACTCATCGAAAACTTTGCAGCCATCGACGACGCCTCCGTAGGTTTTAAAAACTATTTCGCAATACGGCTCGCCGCTGATGGGCACAAACTCCCTCACCCGTAACAAATCCTTCTTCGCGCGAATTCTGCCGTCATCAAAATCAAAATAATTAATACGAACCAATCCTTCAAAAGTTTTTCGAACTGGAATGCCTTTCGCTGAAAGTCCTTCAATAGCCACACAGAGTGCAGGCACCTGAATCCCCAAAATTTTTCGTTCTACTTCTAACATGAGCGTAGCGAATGTTGTAATATTAAAAACTATTTTCCCTTATAACTGACATACGTATTCTCCCCCTCCCACAATTTCACCTTATGCAAAGCCACCTCGGTCTTCGTTAGCTCTCCAATATTTTTCAACTGCTCCCAAATCCACACAGAAATTAATTCTGCAGAGGGATTTTTAAAGCGATCGTTCAAGTCGGTATGATCAAGCAAATCAACCACCTTTTCGTTAACCACTTTTTTCAAATCCACAAAATCTAACACTAACCCATCACTTTTAATAGGCCCATCAACCGTAATTGCTAACTTGTACGTATGACCATGAGGTCGCTCGCATGCCCCTTTGTAATCTGTTAAATGATGAGCCGCCGAGAATGAAAAAATTCGAGTTACACGCATAGTAAGAGGATTATAGCATGGGAATAATACAGAGATTGACAATATTGATTTACTTGGTATAATAACACCTCGCGATCTGTATTACTACGTATGAACACACTCCAACACGCCGATACTGAAATAATTCAAACACCGATTTTCCCTCAAGGTGCGCCGAAGATTGCTATCGACTCATTCGATACATTACGACGCGACCTACGAATGGTACTTCCAAAAGATGGACGCGTACGTCTTACCACAAACATCAGTACAGCCGGAACCTCACTTGAGTTAGTATTTTTTGGGGCTCAAGAAAGTGATGCGCGTATAACATTCAATAATCAAACACAGCGTTTTGAGGCAAGTGGAGAAATGCGCATGCTTCCGCGAGTAGTCATTGAGACACTAAAAAACAGCGTAGAAAATGCCAATTCCTTACTAGAAGAAAAAAAAGCACTGGTTGGCGGGATTCAAGGTACAACACGAGATGCAGTCACCCATACCGCGCTTGTACTGAGCACCACAGAACGAAGAGAGGTAAACCCTATGCATGGAACAATGGCAACCGCTTAAGTAGAATGTGCTCGGCAACATCGTGTACACGAACTATCGAAGCGCCATTTTGAACTGCAACCGAGTGCGCAATAATAGTTGGAATCAGACGCTCTTTCATAGGTCCTGGCAGAAACGATTTTCGTGATGCCCCAATCAAAATCGGGCAGTTGAGTTTTTTTAGTTCGGGCAGGCGTCGCAGCACTTCGTAACTGTACTGCGGATCGCCGCTAATAAAAGCTCCCATGCCAGGATCGATTATTATTTTTTCACGGGAGACTCCCGAGCGTACTGCTATAGCGATACGCTCCTCTAGAAATTCATAAATGGTTTTAATTACGTCATTGTATTGAACGGGCTCGCGGGTTGTGCGTGCACTTGGATCTTTTGCGTACATTAAGACCAAATACGCATTATGCTCCGCAACTACTTTTGCTAATTTTGAATCACCGCGCAGTGCCGTCACATCGTTAATGATCGCCACCCCACGTTCGAGCGCAGCCTGAGCCACCTCGCTTTTGTAGGTATCGACCGAGAGAAGCACGTCGCGAATAGGACTCTGTGCGAGACGTTTTTTTAATGCATCAAGAACAGGAATCACTCTATTAAGTTCTTCTTTTACTGATACATCGGTGCTGTCTGGACCGGTCGATTCGCCGCCAATGTCTATAATATCGGCACCATCGTTAATCATCGCCTCGGCATGAAGTGCGGCAACTTCAGGATCGCGATATTTTCCTGCGTCTGAAAACGAGTTCGGAGTGACATTCAAAATCCCCATTACAAGCGGACCGATCAGTGAAGGAATTTTAATATTCATGATGGCATTTTAGCCCTTTTTTCCCCCATCTAAAACTGAAAGAAACGAAATGTTCATCGCGTCACTAATCGAAGCGGAGTTAGCCCTCAAATTACTTCCTAAAAAAACAGGGCGCTTTAGTGATCCTTCTAAAGCCATCTGAAGTTCCAAAACGTGAAGGCGCAACTCAGCACAGCGCGCATATAAAACGCCACTATCTGGCAGTTCATTTACAGAATCTCGAGCGTTAATTCCCATATCCGAAGCATTTTAACAGATCAGGTGGTAATTTTTCAATGAAATAAATGTAATTTATTTTTTAACTACAAGCTTTTCTTTCCCACGCTGCCCGACTTCGTCGGGCGCCCGCAAGTAGGTCTTCGACCCACGAGCACCAAACAACTTCTCTTCAAATACTTTCATCAAATGCTTTGTCACCGGCCCACGGCGGCCAGAACCAACTTTTTTCCCATCGATTTTTACAATCGGCACAATCCCCTTCGTAGAGTTGGTTAAAAAACATTCGTCGGCAGCGAGCAAGTCCTTCATCGTAATGTCTTTTTGGCGAATGTGAAAAAGGGATTTAGAGAGTTTCAACACCAGTTCACGCGTCGTACCAAGCAATACTCCAATACGCGGAGTTATGACAAATTTATCTTTTACAATAAAATAGTTGGTCCACGTACCCTCGGTAATGTGGCCTTTTCGATTAATGAGAAGGGCTTCAAATGAACGTTTTTTGCGCATCTCTTCGCGGGCTATTAAAAGCGGCTGCATGCTCGTCGTCTTCATTTGCGGAAAATGTCGTTCAAGCGGAAAC
>CAYHBN010000095.1:0-4390 GCA_964354865.1 uncultured Candidatus Peribacteria bacterium
ATTTTTCTGCAATAAGAGCTGCTTTTAGTTCTTTTGCTCGCGCATGTACTTGTGCGTAAGAAAGAGATGATCCACCATGTAGTGTGTCCGGAATAATCAATTCAAAGCCCGCCGCACGACACTCCGGATCACGAGTGATCTCGTCGTTTTTATGGTCAAGCTCCTCCCATATTCTCTGTGCCTCTGCTTTATGATCCTCTAAATATTTTCTTATATCTTCTACTGGTAAATCATCATTTATCGTAATTATTCCCCACTCAGCATCAGGGCCACTCATCTCGTCGCCAAATACAACCCTGCTCAGATAATGATTATCAAGATTAAGCCCCCCAAACACACTGTTTTTCACCGCTAAAATAGCTTGGGTGTGAGCATCGCGTTCTTTTGTTTCTGCTTCATATTGTGACTTCCACTGAGTATATTGAGCGACGATATTTTCTTCGTGTTTTTGTAACTGAGGCAAACATGATCGTATATATGCAACGTTCTCAGCAACGCTCTTAGTAGGATCAATAAAAATTGTTGCACTCCCCGCGTGTCCTTCAGGAGTTTCTACCTTGCAAGAGTTAGATTTACTTACATGAATAGTTGGCACGTCGTATCTTTTTGACGACAAGTCGAGCCCTTCCATTTTTGGCAAAAAATTTGCTTGTATGAGTGCTCTCTTCAGTTCTTCTAAATATGCAAATACTTTCATAGCAGAAATTTCGAGGCCAACGGGGGGGTTTGAACTTACATACATATTAAAACCAGCTTCAATTGATTGGCCATCGTTTTGTAGTTCCTCCCTTTTCTTTTTTAACCCCACCCATATTTTTTGTGCTTCAGGTAGGTTTTGTTCAACGAATGAAAGAATGTCTAAATCCTTCGCATTTCTATCTAACGTAATGATACCCCAATCATTATCTGGACCTTTCATCTCGTCTCCAATGTGAATACGCTCACTGTTCCCGAGACCCTTATACTGTCTCTCTAAAAGGCTTGCTACTCGCTTTGTTTGTTTAGGATTTTGATCTGATTCGTGTTTATATTTTTTGTAACTTGTTGCTCTGGCTTCTCTCAGCAAGTCACTTATTCGATCCCAGTGTGCGAATGAGTCTTCAACTTGAGCATGTTTTTTCTTTCCTGGATCAACAAATCCTAGGCTTACTACTTTTACTGCTTTATGAACCGTCCTTTGTACCTTGCTTGGTATCTGTTTGCCAGTTGAAGCCCCTGCCTCCTCTTGTTGTATTTCTAATAACGTAACGAGCTCATCAAGTTGAGCCTCATGTAAAGAATCTAAACTACTACCAAATGTTCCCTCTGCAATTGCAGCTTCAATTATTTTTGCGAGTTCGCTATCACGTTCAGGTGAAAGTTCATTATCTGCCTGTGCGTTTGGTTGCGTTGGGTTCATATTTTTTTAGTTAGTAACTACATCTTAACTATACTATAAAATACGAGTTATTGCAATGTTGAAGATTTGTGGTGAAAGGTCGTGTTGCAGGAAAATAATTGGTTTGCGGTCGTTGACTTGTTGATATAAAATGCTGCGCCATTACATGTCGACTTAATTATATGTCCATTGTAGCGCTCCCTCCAAATCCGGCTATTGTCCCAGAATCTGATGAATCTAGAATCAGCAAATTTACAGAGTTAGCCGTGACAACTATCTGTTCTTCAGTTCCCGATGCAGTGCGTAATGAGGTTCTAAATAGAGCGGCGCAAACAGCATCAAAAATACTCGAGGTGAAGTCGATGGCCGATGGTACTCCTCTTGAAGGTTCAGGTGTTGCCGATTTGAACGATCTTGTTTCTCATCTGAGTCCAGAGCAGGTGAGGTTAGCTGCCTTGTGTACTCGTTTTGCTACATTTCCAAAACCAAAACCTGATTCATTCGATGGTTTTCCAGCAAACCCAGCACCCTCTGATTTTCTTGAGAAGGCTGAAATTGTACTCCAAGATGGTCCGTTGCCAGCTGAAACTGCACTCAGAATAGTAGCGGGTATTGATAAGGCGATGTATCCTCGCGTGTCAAAAGAACGCGAAGGCGAATATGTAGATTTGATGCATCTAGAAGATGGCCATCCCAAGGCTTTGGCAATACTCCTCTACGAGAACTTAGGTGACGAGGTTCTTGATATTGCTCTTGCACTAGCCTTGTTCGGCGTTAATCAAGACCATCAAGATGATCCTTCCCACGCATTGAAATTAAGAGCGATTCTTAATTCCGATCTTATTTTGAAACGTGATGTAGCAAATAAAAAAGAGCTTTTTCATTTGCTCGCAGGCAGAGGTGAGTTTGATAGAAGTTCTGAGCGCAGCATTCTTGAGTGGGCATTTGGAAAAACTTTTATTGCCACTCACTGTGACGGTGAAGAATTTAATGTAGGAGCTGTTCTTAATAAAATTCGTGCAACGGTTGTGGGTGACGAAGCAATTCAGGATAAAATTATTTTTGCTCTCAAACGTATGGCGCAGACCCCCGATCGAGCAGTTGCTGGGGCAATTTCGCGTCAAGGCACGGTTACACTTGGCTTAGAATCAACAGAGGTTACAGAATATGAGTGGATGAAGAGAGTGAGGCATCAAGTTGAGACGAAATTCAGTGACCCTGAGGTTGTTAAAATTTTAGCTGATAACCCAAACGCACGCGCACGGCATCAAGAGAGCATAATGAATATCGCCAGATTTTTTGCTGCTCATCCTACTGAGCCTGATGCATCGGCAACACGTCGTCTCAATGTAGCGATTGGATCTCATCAGTTACGAGAGGAATTGCAGCTCGTTGATACGCATCATAATCCCTTTGCATACGTTGCTCTTCAGCAAGAAATTGCGCATCGTGTCGTGCGGCATGTATCGTACTATCACAGTAACTTTGCACAAGAAGAAGCATCTCCTGATTGGGAAAAAGGATTTCCAACCCATGTAGTAGATAGAAAAGACACAAGTTGTTTTAGCGGCCCATGGTTGATTGCATCACAGCTTTTGCAGGCGGGAGTCAGGTATGATGATCTTTTTTATTGCAACGTGCTTCAAGCAAGCCAGGGTCTCATCGGTGGGCATGGATCAATTGCTATCAAAACAAAAACAGGACAATTGCATCTCTACGATACCAATATGGGTCTTGTGGGAGTGAATATGCGTGGTATGCCAATTCAAGATAAAAAAATGGCTCATGAACTTGATGATTTATTACACAATAAACGCAGGCATCCTGTATTTATTGATGCTCATAGGGAACTTTCTAGGCAGTTGCAGGTGCATCCGGTCATGCATGTCATGCCCCTTTTGGCTGGATTTGCGAGTGGTCATTTGCTTCATGTTGGAGGTAGTTTGTTGCATGAGGGCAAACTCGATGAGGCACTCTATGCCTTTGAACTTGGTTTGGGATTTTGCAAAGATGATCCAGATCTTCATTATAATGCGGGGCTTGCATATGCGATGAAAGGTGACTTATTGAGTGCACGTCGAAAATATTCAACAGCCTCTGGCATATTTGATAATCATCTGTGGAGTCGTTTTGGATTAGCGAATATTGCCTTAGCTCAAGGCGACACGCACACAGCAAAAAAGACACTGACTGGTATCGCCGGAGTAAAAGAAAAATTGTATAACGGTAAAGAACTTCAAGATGAAGCTAAAGCGTGGTGCAAATTAGATGACTCTGCATTAATAGAAGCGTGGCGAGCAAGTCGACATGCGCAGTTGTATGCTCCCACTGCTTGATTTTTGATAGGCTTATAGCCTACAGTGAGTCACTGAAACGTCTGTCATTTTATATCTTTACATACTTATTCTATGGGAGCAGAGGGACCACAATATACTGAACTTGGGCAAGCACGAGAGAGACAAGTAGAACTTCGCGCGAAAGAAAGAAAAGTTCTCAGCGAGTTGCAAAAAGCGTTTGGTGGAAGAAAGGATCAACTGAGAAGAGAGTTGAATGCTATTACCGGCGAGCGTACTCGCTTGGCGCTGAGGGTGAGTGAATTGATGGGGCAGGTTGAACAACAATCCCCACAGGTGGCTACCCCTCAAGCGACCAAAGCAGCTCAAGTACAACCTGCTCCTGTTGTTGCGCCAACGCCAGTTTCAGCACCGCGTCCTGCTGAACCGATGCATCGTCCTGCCGTAGCAGTACAGCCTACTCGTGTTGCTTCTCCGTTGTCTGCGCAAAACCCAGTGGAAGTTCTTCCCGGGCCAGCGCTCGTTGTCCCTGGAGCATCTCCACGAATTGAGGTTGTCTCTTCTCCAGCTGCTGTTCAGCATGTTGAGGCGACACGCACGGACTCTGCACCGACTGGCAAAGCGCTCGCACGTGGCCCGAGTGGTGCGTGGGGAGTGATGGCGGATGTTGTTGCAGCTATGAACCAAGATCCATTTTTTCAGTGAACTTTTCTTTTAG
>CAYHBN010000096.1:0-4375 GCA_964354865.1 uncultured Candidatus Peribacteria bacterium
AAAGAACTATGGCAATCATCGCCGTTGTCGTTGTTTTTCCATGTGTTCCGCATATAGAAATAGTGCGTAATTGTCTTGTGAGGATTCCAACGGCTTCGGGATACGTTAAAATTGGAATATTCATCGCACGAGCCGCTACCTTTTCGGGATGATCTTCTGCAACTGCAAGCGAAGCAATCACACACACACTTTTCGATGTAATTTTTTTAGGATTTATTCCCTCGTACATTTTTACCCCTTTTTTTTCGAGTCCCTTTGTTCTTGGCGAAAACGTTGCATCACTACCACTTACTAAAACTCCCCTGTCAGCCAAAATTCCCGCTAGCCCGCTCATGCCTGAGCCGAGAATACCGATCATGTACACGTGTGATTTTTTGTCGAACGAAATTTGTGTAGTCACGCTATTTTTCATCGCATGCATATTGTATAGTATTTGGGCTTCGCGTTCCACGCGTCGTTACACTTCTTATGTCATACTCAGACGCTCCTAAAACGACAAAAATGGTGATTGTTATAGAGATTGTGTTGCTTGCGTATATGCTCTATGTGCTTTCGACAGCGCTCTATAAAAGTTATCAAGTAGATACTTTTATTTCAACCGCCGCAGATGAAAATAAAAAACTAGAGCAACAAAATGCCATGTTGATTGAAGATTATGAATACTATGGATCGGCTGCATATAAAGAAAAAATTGCGAAACAGAACTTTAATTTAGTGCGTCCCGGTGAAGAGGTAATTGTTTTGTTGCCTGATACATCGCACGCTTCTACGAAAACTACGCAAGATGACCAAGTATATGCCTATACGAGCAAGTATTATCAAAGCCTTTCAAATCCGCAAAAATGGTATTTATTCTTGTTTGACAGAGATCGCTTTTCTGTTGGATACTAGGCTCCAATTTAATATCTAATTTATATTGTTATGGGAGAATTTAACGAACGAAACACTCTTGATGAGCTTTTGGCACTTGATGCTTTGGAATCAGGTAATGAATCTGAAGAAGTTGAAGAAACCGAAAGAGGAAGAGCTACTGAAGCAAATATGATCGTTGGATTATTACCACCGATTTCTGATCCCGTAAGAGCAGCGAATGGTAGGGTTGCTCATGTGATGGGTGATCATACGGCAGATTTGTATGATTTATTGCCTGATTATAGTGTAGCTGGCCCTGATAGACTTGTAGGAGTCGGTCCTGCTTTAGTACCAGTGTCAACGTGGCAGGGAATTCGATTTTTATTGAATGATAAAGAGCCAGATACGAGTTCGACCGTAGACCTTCTTGCAGGAATAATTGTATTGATTCGAAGATTAAAATTAGAAAACCTAAAAATGACACCAAATAATCTGGCATTTGAGGTACTTGCGGGTCTCAACCTTGAACCGCAAGAGAGACACAGAAATTCTGCAGCAAACATTTTGCCTCGTGTTTTATTAAAATGGGGTATTACTCTCCCGAAGGTATTAGAAATAATCACTTCTATCTAAGCAATTTGTACTTGGTGTCTGCGGTCGGAATTGAACCGACGACCTTGGGCTTATGAGTCCCACGCTCTAACCATCTGAGCTACGCAGACATATTTGTAAACTCGATTTCGCTTAGTACCCCGCTCGGCGGAAATCCTTCGCTCATCTCGCGGCATTACCGTGTAATGCTTTTTTGCGTCGAGATTATAATGGGTTGCCTATCTGTTTACAAGTGCTGGCGAATACTCTACAATCCGCATGCGGAGTGGAGCAGAGGCAGCTCGCAAGGCTCATAACCTTGAGGTCGGTGGTTCGAATCCACCCTCCGCAACCAAATTTGCAAACGCAAATTGGCGTCCTGCTGGTTCCCCTTTTAAGCAGGACTTAGCAATTTAGCATGAGCGCAGCGAATACCTTATTGATTCATATACCTCTCCAAAATTATCTGTGCCGCGATTGAATCGTCGGCGCCTTTTACCTTGCGATCACGTTTGAGAGGTATGCGAGCGAGTGCTTCTTTTGAGCTAAATGATTCGTCAACAAAGCTGCACTCAAGTGATATTGAGATCGTTTTTAAAAGACTATCAATAAAAGCATGTATAGATTTTGATCGTTTCGTCTGTTCGTTTTCTTCACCGAGCGGTTCCCCCACAATAATCTTTGAAATATTCTCCTCGTTGCAGACCTTTTCAATACTAGTGAAGACGGTTTTATTGTCACCACGTAAAATGAAACCTCTAGGAAAAGCTATTCCTAATGTATCATCGGCAATCGCATAGCCAATCCTCTTTTCGCCAATATCGAGGCCAAGTAGTTTTGCCATGTGTGCCAGTTATAAAAAGTTGAAAACTTATTTTTTAACGACTTCGATGTCTAGCTGTGTTGATACTCCTTCACCAAGTCTGATAGTTACTGCGTAGGTACCAACAGCTTTGATGTGGTCAGGAACAACGATCATGTCTTCTTGAATATCAACTTTCATTGCTTCTTTAATTGCAGCTGCAACATCGCTTGGTTTAACTCCTCCGTACAAAGTGTTCTTTGTGGTAACTTTCTTCGCAATCACAACTTTTCCGTCAGCAAGACGACGTTTCATTTCGTCGAATTGTTTTACAAGGTTCTCTCGTTCAAGCATAAGTTCTTTGCGGCGTGTCTCCCAAGCAGCCAATGCTTTATCTGAAGCATGAACTGCGAAATCTCGAGGCAATAGGTAATTTCTGAAATATCCTTCGGTGACATTTTTAATATCTCCTTTAAGGGCTACATCTTTAACGGTTGAGGTGAAGATTACTTTCATGGTAGAGAAATTATGGAGTGAATGAGTAGCACGAGCTGCTAGCGTTTTTTGGCTTACTGCCTTGATAAAGTGGTCAAGACACTTAACCGATCGCTGTGAAAGTCTAGCGCAGACACAGGGAATGGCGCAATAGATTTATTTATGGCGTAGATATATTGAGGTGTAGATATGAAAATAATGGGATTCTCTTCAGAAAGAATTGCCGAAAGTTCCGCCAAGAGCTTATCTTTATCAGAGGGGACATCTGCTTTTCGAATTGCTTCGGTAAGTCCATCGGTACGAAAACTTCTAAAATTTGCAAAATTGAGCCCAGGAGTTCCACTTATGACAACAGTATCTTGAGTTGTATCTGTATTTGTTGCTGATGGCTCTTTTAAATCTTCTTTTTCAAGATTTTGAGATTGGCTAGAGTGAAAGAGTGGATACACATCACGATTATAGCCCAAACTTTGTCTGACTAAGAGAATCGCATATTCTCGAGAATTCACCAAATTAGTAAACTCTTCTTCATTCACAATCCGAATAGGAACTTCGATTCCCATTTTAGCGAACTGAGAGGCAATAAGCGTTGGTAATTCTGTTCCTACTTTATCAAGCGACACGAGTGGTAATATCATGCGTTGACCTTTAGGGCTAAACCGATTCCCCTGCTCATTTTTATTGAATCCTGCTTCAGAAAAAAGGGCTTCTGCTTTACTTGAATCATATATAAAATGTTCATCTTTAGTCTTTGCTTCAAAAAGAATTGTATCTATTCTATTTTGAGTCTCATTCACTAGTTCATCTTTGTTAAGTGAGAGTGATACCGCTTTACGAACTTTAGTTTCGCTCAAAAGTTCATTATCTGTATTCAAGTAGAGTGCGGTGAACTGATTTAGGTGATAATTGAGGGAATTAAACTTTTCATCAGTTTTTACTTTATTCGCAAGCTCTGAGCCGGGATGAATTTTCCCTATTGAATCAAGTGCATCAATTTCTTTTAAAAGACTCGAATCGTCGCTAAATGTTACCATTTTTAGCTTTTCGATTGTTGGTTTGGTTCCATAATAGTTTTCAAATGCGGCAAGGCTTACGCTATCGCCATTTTGTCCTAGCTTTGAACTAACTACTTTATACGGGCCAGTGCCAATTGGGTTTTTATTAAAAGGCGACTTTTCAAAGTCACTGAGGGGTGTTTCTCCTAAAATATGTTTTGGTAAAATTCCGACGGTCAGTTCTGATATAAAGTATGAATTTGGATGAGGAAGAGTAAAGACAATGTGGTTCGCATCGCTTGCTTCAATTTGGACGCCATCAAACGCCGCTCGCAGTACGGGATTTTTAAATCCAGGGCTTTGTATAATATCTCGGTAGGTATAAAGAATATCCTCTGTAGTAAGGGGTTGTCCATCATGCCAGGTGACATTTTTTTTAAGTTCAATCGTAATTTTTTTATCATCAGATGAACGATTAATGCTTTGCGCAAGATCTGGATAGAAATTCTTTGCAATCGGGTCATATTTAATTAATCCAGAAAAAATGAGTTCATCAAGATCACGATCCGTATCGTTAAAATCTGCAAAAACTGGATTTAAATAATGAATGCTCCCTATCATTCCCTCGATAAAGTAATCG
>CAYHBN010000097.1:0-4319 GCA_964354865.1 uncultured Candidatus Peribacteria bacterium
AATAATCGATAGCCTCAAAAACGTACTTACTTAATAAGACATAAAGCATCAGCACCAAAATAGCCGAACTTGTTACCTTTTTAAGGCGAACCAACAATTTCTTGTTCATATAAAGTTGTTAAGGATACGTTAATAAACCTAGTCGCAACTTTTACATGAATACGGCAGTGTCGTCAAACTTTTGGCTTGAGTTAAAGCCAAACTCAAAAATCCACACCTTATGCAAACCTGTTATTTCGTAACAAACCGCCACGCGAAAATTCCCACACCACTGACCACTATATACACAAAGAATAAATCGAGGAGCTTTTTGGTCGGCACTCCCCCCTCAGAAACGGCATATACTTGACTTGTTTTGGCTGCGGGCAGCCAATCCGCCACATTATTTTGCACCAATTTAGAAATATACTCCTTCAATTTTACAGGATTTTTAACGGCCACATTTTTCGCACCTCCATTTTGTACGGGTACTTGCTTCGCAATTGCCTTTGACTTCTTGGGTGGCAGCGCCTTCGGCGTTGCCTTCGCCGCCACTAAACTCTTCTGCGCACTTGCCCTCAGTGGCTTACCGAACATCTGCACCACGACCGTAGTATCAGCTCCAAGAAACTTTCCGCTCGCAACGCCCACGCCAATTTGCGTGTAGGTATCATTCATAATATTCGCCTTATGCGTCACACTCGCGAGCCAGCCCTCGCTCACCTCTTCTGCTGTTTTAAAGTTCATCGCCAAGTTTTCGCCACCATATATATAGGTGTAGCCCGATTCGTCCATAAAATCCCAGGCGAGTTTGCCCGTCGGACCCTCATGCGCAAAATACTGATTTTTCAGCATATCTTCGGCCTTTCGTTGCGCCGCAATGCGCAGTTTGTAGTCGATTTTCAAGTCACTCAACCCTGCCGCCTTTCGCGACTCATTCGTCAGAGAAACAATATTCTGTGTATTCAAGACACTCGAAAACAGATCACGCAGCGACAAATCGCCATACGAATCGGCAAAAAAGGTGAACGCAACCTTAAGCGCCACCACACCGATCAAAAAAATCGTTACTTTTTTATATTCGTTCATTTTAGCCATCTTCTCAGTATACCAAAATTTTATGGCTAATTCAAGCCATCGCACCCCGAAAGCACCTCACTATTCCGCCTTCCCATTCGTCTATCTTTCGTCTATAATGAGACTATAATCACATATGTTCAACCCGAAATACACCATATCCCCAAAGCTCCTCTCAAATATTAAGCGCGTAGCAACGCTCATTTTTGAGCTAAATAATAAACATTTCAGAAAAATCGTTCTTGTAGAATTAGAAAAGAAAGCCCGTGAGGTCTCTGCTCATGCATCGACAAGTATTGAAGGAAACCCCCTTCCGCTAACCGAAGTCAAAAAAATCCTAAAAAACCACCCACAGTACATACGGGATAGTGAACGTGAGGTCATCAACTACAACGAGGCACTCGTTTCACTCAATGAAGAAGTAAAAAAATCTCGGATATCATTCGACCTTTCGCTCATCTTACAAATACAAAAGACCGTGACAAAAGGGCTTTTAGCACCATCAAGAAATGGAAAAATAAGAAAAGAACCTGTTTTTGTAAATGATCCTGGAACAGGAAAAACGACCTACTGGCCACCAGACGATACCGATATTCCCCTCTTAATGAAGGAGTTATTGACCTATATCGACACCAATCGAATGATACTTGATCCACTGATTGTTGCTGGAATCTTTCATAAACAATTTGTAATCATTCACCCATTTATGGACGGCAATGGCAGAACCGTTCGCCTTGCTACAAAAGTGTTATTGGCAGCAGTTGGGCTAGATACATTTAATCTTTTTAGTTTTGAAAATTATTATAATCAAAATGTTTCAACATACTTTCAGTACGTCGGTGTACGAGGTAACTATTATGATATACAAAATGAAACAGATTTTACTCCCTGGCTCGAGTACTTCACAGATGGCATTATCGACGAGCTGTTACGGGTTTCAAAGGTCATACAAATGGAGTCAAAAACTCCCGCTACTGAACTACAATCACACCACAAACTTCTTCTTGAATACATAAAAAGCAACGATTACATTACCGATAAAATTTACGCCTCGCTCACGAAACGAGCAAAACCAACACGCAACCTTGATTTCAATAAACTCATTGAATTAGGATTTATTGAGCGCCACGCAAAAGGGAAAGCAACATTCTATAAACTACGGAACATCTAAAATAGGGCACTTTCTACAGATACAACCCCGCCTTTCCGGCTGAGTGGTATGCCGTCTCCATCATCATAATGACGTGTTCTTTAATGGCACGCTCGCCCTCGCGGTGATCGAGCTTTTCAATCTCGGGCAAAAAGTGATTTAAAATATAGCGCATCGGTTTGCCTTTTTCGGCACCGAACGCCTCCATACGGGCGATGAGTTCTGCCGGCAAAAATTTAAACCAAATATCAGAAAGCGCCGTCGCATAATTAAATTTACGAGCGCCCATCTCGACCGCACGAGTAAAATTTTCAGGAGTTAAACCGCTGCCACCATGCAACACACCGTATGCTCCCATCGGGCGCGCCATGTCGGTAATTTCACGAATGCGATCCCAACCAATGTGTGGTGTTTCGAGATACACACCATGCCCATTGCCCACAAAAAACGAAATCGCCTCGGGACGAACTGCTTCAACCAGACGGCGAGCGTCCTCAACCTTTGTATAATAATTACCAATATTGTCGCGAACTTTCGGGTCAGCCAACGCCGATGCCGCGCCCACTTCTCCTTCTTCAATCTCGAGCGAAATTCCCAGTGGATGAACTTTTTGAACAACCTCAACACACTTTGCAATATTTTCTTCGAGTGGTCTGTCTGACAGGTCAACCAAAAGAGAAGAAAAACCGGCTTCAATGGTTCTTTGCATACATCCATCAACATCTCTTTTAATATGATCGTGATGCAACACAACCGGAACGCTATAGCCAAATTCGGCGATCATCTGCTCGATTCCATCATGCGCTAAATCTGACAAACGAGCAGGAGCCATGTCACAGTATTTCACCTCTGACTCTGCAACCTCTAAAATCACCGGTGATTTAACCTCCCACGCTGCGCGAAGCACTGCGTTTAAAATCCACTTAGAACGAATATTTGTCGCCACCACTCCAAATTTATTTTCATCGGCAACTTGTAAAATTCTCTGAAGATTGCTCACTCGGTAGCCATTTTTTAACGTTCGAACATACGGATTCACATCGGGTGTAAAAGGTGCGAGAGGAGTCATGGGGAGGGAGTTAACAAATACGTCGAAACCACCGGCCACTGTACTCAAACAAAGCAAAATTGTAAACCGGCAATAGTGAAAGTTATTTTGGCTCTCTTCTGTTAATCGAACGCCACAACTTTTCAGCGTGGTTTATTTTTTGTATTGTTCTTCCGTGCAAAATTTCATTCAAGATCGGCAACAGTGCCTCATAAATTTGTTTGCACTTAATCACAACCAATTCAGGACTCGAAAGCGTGGGTTCACGAGAAACCGTAGTTGTCTCAATAGACCATTGCTGATCTGGCACCCTATACTTCGAATATTGATATTTACCGGTTACAGGACTTGAAAAGGCCATATCTACAACATTCTTAGGTCTGCCGGGGAGCGCAGTAGCTTCAAGATAACAACCAAAATCAGCATTTTCAGTGCCAATATCACGAGCTCGCAAACGAACAGATACTGTTGATCCTTTTACAACACAATCTAAAAATTTATCTAATGGAGGAACTCGCCTCAAAACAGCAATAAAATCGCTCGAAGGATTTTGCACAGATACTCCAAAACCAACATCTTCTGGTAAAAAGTCTGAGTGACAGCGAGACGACTCAAGAACTCTATTCTGAGTTTTCAATCTACAGTCCATAGTAAATCCATCTGCATGTGGTGGATTCAGATCCATCTCCTCTAAAACAGCGAAATAAGGAATCGTAATGCCTTCAACGAGCTCTTCGGGCATATTTGCACCAGCAACTGTTCCCCTATTCCTTTCTCTCACAAGAGCAGCATCAACAGTATCTAATTTAGGTCTGTGTACTCGCCCGCTAAAATCTTTCGCAAGCTTTTTCACCGCATCGGGAAGTTCTTTTGAAGCAGGTGGAATTCCCAAAACTCTTGGTTTTACATGTACCTCGGCTCCACCTTTTACTCCTTGGTGAGCTAGTAAGTACGATTCAACCTCACGACATGTTGCCGCGAACTGTTCTGGAAAATTTTCTTTCGCCATATCTCGATGCACAATACCATAAAATTACATTAATACAATGCGCCCTACCTACGCAC
>CAYHBN010000098.1:0-4124 GCA_964354865.1 uncultured Candidatus Peribacteria bacterium
GAAGTTATTAGTTACACGACAAATCCTACACGACGGGTTACGTTCGACATTCCGATTGCCTACGATACCAACTTAAAATATGCGACTCACGTTATTATTACTGAGTTAAAAGCAAATTCAAAAATCCTAAAAAAACCAGCACCGAGTATTATTGTTAAAGAATATGGCGATAGTGCAGTGAATTTGCAGGCACGTTTCTGGGTTGGTTCACGCGATGGCTGGTACCAACTAAAAAGCCAGGTTATGCATGACATGTTTGAGACACTTGGTGAAGCAGGTATCGAAATCCCATTCAATATTATGCACATAGAAACAAATACTGAAACGAAAGCTTCGAAAGATGAGATGGCTAAGATTAGAGAAGAACGTATGGCAGAAATAAAACTTTCAAAGGCGATGGAAAAAGATAAAAAAGAAGCAGCGCTCAAAGCAGAGGCTGCAACAACTGCGACAAGCACGCCAGCTGCTTCAACTGAGGTGGCCGCTACTCCAGAAACGGTACAAGCACCTCTTGAAATGGCTCCTGCACTGGTTCTCGACAACGATGACTTAATTGAAAACGATAGTCAGGGATAAGCCCCTATTGACGCAATCGGTAGAACGTGTGATATTTTAGGTGTCTTACTTTTGTAATACACCTGATATATGAATCAATCTGAACAACTGTGCACAGACTTTTTTGATGAAATGTTGCGACAGCAAGGACAAGGCCGAGTGAGTATCACCAATGAACCGATTCGCAATGGAAAAATGAGAGAGATAGGATACGAGCGCTCTTTGAGTGCACACTCTGCGAAATTGTATCCCGGCTATGAGGTCACAACAAAAAAGGCATTACCTACTCAACAAGACGCGCCAAAACACTCGATTGTTATTCGTGGGATTACGAATGGAACAGACAGAGCATTAATGCAACTACTCGGGCATGGGCATGTGGTAGATATGCCAACGAACATGCACTTAAACGAAGCTGACGAGCATAATGCATTACTCGCGGCGCTAGTCTATGTACGGGGCAAAATGTTGCCGCAAAAATTCATAGACGAAATGCAGAGTGAACATGGTCTTACCTATGTCGGACCAACAATCATCGATGGAGAAATCGATGAAAGCGTTTCACCATATGCGGTGCAGCATCGTTTTTCAACTCCCGCGTTTACGGAAAACTTAATAGTCTCGGCGCGCGACGAAAGTCCTGAACATCATGCAGATTCTAAACGATTGCTACCGTACACAGAGTGGGCTGCCTACGTTGATGACTCTCTTCTCAGAGGTCGCATGTATACAATTGATCCGGTAACTCGTGCACACAATCATCGAGACCCGTACCAGGCGACGAGTTCTATAGGAACACATATACAACAATGGCTCAAGAACCCGCCAACATATCAGCACTCAGGAATTATTTTTTAGAAATACCGAACCACTAAAAAATCCGATGACTCGCTGTTATATATACGGTTTTTTTGATAAACACGAGCCGCGGAAAGATTTAGTAAAGTTTAATAGAATTAAATCAAATTGAACTCCATTGGTTAACTTTTTACTAAACTTTGTACACCACTTTTGAACATACTAGTTTTGCACCAAGCGTTCATAACATGTGCAAAACATGTTTATAATGTGCAAAACTAATTAGATACGTGCAAAACCTCTTTAAATCTTGCAAACACATTTAGTATTTGATACAAGTGATCTTGTTATATTTGATGTTTGAAAAGTTAATCTACATTTGCTACAATTATGAGCAGTTCAATAGAATTGACTCAAAATAAATGAAAGATTCCGTAATTACCGTCGAAGCCGCCGCAAAACTTCTGCAACTGCACCCGTTTACGGTGTTGAAGCTTATAAAGTCAAAGCGACTGAAGGCAGTAAAAATTGGGCGCGTTTACAGAATACGCGAGAGCGCCCTCGATACTTTTTTAGATGAAAGTTCAACGTAACATTCCTATGCTCTTCAACTGCTTCAACTGCGGCAAAAAAATCTCGGCAAAAATCGACCTCTGCGTCTATTGTAAATCTGACAACGTTAATTTTATTTCTGAGTTAAAAGACATGCAAAAATCCGGTTCACTCGAATCTCGTGAAGCTCGACTTGAGCGATTACGAAACGTTCGACAAAAACACTCAGGAACATTTTTTGCTTTCTTGTTTAGACGATAAATTTAATGACACTGCTTGTCTTCGATATCGTCGGCGCACTCCGATATTTTTTCGAGCGGCTTCAAACTACCTGAAATTTTTGGCCCAAATGGCCCCGGCCCTCGACCATTGGTAAGCGTCGCAAGAAGTGTATCGGTATTTTGAATCATCTCGGCAATTCCATTAGACCCAACCGAACCATAAAGCACTTCGTATTTTTTTAACATTTCAGATTCGCTGAGCAGGTCTTCTGGCGTAGGCTGATTCGCTGCATCGACTGCAGCGTGAACTTCACCAAACGTAACGGAGTTAACTCGTTTTGCATTGAGCAATGCATCGCGTTTTTGCTCGGCCTCTGCAACAACATCATGCTCATTGAGATATTTAATTGCATCACTCACGCAGTAACTATCGTCGCTCCCCACCTGTGCACAAGCGTCAACACGACTGAATATAGAGCTAATAAGTGAGCCTGGCGATGAAGGCACTAACGCCTCGCCAAGATCAGCGGCGTCGCCTCCTAATCCTTTCACTGATGACCCCAAATCAGAAAATGTATTTTTTAAATTCTCCCATTTTTCTTTAATTTGACCCCATGCAGGATCACTCGAATTTTTACTTTCGCCATACTCTTTTACTTTATTTTTGTACTTCGCCATAAACGAATCGAAGTATCCGCCAAACTTTGCGAGCTGCTCGTTTTTGTCTGCAGCATCGGGAGTTTTTGAAATCATATACTGTACAAATTCCTGCCGAAATTCTTTACGATTTTCATCGGCGATAATTCTTTCAGGGAATCCATCGGCCCACGTATTAATAAAGTGACGAACAAAATACAACTCTGCTTCAAGTACATAATAGCGAGACGTAACTTGTTTAAAACGCTCTGGCTGACAACGCAAAAATGTACTAATGACCGAATAACGGGCGGCATTGAGCTGACGCACAACACCATACACATCGGCATAATGTGGCTGATACAACAAGAAATCGTGCCAATAATCGACAAAGTCGCTACCTGGTTTTGTAAAACCAGAACCAATCGACACATAGAGAAAATCGACGAGCCCTGCAAAACATTCGGTAAAACGAGGATCTTTACCAGTACCCGAATCGGCCGGACCAAACATCTTAAAATTCTCGTATCGCTCCGCAGCTAAAAGCGTACCCGACATGACGGTCGAGAGCAGTAACGCAGTGAGAATAAGAGAAGTAATTCGTTTCATTATTGGCAATATTCTATGTTAGTTAATTTTCCACAGGGCGATGTTTTAGGATCTTTTGTTAAGTCATCGAATGTCTTCATAAAGTTGTCGAAGTAATCGTTCATCGTAGTCATTTCTTGCATAATCACACTGTACTGACCCGCCTGCGCCTCTACTTGACGCTTAAGTTGCGCGGCGCGATATTCTTTAATTTTATTGTTTTTTATTGCACGATCTTCTTGCGCCATGGCTGTAGTTGTATCGTCAAACGTCGCATTTGGTTTAGACTGAGAAAGCACCTGCTCTGCCGTAGAAATTCGGCAGGCCTCACCTTCGTCACACTTTTTTGGAACATCGACATAACGCTGCCAGAACAACTTCATATTCGCCCAAATGTCGCCTTTGATAATAAGGTCATCGTTCGGCGGAGTGAGAATTGGCTGACCAATAACAATAATATTTGAGGTGAGCCAGTTTGCTTTATAAAGGGCATCTTTACACTTTGGCCCTTCGAGCAAATTACCAGTGATTTTATTTGGTACTAAGTTATGACTCAATAATTTATTAAACGATTCGTTGATTTTTTGAACATGACACAGCACGCAGTTATCGCTGACGGTAAATGAACTTTCGGTCTTGTATCTCAATTCAAGTTTAATACAAAACACATCGTCACACGGCAACTCACGGTGCCAATCACCGGCTTTGGCAGCCTTGATCGGCTCGGGTTCGGTTGTCTCAGTGGTATCGGTCGTTGAAGCAGATGGGTCGTTG
>CAYHBN010000099.1:0-4065 GCA_964354865.1 uncultured Candidatus Peribacteria bacterium
GAGAGCTGGCTGATACCATGGTTGCCCATTGATTGCACCCTGCGGATTCAACCCCTCTGCTTTTGCAATAATCAAAGCTGCCTCAGAAAAATTTACGTTGTTAAATGGCTGATAACTACCATCGGGATAGCCGCTCACCAATCCTCTTTTTTTGGCTTCACATACATACGGCGCAAACCATTCACTGTGCACATCGGTAAAACAGTTTGAACCTTTTGCACTCACCGTCAAAGAAGCAACAACCATCGTCGCGAGCTCTGCACGGTTAATAGTTTTATCAGGAGCAAAGGTACCATCGGGATTCCCCTTCACGACCCCAAGCGCACGAACACGGGCAATCGAATCTGAATAGGGATGATGCCCATCGACATCTGAAAACGCGGGGAGCGGAGAAAGTGCGACCCTGTTTTGCTCAGCAACAAGCGCAATCGCAGCACCTTGCGCGCTCGCGACAACCGGTAAAAGAGTCATAATTGAAATAAGTGTAACTACGGCAAACTCGGTAATGCGGGCATCGAGTTTCTGTTTTCTAAATATTTTCATAAAATAAATTGGTAAAAAGTTAGGAGTTTATGGACGCCCTGCCTTTCGGAGGGCGGCTACTGCAAACATGTGCAGCTGCACTAATAAATACACCTTTGGGCCCCTAATGTTACGAACTTTTACTTTACAATCTTTAAAAGTATTTTTTGCACGATTCCTTCTCCATCAGTACCAGTTACCGCATATAATCCTCCAAATTTTTTACTTTTTTCACGAAGCGCGACTGCAACCTTGCTCATAGCGCTTTTTTCACCTGTTTGAGACACGGGCCTACTTGAAGACGCATCAATCAACTCAATAATCCGCGCAATAGAATCTCCAAATTTTCCAACTGCAATGTACGAAAGCCCCCCATTTTTCATCGTCTCATCGCGATACTTCGGCAAACTATCGGTACCAACTCCCCATAATCCTTCATTAGCTAAATTCTCGATTATAAAAGGATTTGTAGAAATAAAAGTCATGGCAAAATCGCCTCTTTGAACGGTGCCATACGTAATGGCAAGTGAGTTCGCGAGTTGCGATAAAAAGGGCGGCAGCGCGACACCATCGGCAATATTTTCAGGATGAAGCGTAATGCGAGTCGCAGAAATACCCGTATTTACCACGGCCGTTCTTGAAGCAAAGGGACCTTTTACCGGATCTGTTTTAACCGTGTAGTTTGCGAAAATGATCAATTTATTTATCTGCTCATCAAGTTTTTTTAGTATGCCGAAAGAACTGCCGCCTGCCACGTTTTGATTTGCACTCGTATCCAGATACAACGACAAAGCCGGAATCGGCTGACCTACATCTTGCATCACAAAATCGGTAACCGTATCTCCAATATCTTTTTCGAGATCTATTCCCACTGATTTTTTAATAAAATCACTAACCGCCGGCTGGAGTGAAAACTGTGTCGCAAGATCGAAATTTTCGACAAACAACAGAAGTCCATTCGTTGGAATATTTTTAATGAGAGACGTATGCTCTTTCGTGTAGATTGAGAGCATTTTCTGTGCACTATCTTTGTTTTGTTCTGTGGTAATAATGTGGCTCCAGCTGTTCATGCTGAATCCCTCTTCGCCGGCGAAAAAAGAGCCAACAACGAGCACCTGCGGCATTTCTACATACAAATTCACAGGTGAGTTTTGTTCAAAATGAATGGCATATTTCTTAAAATTATCTGACTGAGAAAGTGACTTTTTCTCCCACATTTTTCGGTGTGCAAGTGCTGCAATTTTCTCTACTGGATCAGTCGAAAACACGATCACATCGCCGCTCGCAGCAGCAAAAACTTTTTCTTTTTTTCCTTGCTGATTCAGCTCTCGCGCATCGGGCAAGGCATTAATAGCCTCAACAATTTCAACCGCTTTTGGCGTTTCAAAAACAACATAAAGCGCCGCATCTGTTTTTTTAACAGTTTTTTTTGCGCCCAAGTTGAAGGTGGGCAATGCCCCTCCTAATGCGATCCGAGGACTCTGCGTAAGCTCCATCGCGGCATCTCGAGTAAGTGTGCCGTCTTTTATAAGATTGTCGGCCAAATCGTTTACGTACTCTTGAGATGTTTTTCCGCCAACTCGCTTCAGAAGCTCATCGGTCTTTGCGCGCTGCTCTTCATTTTTGGCATCAACAAATACAAAAAAACTACTCTCTAACGGGAAATAATCCTCGAGATGTTTGCCGGCTTGTGTCGCCGAGGTTACGTATACTGGTTTTAGATTTTTTTGATAATACAAAAAACCAGCACTAAAAGTTCCTAGTACAAGGAGCGCTGCAATAAGCCCAATAATGCGCACAAATCTTTTCATGGATTTATTGAACTGGGTTCTTTGAAAAAAAGATGCAATGCGAGGAAACAAGGGGTTTTTGACCGAACCGTACAAGCGGTACGGTGAGGGAAAAAACGACGCAGTTGACGAGCAGAAGCGAGGATCCGCGAGGACCACCGCAGCGCGTTTTTCAAAGGTTCCTATTTCTTTGCAGGTTTTTTGACATCCTTCACCTTAGTAAGCACATGTCTGCGTTCTGTTTTGCAGAAACGTTTGATCGGCTTTTTAGTGAAGTCTGTCTTTGGTCCGCGTGTCGAGGTTTTGATAACTCGGTTGCACTCAGTGCAGCGGAAGGCGATATTTACTGATTTAGCTTTAGCCATAGAGCACGGGGATTATAACACAGGGTTTTGAAGGTTTATCAAAATAAATTGACAATAGAACTATATTGTTGCGCCAGCCCTGTACTCCTTCAAGAAAGGGGGTAGAATGCAAAACTAGTACTACCATATGACCACACAAATTCTTGAAAGCGACAGCACGCCGATTGAAAATGAGACGCCTCACTCTTGCGACCCCGATAGAGTTTTTGCAGACTTCGAATTCATGCAAGACGTCATGTATACCGACAATAAACGAGTACGGAGCCTGAGCCATGAGCTCGCAACAACTCTTGCAAAAGTTTACACAGACAAAGAGCATCCGCACCACGCAGACGAGTGGATTGGAGTTATTGAAAGAAAATACGGAAGAAGATTACTCATGAGTCTCATAAAATATTTAGACGATGTTCTCGAAACGGCAAACCCACTCATGACGGGTCTGTCGGAAAATGGGTCACACTACCTTTGCGATGTGTACGAATCGCCCTCTGGACCCGTTTATACGGGCCGCAGTGATGCTTTTGTTATAGATGCAAATCTACTTCTAGGCATTTTGGCAGATGCAGATCACGACCAACGAGAAGACGGAAAAAGTCAGATTATTGTCATACAAGAAGATAATCACTCAGAGTGCAGACGAATACTCAAAGACTGCCTGGCAAATGAACCAGCGACAGAGTCTATCCTCTTAAAACCACACCAAATTATAACGGCACTTCATCGCGAGGCACCCTCACTTTCGACTGAAGATAAAAAGAATGACCATACCGAATGGCGACGTTCTCTTGTCGATGTTCTTGCACGCATACAGAATATGATAGATAAACAGAATAAACACGGATGGAAGCTCTCTGCTTCTGAGGCATTAGGGGTACGCGAAAATGCCGACCCTGAAATTCGCACATATATCGATGATCACCTAACACTCAAATCACTCAAAGATTTTTTGCGTGGCGGATTATTTGATCGAAATATTCGTCGAAAAATTAAAGAGTCACTTACTCACGACGATGAATCAATGGCCCACAGTTCAAAGTCTACGGCCGAAGGGGTTGTCGATAGAATGATTTCGAGGCATCTCACCGAACAAGTTAAAACGCTCTTACAGAGACCTACTGTTCATGACGACAATGAAAGACATGGGCAAACAAGCGCTGTTCAAGTACTCTTCGCAGAAAACTGTATACATTTGCTCGATCTGCTTGGTCGCGGTATCGGACGCAGACTCGGATTTAAACTTTCTCCGCTTAACGAAGACCACGAACCACTTCGCACACATCTTGATGAACGATATGGCAATAAAACCGGATTCGATGCTCGAATAATTCCTTATCTCGATATTGCAGATAATCTCGTAGGTACTATTTCGCTCATAAAAGATTTTCGTG
>CAYHBN010000100.1:0-4017 GCA_964354865.1 uncultured Candidatus Peribacteria bacterium
TCTACCTTCTACATCACGACCTCAATTGCCTATACAAACTCAAAACCGCACGTGGGTTTTGCTATGGAACTTACTCAAGCTGACTGCCTTGCTCGATACCACCGACTTGTTGGTGACGACGTATACTTTTTGACCGGTACCGACGAACATGGCCTAAAAATGGCACAAACTGCGCGGGATAATGGCCTGAGCGTCGAGGCATTGGCTGATCAAAACTCCGCAGAATTTCGCCGATTGGGAAAATTCATGAACATTTCAAGTGACCGTTTTATTCGCACCACCGATGGTTTTCACGTTCGCACCTGCCAAACATTTTGGAAAAAACTTGTTGCCGCCGATGCAATTTACAAAAAAACATATGAAGGATTGTACTGTGTTGGTTGCGAAGCATACGTGACTGAAAAAGATTTAGTAGATGGCAAATGTCCGAATCATTTAAAAGAACCAATTCAATTTAAAGAAGAAAATTATTTTTTCCGATACAGCGCCTATTTGTCGAAAATTAAAGAGTTGATTGAGAGCGACACGCTTAAAATTGTTCCTGAATCACGCAAAAATGAGATGCTCGGATTAATTGAATCGGGCATGACCGACAAACGAGATGTGAGTTTTTCACGGCCTGTTGAAGCACTTTCGTGGGGAATTCCAGTACCGGGCGACGACACGCAGGCAATGTATGTGTGGGGCGACGCGCTCACAAATTATTTGAGTGGCGTGGGATTTGGGGCAGACAGCGCCGAAGGCGGCGTGAAAAATGAGACTCCGGGAGAACATGATGAAGCGCCTGACGCAGACCTTTTCACAAAATTCTGGCCGGCAAATGTGCATTTGATTGGCAAAGATATTTTGCGCTTTCACGCGGGTATTTGGATTGCGATGTTAATGGCGGCCGAACTCCCCTTGCCTAGGGTAATTTACGTGCATGGTTATATTACATCCGAGGGACAAAAAATGAGCAAGTCATTGGGCAATGTGGTTGATCCTTTCGAAATCGGTGGTCAATTTGGAATCGATGCGCTTCGCTATTATTTGCTCCGTGAAATTCCGACAACTGAAGACGGTGATTTTAATAAAAATCGTTTTAGCGCTCTATATGCGGGCGAACTGGGTAATAACTTGGGCAACTTGGTGAGCCGCGTGCTAACAATGACTGAAAAATATTGTAGTGGAAAAGTTCCGGCGCAAGTTCGTGAAGAACCGATTGTGATGAAAGTTTTAGAAACATGGAAGGACTATCAAGCGGCGATAAATTCGTTTGATTTAAAGCGTGGGCTCGAGTGCGTGTTTCAACTTTCGACCTTTGCGAACCAGTATATAGACGAACAAAAGCCCTGGATGATGGCAAAAACAGAGCCGATGAAGGTTCATGTATGTCTGTATAACCTGCTCGAAATCATTAGACACGCAAGTTTAATGCTCTCGCCTTTCTTACCCGATACATCGAAAAAAATTCAAACCGCACTCAACTACAGCGCCGAAAAATTGTACCCAAATGCAATTGAGTGGGGTGTACTCAAAGAAGGAACAACACTGACAAAACCGGAAATTTTGTTTCCGAAGATTGAGGGGTGAGATGCTATTTTACATTCAACCTTGCTCTATCAGCAGCTAACTCTGCTGCGGCTCTATCAGCACCTAATTCTACTGCAGCAGATTCTGAAGATCTCTTCACTGCAGCAAAATCTTCTTGAGCCTGCATTTCATCAGGGATAGGACCTGGAGTTTTACCGTAAGTTGCATCTTTACTATTCCCGGCATCAATCTGGTCACTCGTTGACTCACCTGCCGCATCGGGATCTTCAGCCGAAAGCGCTGTCTTAATAACAAAGCTCATGATCGAGTATGAAAGCATAATAAATACAAGCCCGAGCAGTGCCCATGTTAAGCCCTTTTTAGCAGGTCCCATTTTGTCGTCTTCGCCATGAGAGATCACTAAGTTAAAGCCGCTGTACAGTATGAAGAAAGTTGCGATTATTGCGGCTGAACTCATGACAACGTTGAGAAATCTTTGCACCAATACTATTCGCGCATAATTAACCCCATAGTCTTCCACTGCTTTTGTTCCACTCAATGTAGGCATTCCTTTTGGTAAAAAAGACGGGTCTAAATTCTCTACCGCTAGTGATACGGGCACGGTAGCCATCATGATCGTTGCTACAAATCCTATAATAATTAAAAACTTTTTCATTAGACTTCAAAGTTAAGATCCAAAACTCCTTTAACAATTGCGTATGCCATAGTAATAACGACTAAACCAACCACGGACCAGATAAGCATATTCTTAAACTTGGTCATCTCTTCTTCGTTACCTTGAGAAATTATCAAGTTAACACCCGAGTAAATAAACATTACGAATGAGATAGTCGCGACTACTCCTAAAAACATTTTGATTGCGGCTGGAAGGATGTTCTCTTCTAAATCTCCCGTTGGTATTGCCCAGGTACCAGTACTAGGATCCCATACAGATCTAGATGGCAATATTCCATTCATACCATCAATCGATGGCACTTCACGCCCCGCTGCAAAAATCACACTAGGCACAAATATAGCAACAAGTGCAGTGAAGAAAATTAATTTTGTGAGGATTTTTTTCATGATTTTCAGAATGAAATCTTAGTAATAATTGTGACTATTGCACCGGCCATCATAGCAACAACGAGCCCACCAACTGCCCACGTAAGAGTCTTTTTCGCCTTACCAATTGCCTCGTCGTTACCGAGTGCAATGTGCATTTGCAAACCACCGTAGATAATAAAAATGACCGAGGCGAGCGCAATGAATCCTAAAAAGGTGACCATTAATTCGGTGCCGTAGGTTTCTAAAACATACGCACGTGTTCCAGGCCCACTCGATTGAGTACTAACACTCACACAAGGTAAACTTGGCACACACGGAATCGGGCGTGGATTTGCGAAATCTTCTTTCATGGGTTCATCAACTGCAGCAGAATCTGGAGCAGGCCCAACGGCTCGCACAATCCCCTGCCCACTGACGAGGGCCACAAGTACTACGAAAGTAATAAGAAGTTTTTTCATCCGGTAAAGAATGTTGGATTTATTGAATAGAGAATAAGCGCTGACAAAAAGAGCAGCACTAATCCCATGAGAGACTGCATAATTCGTTCTTTTGCTTTTTCGAGGCCCCCTGAATCAACAGTCGTTTGAATGCCAGAAACAACTATCACGAGTACTGAGATAATTCCAATAACACCCGCCGCCCAACGATACAGCGCACCTACGTAGCGTGCGAGAAGGTCGGTACCCGACTCACCATTAATACGTTCAGAGAGGGTACAGCTTAAAAACGCATTTGGCGTAAGTGAGTTTGATTCTTTCGAGTTGTCATTGTTGCAACCGGCTTTGATGAGGGTCTCGAAAGGCCCTCTGTATAATTCTTCAAATCTTTTTACCGCCGCATCGGGACCTTTTATTTTTCCGTTGTCTCCTTCGGGCGTTATCAACATATCAACTGCAGCACATTGAACGATTTCGTAAGCTTCTTGAGCTACGATCACAGTATTTTCTGGTATCGGCGCGAATGCCTTCATGGCATACTTTTGAGCTTCATCAGCAGCAACAGGACCTGGCCAACTGACATTTCCTATAATATTATTAGGGTTATTGTGATCTTTTGCGGCCGCCGTGGCATCATTAGCATTAGAGATTTCGCTCACAGCATACTTTCGCCCATAAATAAAAGCTTGATTATCAATCTCCTCTAAACATTTCGGATCCGAAGGCGGATCCATCTGGTAATATGGCAAATCAAACTCTTTACCCTTTCCATCAATTTTATATTTTATTTTTTCTGCAACTTTTGCTCCCTCCTTCAAACATCCCTTCGCAGGAACTCCTTCAATCACCGTTTTTTTATCTTTTGAACTTAGATCGACACACACTTTTTTGTACTCGGTATGGGCATCAACCAATGATTGCGAACACGTCACTGGTCCATACGCAGGAGCTTTTTCACACCATGACAAATGGTAGACCTCTTCACCTGCGCCGATAGATTCTG
>CAYHBN010000101.1:0-3923 GCA_964354865.1 uncultured Candidatus Peribacteria bacterium
GAAAGTTGGCTGTAGCTTAAACTTTTAAGCACGGATACTTTTTTTGAAGTAGAGGAACTTGAAAGATTCAGGGTGAGCTGATCGTTTGAAGACATGTTTCCTGTTGAGTGATCAATGACTCGCGCCGTACCTGAAACCCGTGCCTCTTCGCAAAAAATCGAAGGTTTGAATTTTCTTGAACCATCATAGAAATCGCTATAGGTAAGCGTTAAAATCTGCTTTGCTCGAGTGCATGCAACATAAAATAATCTTCTTTCTTCTTCTATATGCGACGACTCGCGCGCTTTTTCTTTTATTAAACTTTCGGGGATTTGTAGCGCGTCGCTGCGGTTTATGGTGGGGAATTTATTCTGTGCGGCGCCTACAATAAATACGACATCGAACTCGAGACCTTTTGAGCCATGAATGGTCATGAGTGCAATAGGGTTGTTTGCGCTATCGCGCTGCTGAGAGCCATTATCTGTACTGCCAACATCTTCTGAAAGACGAATATATTCGAGTAAATCAGCGACTGTTTTATGAGTATGTTTTTCTTCGAATTCACGGATAAATTCAGAAAACTGGGCAAGTTCGGTAAGTTCTTCTGCATTTTCGTGTTCTTGTGCGTATGCAAGGTACCCCGATGTTTCGAGAAATGTACCAATGATAGTACTTACAGGGTTTTCACGCGCGTGTTCTATTGTCGTCGATACGACTTTTTTAATGCCCCCCCATTGCTCGTCGTTTAAAAAAGTATAGAGCGCTAATGAATCATGACGCGCATTCTTGAGTGCTTCGTGCAGCTCTTCCATAGGAACCTTGAAAGCGGCCAGTGTTAATAATCTATACAGACTCAAATCGTCCCAAGGGTTTAAAACGACGCGTAAAAAAGCAATCATGTCTTTTACGATTGGCTTTGAAATAAGCTCGATGGTAGTAGATGTTTCAAATTCGATATCACGATTTACAAATTTCTCTACAAAAGGTTTGAGTAGTGCGTTTGTTCTCGCAAGAATTGCGACAGTTTGATTCTTTTTAATAGCTCGAATGGCTTTTTCGGCAACAAAGTTTACCTCTTCATTCCAATGAGAGAATCGGTGAATCTCTGGCTGCGTAAACATTTTTTCTTCGTCGAATGCGCGGCTTTTAAGTTTTTTATCTATACCCGATTGCACCTCAAGACGATACGGATTATTTTTTTGAATCACCGCATAACTACAATCAAGAATCGGCTGCGTGGAGCGGTAATTATCATTCAAAACGATCTCTGTTGCGTCGGGAAAGTTCTGTTTAAATGACAAAATATTATGGAGTGAGGCACCTCTCCATTTGTAAATTGCTTGATCGTCGTCACCCACCACCATAATCGATTTATTACGCTTCACAATTGCATCGATCATCTCGTTTTGTACTATGTTGGTATCTTGGTATTCATCTAATATTACATATTTGTATTTTTCTGCGTAGTGAGCAGCAACTGAGGGTCTCGTCATGAGGATTTCTCGCGCATGATAGGTAAGTCCCGCGTAGTCCATTTTGCCTTCTTCAATAAGCAAGGCCATGTAGGTTTCATACAGTTGCGCAAGTTCGCCATGTTTTATCACGTATTCTTTTTCTTCGTCGGTCGTCGCTTTTTCACTCAATTCTGCAATGCAATCTGCATACATTTTTGGTGAAATTGCTTCATCTTGCAGCCTGCCAAAATACTGCGACATGGTCGCTAATAAGCTGTATGGCTGGCTTCGACTCCTATAATATGAAAAACTGAAGCGATCGTAGTGTTGTCTCAAAAATACGAGCAAGTCGGCGTCTTTAATTAAAGTAAATTCAGGATTTATACCAATATCGAGTCCATGACTGCGAACAACATGGTCTGCAAATGCATGAAACGTCCCAATGAACGGTTCACTCGACCCAAGTGGTAATTCGGTCACAATTCGAGTATGCATCTCTTCTGCGGCCTTTTCTGTAAACGTGAGTGCCAAAATTGATTCCGGCGAAACGCCATCATCGTTAATCAACGAAAGAACACGACCGGTAATGGTGTGCGTTTTTCCCGTTCCAGCACCTGCAATAACGAGCAGCGGCCCTTTTCGGTGTTGCACAACAGCTAATTGATCTGGAGTAAATGACTTCGACATAGAGCTACTCGCTCAGTATACCCGAAGCCTCTTCTAATGGCAGAATTTCTTGATTACTTTCTGTTGCCGGAACATCGAGACTTTCGATTGATTTATGATCACGTTCTTGATTCTCAAAGATTATGTGTTCAACCTCTGCACGCGGCGTTGCATATTGGGCTCTCGACAATGCGAGAATGCTGTCTTGCAAATAGTAGTGAGGAGTCGTTACATTTAATGTTCTTCCCGAAAATGCGTTTCGTAGTTCACCTTCAATTGAAGTTTTAATATAAAATTCACGAACACCAAGATTCATAACATCGCGTGCCTTGAATACAGGCGTGAATTCGTTTTCTAAAATATGTGCATCGTCGCTGCCAACTCTGAATGAAATGAGCGTTCCAACGTTTCCTATAATAGTTGAACGCATCGCAGGCGAAAGTTGCCCTAGGTACTGATGCGCCATTGTTAGACAGAAGCGAAACTTACGTGCTTCAGATAAAATTTCTGCAAAGGTCTCGGTCGCAAAGTATTGGAACTCATCGCAGTACAGGTAAAAATCACGTCTCTCGTTTTCTGGAATCTGTGAACGTTCAAGTGCTGCGTGATACAGCTTTGTAATGATCATCGAACCAAGCAATGCGACGTTTTCTTCACCAAGATTCCCCTTTGAAATTCGGATCAAAATAATTTTGCCACTCTTCATACACTCGGCCAAATTAAGTTTGTTATGAGGTTGGCTTACGATATTTCGAATAAGAGGTGATGCGATAAACTGACCAATTTTATTCACCAATGGCATTATCGTCTCTTGATTGTATTTCTCTTTAATCGCCGGGAATTCGTTAAGCCAGTACGATTTTACAAGCTCATCGGTTAGCTCAGACACAACCATAGTTCTAAATGATTCATCGGTGAGGAGTTTTAGCACGGTCACAATTGTAGAATCACTGCGTTCTAGCGCAGCCAAAACAGCAAAACGCGTAATATGCTCAAGCCGGCTATTCCACTGTTCTTTAAAGAGTTTTTTAAGAATGTCGATAAACCCGCTCGCAACTCCTATACGTTTGTCTTCAGGAGTATGAGCAAGAACATTAAACCCTATTGGATATTCGACATCTGCAGGGTTGAATATAACAACGTCATTCACTCTTTCAGGAGGAATATTTCGCATGACTGAGTCGATAAGGTCGCCATGTGGATCAATAAGACATACGCCGTGTCCTGCTCGAATATCTTCGTTAATAAGCAACTCCATCAACTTTGACTTGCCCGTACCGCTTTTTCCTAATAAATAGGTGTGTCTACGACGGTCAGAGCGAAGAATTCCGAATTTCTCATATTCATTGTGAAAGTTCGTAACTCCAAAAAGTGAAACGAGGTTTTCGTCGTGTGTTTTTTCACGTGGTAAATCTTCAGGGGCTTGCGCTTTTTTCGTTATTACATGAACAATGTGTGGAATATCGGCAGGGCGAGGGTAGTGATACAATGTTGTACACTCATCAATTGCAAAAGTGCTCTGTTTCTTAGACCGAGATCGATGAAGCATTGCGTCTATTTGAGCAGTGCTTCTCATTGCCTTGCTTGGCTTTAGGCTGTTGAGGTTTGCTTGATTGTAAAATGAAAATACACGAGAAAGCTGTGCGAGTCTTTCTTGTGCACGTTTGTGATTGATACTCGTCGTTCCAAGACGAATAGTCGCTTTAAATGCGTGTTGTGTAGCCTTTTCGATACATGCTTCTTTTCGCTTTGATCTAAAATCCTTCAAAGACTGCACTCTAAAATAGTGAGCAGGATTTATGAAAGAGCCCATTGCATTCATTT
>CAYHBN010000102.1:0-3787 GCA_964354865.1 uncultured Candidatus Peribacteria bacterium
AATTTTTAATATTTTCGATTCATATCCTGATAAGATTTCAAAATATAATACCGATTACGGAATTACAAATTACTCAGGATATACACCGCAGGGTTTTGCAGGTAGAGAATATTTTTGGTCAGCAAAATATTCATTATAATTTTTTAGAAAAAGAAAAAAAGGCATTCCAACTTTTGCTGGAATGCCTTTTTTTTATTTTTTGGATCGACGAAGTAAGTGGTAAATCCCTGTGCGCGCGCTCGCTCAAGTGCGAAGCAGTTTTTCTTGTTGCTCACAACGCATGCGAGCTCAGCATGAAGACTACCCACTTTTATTGAATCTATGATTGCTTGTAAGTCGGTGCCATTGGTTGAGGCAAGTACGGCGATGCGAAAAGGCTTGCTCATATGAAGTTAGTATACAACTGTGCATATAAACATGCATCTGGTTTTATAGTGCCTTCATTTTTCTTCGGTTTTTTCTGTGAAAATTTCACCGGTGAATTTTTTACAACTACGAGCGGAACTTTTTCAGCCGCTTCTCCCATTAAAATTTGCGCTGCACAGGCAAGATTGTCTGCTACTGCTTTTTTGGTAACGGTAAGGGGTTTTTTGTAGATGTCTTTTTGCCCGCGTGCGTCTTCAACTCCTTCAAATCCCGCCCATGATAATGCGACACCGCTCGTTCCTGCACGTAACGGTTGGCATGTTGAGTCAACAATCACAACGCCGAGATTTTTTAGTTTGAAGTGTTTTTTTAGTTTGGTGAAAAGTTCCCATGCGACGTTCCATGGTTCATTTGGCCATAGTACGACGGTATTCTGAGGGCTGTTAGATCTGTCAATCCCTGCTGCAGGAGTAAAGATGCCATTTTTAATGGTAAGGAGCATAGGGCCCGGAATTACGGTGTCTGCTTCGTTCATTACAAGCTCAACAAAACGCGGGTCTTCGATTCCTTTTCCGTAGTGCGTTTTTCGAATTTCTTTCACCGGTGATGCTATTCCGTCTAACTCTCTCACTCTTCCTTGGCTGACCGCGACAATTTTTGAGTTAACAATGAGTATGTCTTTTTCTCGGAGCATTTGTTTGTTCTTTAAAAGTGCCTCTAAAATCCCCGAAAAAAGGTCGAAATTTGGAGTAAAAACTTTGGTGTGTAATCTGATAAGTTCCATATTCTTATTCTTTGTAATTCGTAAGAGGTTGCGAATAAAATCTATATTGATACAATAACATGATTTTTGAAATTTGAGGTTCAGAAATCCAAAACAAAAAAATACCTCAAAAAACAAATAGTTACTAACAAACACTTAAAACAAATCCAAACAAAACAGTAATAGCAAAAAGCAAAAAGGAAAAGCAAAATAAAAGGTGCGACAAATAAATAGCTCCAAAATAGAGCTAAAAACCAAAACCAAAGGGCCCAAACACAAAGGGGTCCTTTTGTTTATGTATTTAAATTCCTCTTGAAACTCAAAATAAACGGGCACATACTAAAGTCTACCTAAAAAGTAGATTAGTACTTAACCTCAACGCCTTATGGAAAGAAACCTAAGTGACGTGGTGGACGCAGCAGCCGAGAAAGAAAACAAAATCGGCGCTCCTCTTTTAGATAGCGCGGGAGAAGGATTTTTGAAAATGGTTGCTCGAGCTGATAGTCTACATAAACGTGATAGCGGCAGAAGTATTAATGATTTTGCAATTGGCGATCCCGCTAAAATGGGCGATGCGATTGGAATGTTTGAGCTCAATGTAGATAAAAAGTCGCTGCGGCCCGACGCCTTTCGTGATTTTGAGACCCTCGCGCATACAACCATGCATGAGACGCGCCATCAGATTGGATTTTTAGAGATTGGTGGAACGGTTGGAACACTCAATGCTGGTGGGAATGGTTCAGTTGGTTGCGAGGGGCACTGCGTCGTCGATGGATTGATAGAACACTATTTGCATGAAGAATATGGATTCAAGCCAGTCGATGCCTATGCTGATTTGGCTCGCGCTGCGGGAAAAATAGTCAATGAGCTTGGCGCACAAACGTATACACTTGCGTCGCAGGGAGCTGAGTCTGAGGGACTGTTGGTAGAAAAACTTGTTTCTCAACGTATGGGAATCGATGGCCAGTTTGCGGGCAGCCTACTTGAAATCCCTCAAGAACAGGATAGTCATGGCGAGGTGATGCAGGTTATTCAAAGCGCACGACGCGATGTGCAGGCCATGTTTGCCCAGCGGAATTGACCGAAACAATTGAGGGATACTGTCTACTGCTCTTTTTTGACGAAATTTTTTGGTAGTGTGTAATATGCATGCATATGAATTCACCTTCTTCTCCTGAAGCTCAAACTGGTTTAGATACATCAAATGAAGTTCCACAATTTAAAGCAGGAACCTATTGGTATGTAAAAAATACCGATGCATCAGCGCCCATAAGTGCGCAGCAAGTAGCTTCTGACCTAGCTTCTGGCGCACCGTTACGCGAAAATCTTGCTTCACTTGGTAATGAAAAATTCCCACGTGGTGCTACGATTATCATCGATGAGGTTTTTGAAAGTCAGAGATTGGCTACATTTCGAGTTATGAGAAAAGCATCGATGGGCGGGTACGAGTTTGCAGATAAAAAGGTTCTTAGTGCGACTTTTGCTGATTTACAAAAATATGTCAGTCCTGAAAAGAGAGGAGTTAAACCAGCTACTGAAGTTGATAGGTTGATAACGCTTCTTGATCCAGATCAAAATAACAAATTACCGAAAACAACTGTACGTGAAGGAGATGGAATACCCTCAGAGGTTTACGGCCATAATAAGGTAGCGATTGGAAACAACTTAGGTTTGTTGCATTCAGTTGCAGAGGCTTTGAGGGCCAGATTAACTGAGCTTGGGATTATTCCGAAATCGGTGTGATATCAACGCACCAGTAATTCGCTCAATCGAGTATCGCGCGTCACAGTGAATGTGTTTTTAGCGTTTGATTGAACGCGCATGCCATTTGAGGGAAAAATGTTTTTCTCAAAGTGAACGTCGTCTTGGCTTGGCTGTTTTATAATATTCAAGTTGTAGGTGATCGTGGCGCCGGGCGAGAGGAGTGAGTTTTTTACTTCAACCATCTGTGGAATTTTGTATCTGAGCGTTGTTGCATACGTATCGCCCGGCGCCACATCGAGCCGCACTGAAAAATATGTTGCACCAACATCTGAATCTTCCATGCCGAAGGCGAGCAAAGGCGAGGATTCGCGAGGACCACTGTTACCCGCCATCTCGGCGCCTTCATTTTTGCTTAAATCTTGCTTGTACCCATTATCACTTTTTTCGAGTAAAACACTGCCCTTCGGCACATACACGCGGAGCATATGAATGTTCCATGACTTTCCTAATATGTTAAGCACATGCGGCGGAATCTCTTTAAATCCAAAGGTGGCTAGCACGGCACGTAATGAATCTTCATTTTTTTGGCTCCACGTATTGGTTCGCGAAATAGTTACCTCATTAATAATACTGCCGTCTTCTTCAATATAAGTGTTATGCAGAATTTTTTCTTTCATGTATTTGTCGGTTTTGTTCCCACCTACCGAGAAGTGGGTAAGTGCAAAAAAATCCGAAATATCTGTTGTCGGATTTTCGTTTTTTACATCTTCTGCACGTGCAATGCCGGCGGCGTTTACGTCTTTAATTAAATTCTCAATATTCTCATTGCTTGAATACGCCATTGAATGTTTACTCGAAATTGCTGCGCTCAAGACTTGATATACTTCAAGTGTCTTCTTTGAATCGAGTGTAGCCTTTTTCATTGCTGGTAAAAGGCTTTTAAGCAGGACTTTC
>CAYHBN010000103.1:0-3602 GCA_964354865.1 uncultured Candidatus Peribacteria bacterium
TAGATAAACGAACTTCCGATAACGTGCGTATTGAAAATAGTGCACTTGAAAGTTCAGTCTCAAGTGTAGATATTTTTCCTCGTGGATGTTCAAATCCCTGTGGGCATGGAGCTAGCTTCTTCATAACAGAGAAACCTTAGCATAATTAACCAGAAAGGCAAGCCTTATTTCTTTTAGTTTCTTATTAATGCACTTGGAATACCAAGCGAATCTAATAATCCTTTAACCGTAACCCAAATATACCCTTGAAGCGCTTTGATTCTTTCTAATGCATTCATCTTTTCAAAAATACGACCTTCTAAAAATCCTTTGAGATAGGTCATGTCATTGTTAATTTTTGCAATAGCCGGCCATTCTGTATGAATGTGTAATTCAGCTTGTAACGTATGCAACGAGCGCAGTGCCGCCTCTAACATGGGGACAGAGTGTTGATCGACGGGAACTGTCGCAATACGATCTAAAAAATCGAGGTGAATTGCATAGGTACTAAAACCAGGACTGGTCATTATGATTTTTTTGAGATTGATAACTGCATTAGAAAATCCGGCGCCAAGTGTTTGCATTTTCTCATCTACTTCGGGATGGATATCTGCATGAGGCAGCTCTAAATCGCGCGTGCCAATAATTTGACCCGATTCAAATGCTGCTACTCTCATAACAAGAGAGTATTCCTCACCTGAGTGAAAAACAAGATGATCGCGATCGAATAATTACAGCTTTGCTTTTACCTCTTCGGTAAGAGCGACAACGTGTTCAACGGTCTTTTGAAAGACTGCTTTTTCGGCGTCATTGAATTTAACCTCCATAACTTTTTCGACGCCATTGCGGCCGAGGAGTGTTGGCACACCAATGAATACACCTTTTACACCATACTCACCATCGAGGTATGCAGCACATGGCAAAATGCGTTTTTTATCTTTCAAAATTGACTCGACCATTGCAACAACCGAAGCAGCTGGCGCGTAGTATGCAGAACCCATTTTTAGTAAATTCACGATCTCGGCTCCCCCATTTTGAGTGCGCAATACAATCTCATCTATTTTTTCTTGTGACAATAAATCGTGGAGTGGAATACCACCAACCGTTGCCAAGCGAGTAACGGGAACCATGGTGTCGCCGTGACCGCCGAGTACCATTGCCTGCACATCTTCAACGGAAACTTTTAACTCATCGGCGATAAACCAACGCATACGAGCGGTGTCGAGCACACCCGCCATACCAACGACGCGGTGTGAATCGAATCCGGTAACTTTCCATGCGGTATACACCATTGCATCGAGCGGATTTGTAACGACGATCACAATTGCATTCGGAGAGTATTTTTTAACTTGTTCACTGACATTTTTCACAATGCCCATATTTACAGCCAAAAGTTCATCACGAGTCATGCCCGGTTTTCGTGGAAGCCCTGCGGTAATAACAACGATGTCTGAATTTGCAGTATCTTCGTATGAGTTAGTACCGGTCACCCGAACATCCCAACCATCGACGGGAGTTGCCTCACACATATCGAGCGCTTTGCCCTGTGGAATTCCTTCTGCAATATCGATTAATACAACGTCGCCAAGTTCGTGCATGGCAATATAATGAGCAACGGTTGAACCTACGAATCCACTACCGACGACGGTGATTTTTGAACGCATGAGAGGGAGAGGGTTAAAAAAGTTAGAGGCTGAAATTGTTTCAAAAATAGATGCAATACGAGGAACCGAGGAGATTCTGAGGAAACCGTACGACCTTGTACGGTGACGATGAACCGACGAGGGTGACGAAGTAGGGCGCTATTTTTGAAACAATTTCGCGATTTCGTTCTGTGCGACCACCAAAATGCCACCGATAATAATGAGAAGCAATCCAATACCGGCAAAAACGGTTGCCTTCTCCTTCAAAATTAAGGTGCTATATAAAAAAGCGACGATCGGGCCCATAGCGAGCCACACGGCTGCCAAGGTGAGAAAATTCCCTTTAAATGCGGGAATTCCAAGCTTAAACATGAGGGTAAAAAAGAAGTTTGCGAGGATTATGACCCACAGATACTCGAACTGAGTAATAAGTGCGCGGGCGATTGCAGAGTCGTACGAGATGCCCAGATAGGAGCCCTTTGAGGGCAGCTTGCTCACGAAATTACCGTACCATTGAACGATAGCGGTACCGAGAAAGGCGAGAGCGATAACGATTAGTTTTTGTATCATGGGGGTATTGTACAAGACCAGCGGGAGTAGCGACAAGCTCAGCGCGTTAGAGCTTAAAATCTGCAACCAAAATTCTCGGCGTTTTTGGATCATCAATTCGAATTATTTGGACAGAGTCGCACCTCAGTGACACATATAGATCTCCTGACTGGGCTGTTTGATCACCTCGTCCTATCGTCATATGTGGAGTATATAAAAGATCTTTTCTTAAATACGGCTCCAATATTCCAGAATAAAGTTCATCATGCAGATCACGAATTTTCTCGGCTCCATTTTGTACAAGCAGGTGCAAAAGATTATCTTCAGGGTCTAAATACATTCCTTTTAATACAACCGAAAAAGGGCTGAACTTCTTTAACTTTTCACCGATTTCATGGAGCAAAATAGTATCATCTACTGGCATTTGAAATGGAAAAACGAGCGTCATATGTGGCGCAATCAACTCAGCTTTTGGATCAAATTTCTCTCTAAAACTTTGAATTTCTGTTAAGTCTCCTGACGGAAAAATCACAATCGCATATTTAGCCATATCCCCTTAAATATAACACAATTTTCACATAAATCTGTTCGCGCGAACACAAAAGTACAACAATTTTACAACTTCGTCAAAAAACATGTTTATAAAAATCTTCATGTTCAGACCTTTCATAGTTTTCAGTTACATTGCGTTTTTTCAGGTCGTTGTTATACTACTCGGGCAATTTGGCTAAAGGGTCAACTGCACGTCGCACATTTGGCGCCATCGTCTATCGGTTAGGACACTGCCCTTTCAAGGCGGAAAGACGGGTTCGATCCCCGTTGGCGCTACCACTCGGTACACGGTTCTGGAAGCAAAAAGTAAAGTATGGATAATAACATCTCAACGGAGTCAAAAAAAACGAGCCGACGCTATTTCTCAAACAGAAAAAGAAATTTAGAAGCAACTGTTCTTAGTTTGGAAATGCTAAAAAAATTATTTACTACTTTATATAAGCAATTTGAACATAAGGGGTACTTCGCTGAAGCATTTGGTTACCCTTGTGTAGATGCAACTGATGGTATCTCACCTGGTTTTTTGGATTACGATATAAATTCAGCTATTTTTCTTAAACTGCGAAAAGATAATCTTTGGCCAATTGAGAGCAGCATATCCGAATATTCAGAAGAAGATATTTTTGACATTATCGAACTTCTTTTTGATTTCGTTTCGGAGCCAACAGAAACATATTTTCATAGTTATGCTAACTGCGGGGAGCACTATCAAAAATTTACTAAGGAAAGAGGACAAAAAGAGTGGCGATCCGAAGTTAATAATCTTATTAAAGATTATAAATCAGGCTATGAGTTGTCTAATATAGGAGAGATATTAGAGTTACCGACTAGCGGTTTTTCACATCTTATGACTGCACCATTGATTACAAATAAAGATGC
>CAYHBN010000104.1:0-3446 GCA_964354865.1 uncultured Candidatus Peribacteria bacterium
AGGCAAGGGAAAACCAATGCACATCAAACTCGCAAACGTTCTTCTTGAAGCATCAAACGGCGCAGGCCCAGCAGTTAAGAAGCGCGACGATGTTCACCGAATGGCACAGGCGAATAAGGCTTTTGCTCACTTGGCGAAGTACTAGGCCGAGAACTTTCTATAGAAATTTAAAATCGCGCCTTCTCAGAAATGAGCGACGCGATTTTTTGTTTGTTCTGTTAAAACTTAACGACCAATCTCGTGCATAATATCAGCCTTCATCTGTTCCACTGGCTTGTCGCCGTTGAAAATGTTTACCGGAATCTGATTTGGGGTTGGGCGATCATCATATGCTGCAGTATGAGAAATGATAATTTGTTTTCCTGAAGCTTGAAGTGCACTCAACTCAGCAGGGGAAAGCATACCAAGCGCTTGATCTAAACGGGGAAGATTTTTTCGCATTACATTTGCGGCATTTTCGTCCGCATTAGTAAACTCTTCGTATGGATTACGCACAGCTATTGACAACGTCTCTTTATCCCACTGTATACCGACATTATATTTTTCACCGATTCTCTTGGTAAATTCAGATACATCATGTTGATTCTCACATAGCGTTATTTGTATTTTATCCATGTCATCAAGAACAGCGCTATCTACATACTTTAATACATTTATGCGGTTCGTAGATAAATCGCCGTAGCTATCAAATCGAATATAATTGGGAAAAGTAGCTTTTAGCTGATCTTTGGCCGAAGGCAAATTACGAGTTTCGACCCTTTCAAGGATTTTATCCAAAAGCTGAATATACTCATCGAGTGACCTCTTCTCTCTCACTTCAACTTTAATAATCTTTTTCCGCATAAGAAAAATATAACAGGACGTGCCAATGAAACGCTATAGCGTTTGAGCACGAGAGATCGGTGCAAAACTTGTTCGATAATCATATTCATTTCTCATGAACAAAGGTGAAATCGACTCTATTTCAATCCCTCAAAAAACGGATGTGATCAGAAAAACTAAAAGATGTGAAAGTCATGCCGGTGAATCCAAATCACTAATAAACGTGCACTCGTGAATCAATAATTTTAATACTAGTTACCGTTCAGAAATAAGTCGACCAATAGTCGCAGCAATACGGGTTCTCGCATTTTCGGTGCGCGGTGTAATTCCATCTAATTGGAGCCACTCGCCGTGTGTTTTTTCAAGATATACAAGCTGCTCTTCATAACTTTCTATCTGCGCTTCAAGACACATTCTCGCGTATGAGTGCGCCGGTACTCCATCGAACAAATCACCGCTCCCTTCAGCCATAATATCTAACGCCATTTTGAAATTTTCTTGGGTTGCAGCGCCCTGAATATGTTCCACTGCACGAGAAAAATTGCCACGCTCTAAAACTCCCCCAAGAAACTTTATGTTGCGTTTTAAGTCATCGCGAAATCGTCGAAAAGGCTTATCGTGCTCGTCTGTGGTTCCCGCAGCTCTATTGAGTTCTTCACGAACAACACTCTTCTCTCCAGTATATTGCTCAAGCATCTCTTTTAATTTTAAGCGAACTTGCGCAGCAGGGAGAGATAACTCTACTGATTGTGGGGTGATATCTTTACTCACTCGTTTAATTATTTTTAGTTATTAATTTTTTTCTGACTCGCTGCAAAAGCAAGGTAGCTCTAGCGAAATATCAATCCCAGTTAACTCCAGAAGCACGAATACCTTGAGGATAGTCTCCTTTCTTTTCGAGTAGCCCTTCGATTACTTCAGGATAACTCAGACGATATACAACCGTACTATAATCATCATCAATATTATGAATTTTCACACCTGCACGCTTCAAATCATTTACGCCCTGAAGCGCTCCTACGAGCCAAAGATCATGAGGAGAAGACCATAATTCATCAGTTGAAAAACCAAGCTCCTTTGCTAAATAAAATGAAGCATACGTCATTCTAACCGTATCTTTAATGCGATCCGGAGTGTTGTCATATTCATCTCCTTTTAAATCTGCAATTATATAGGCTAGTAATTGTATCTCCTTCGCATTTAATGGAGGCATGCCTTTTACCTCATCAAGTGCTGACTGCACGTTTGGATTTTTTGTTTTCTCACTAAGAATTTTATCAACGATACTCGATGGTGACTCTGAATGGCTCTCATCGAGCTCTCCCAGCGAAAGATTATGGCCATCGGTAAATGAAGCAACATCTTGCAAATAACCATCGACATTATTATTAATTGCCGGCTTACTCAAATTACCATCAGTCTTTAATTCGAGTGGCACTTCATTCTGAGCTTTTTTATTTTCAGGTGTACTCATATTTATTTTTATTTAATTGATATTGCCAATACAATAATATATTAAGTGAATTCCGGCAAGCGCGCTGCTTGTGCAATCGCTCAAAAAAAGTATTACCGTTTGACTTCAATTTTTCGCTCCCTATAATAGTTGCGCCGCAAACTGCGTGCAAATTTTCCTCTAATCCTCTTCTCTATGTCAGACGACCTCAAACTTACCCGTAACTTTGGTATCATTGCGCATATCGATGCTGGTAAGACAACCACAACTGAACGTGTTCTCTTTTATACAGGCCGAAAACACAAGATCGGTGAGGTGCACGAAGGTGCAGCTGAAATGGATTGGATGGAACAAGAGAAAGAGCGCGGTATTACAATCACCGCTGCCGCAACAACCTGTTTTTGGGATGTAGGAAGCAAAAAATACCGATTCAATATTATTGATACTCCAGGACACGTCGACTTTACGGTTGAGGTTGAACGTTCACTCCGTGTGCTCGATGGTGGTGTCGTTGTTTTCGATGGTTCACAGGGGGTTGAGCCACAGTCAGAAACGGTGTGGCGTCAGGCAGATAAATACGAGGTTCCTCGAATCGCGTTTATTAATAAAATGGACAAGCTCGGTGCAGATTTTTACATGAGCATGGATTCAATTCACGAGCGTCTTTCTAAAGAGGCAATTCCGGTTCAGTTGCCTATCGGCGCTGAGGCTACTTTCAGCGGCATTATCGATGTTATTAAAATGAAGGCATTTAAGTCAGAGGGTGCGAACGGCGAAAAAATCGTTGAGATTCCATTGCCAGACGATATGTTAGAAGAGACAAAAGCAGCTCGTTTGAAAGTTGTCGAAAAAGCTTCTGAGCACGACGATGTGCTTATGGAAAAATATTTGAACGGAACAGAATTGAGCGAAGAAGAAATAAAAATGGGACTTCGAAAAGGAGTTTTGGCTAACAAGTTGTACTTGGTTTACTGTGGATCATCACTCAAAAATCTTGGTGTTCAGTTGGTACTCGATGGCGTGTGTGAATACTTGCCTTCACCAATGGATATTCCACCAACAAAAGGAACAAACCCAGACACGGGCGAGCCAGAAGTTCGTCACTCAGATATTAACGAACCATTTGCCGCTTTGGCATTTAAGATTGCAACTGATCCATTCGTCGGAAAGC
>CAYHBN010000105.1:0-3239 GCA_964354865.1 uncultured Candidatus Peribacteria bacterium
TTGCTCAAGAGCTTGGTAGAACAGTCGAGTCTGACACCGTGGTTTTAGTGTATGTCCAAGGGCTATAGCCGTCTAGTGAGAATGAGGCACTCGGGTCGGGGTCTTCAGATCGAATGAGACAGTGAAACAGCCTCCTTTATCAAATTTGACAGAATAATATTCTTGGGCGTAGATTTGAGCGCGTACACAGAGTAATAACTATTCTTAATTTCGTTTTTTATGAGTGAAATTGAATCATCACTTTTAGCCCCTTCTACTCCTGCCGAAGAAGTTGCTTTGGCAGGTTTTTTAGAGAGAACAGATGAGTACCCTGAATTAGACGAAGCGGCGGGTAAGATTATGGATAACACTCCTGCACAAGCTTTTAAAGTAATTGATACATTTTTGAATGAGCTTTTTCTAAATCGTTTACAGGCTCAATTGGGAACAGTACCTTCGGCAATCGCTAGTATTTTTACTAATGGTGACTGGAAAGGTATTCTTGAAGATTCTCCCCTTAAAGAACCGTTGCTCAAAATATACGCTCAGATGCATCGTTTGCGAGGGCAACTTGTCACCCGCTATGTCAATGAAAGCGCGGTCGCTGAGAATTCGTTGAATGCGACTGCACGTATGGAATATCGGCACTTTGCTGACATCGCTAATGCGACAAATGAATTTTTTATTCGCTGGCACGCCGATGCAGGCAAAGTTATGGATTCTGATGAGCGACTCCGAAGAGGTTTAAAGGACGAATTGGCAACCATTCGTACAGGTGATGAAGGGTCGAAAGAGGTAAAGTGGAATGTCGCTTTTGCTGATGACACTTCAAAGCTCTCAGCTTTGTATGCAACGCTCGCTTCAGATATTGAAGGACTATCGGAAACTCGTGATTCTGATGAAGAGAGTACCTTGGTAAAAACAAAAGCAACCTATTATCGTGCAGTTGCAAAAGCATGGCAAACATGTGATATCAAAGATTGGTATGAGGCTGATACATTGCTCCCTGGTCAAACGAATGGGCGGAATCTTCCGGTGCATATTCATACTATTGAAACGGGGTATGGTACTGATCGTATTCAGCGTCTACCTGAGGCAAGTTTGCGTGCACCTGATGAGGAGTTTCAAAATATTAACGATATTGCACTTCAAACTCGTACGCGTATGGCGAAAATTCTCCGGGAACTGTTTGCTGAAGGAGAATACACTGATGCCATGATGGACAGTCTTAGCTTGATGGAGCGAAGCGTTTTTGCGGCACGTCATTTTATGGGCGCTGGACACGAAATGGATTCAAATCCAGCTGGTCAAATATTACCAAATGAAGATGAATGCAGAGCTAAAGGAGGATTGGATATTTCGGTCGATCCGGTAGCGATGAAAAGAAAATTGCCTCTTATTGCAGCAGCTTTTGAGGCGGTATTCGGAGAAAAACTACCTGAAACAGAAGCAGATATCCCCGAAATGACAGGGCGTCGTATTGCATCTCACGAGTATTCGCATGCTGTTGGTATAACACCCGATTTAACAAAACGTATTCCTACAGCACTCAGCGGTCCGTTTGGAGAAGAGTGGAAAGCAACCGTCGGAGGCATGATTGCCGATGAATATTTACCGTTCTTGAAGAGAGAAAATACGATGGAAGATTTACGCACAAGTCTTACTCATCACGCTGCGATGCTTCCTCGCTATACTTCAATGAGATCTAATCCGGGAGCGATTCCATATTTGCGAAAGAGCATTATGTTGGCGAAACTGATGGGAGACACAGGTTGTATTACCGGTTACGATGCGCATGGGTATGAGCTTGACCTAAGCGACGGGAAAATTTTAGGCTTCTATGGCGAACTGTTCAATCAGTACAAAGCGTATTTGCACGTATATGACACAGGTACCTCAACCGATATGGTGAACTTCTTGGATCAACACTTGCAACCGAATGACTATGTACGCTGGCAAGCAGACCGAATAGACGCTCATTTTGGTAACGCGGGCCTTATGAGCATGAATGAGGTGTGTATAGTGCCGAGGTAGGGGGGGGAGTAGGATGCTTAGGACTTTGGTCGCTAAACTTTTTGTGTTTACTCAAAGAGTGAGAACGTAGGTTTATCACCAAGTCCAAACATATATAAATCACTCGCAAGAATGTTTTTTCGGTAATCCGCTTCAGTGAAGTTTGTAAAGAACGGATGCATATGTGAGGCGTCGAGACCTTTCGGTATCAGCAAAAATATATTATGTCTTTTATCTAAGCGTGGCGTTAGATCATCGATATGTCCCGCACCAAGAATAAATGAGGTGTCGTCATTGCCCGTTTCTTCATCAATTGCTTGTGCGAAACGAACATTTCGTCCTTGAAGCCGGTCGTAATAACGGCGAGCAGCTGCATTAAGAAATTCGTTGTACTGAGGATTATCCAAAACATATAACGCTGCCAATCGTGTGTGCTCTTTGGCAGACACTTTTTTGAGTGCTTCACTCAATTCAGCTGGATTATTTGCTCCAAGCTCTTCGCCCATGCTTTGTAGTATTTTTGCTTTTACTTTAGGGAACAGATTCTCATCTTTTTCTTTAAAATCAACATAGATTTTGGTGGCTCTCTCAAATTCACTTTCTGCGCCAACTGATCGTATTTTATCTCCATATATTCCTTCTACAGCTATATAGGCGCGATGCACTTTCCCCGTTTCTTTATAGGTTGGGAATGAACGTAAAACGTCTTCTCCCAATTCTTTTCGCGCGGTGTTATGTTGAAGTTCAGTTTTTATTTCAACGCCTTCGAGGAGTTGTCGTTTTAATCCAAGTGAGAAAAGCGCATGATGAATACGCACGATGTCTTCCTGAAGTGAAAATATTTCTGCAGCAATTTCTGGAGTTACTCCTTCATCAAAGTGTTCTTGTGGAATGAGATACAAATTCGGTTTTTTGGGGTCGAATACTTCGCTAATGAGTTTTACTTCAGCTAATCCTAAAAGCGCGCTGTTGAGTTCTTCAGGTAGTTTTGAGCGATCAACTGATTTTCTTTCTGACTGAGTAAATAAATCATTTTTCGCTGTTTCGCTCACCGGCGGTTTATTCAGTGGTGATTCTTTCTTTTCGGTTGCTCGATGCACGGCAAATGCTGCTGCGGCGCAAATGGCCACAATGATAGGTGCACGAAGAGAAGGGCGACGCGGTGCGTTTTGTAGTTTAGCGGTAGGGGAGCTTTCGCTTGGTTTCGAGGCTTGGGTACGAGGCATAGGGGATATCTATAACCTAAA
>CAYHBN010000106.1:0-3067 GCA_964354865.1 uncultured Candidatus Peribacteria bacterium
CGTAGGTATTGTAGGGTGAGTTAGTCGCAAAATCAGATCTCGTTAATGCGCGCGAGACATCGGCAGAGTTCTCGTCTAGTTCTCGTTGGTAGAGGATTGAGGCGTCGACTTGCAGCGGCCAGCCTTCTTTTACGCGCTTTAGTAAGAGTCCTGCAGCGATGGGCATGTCTTCGGTGTTGCGGATTTCTTTTTCGAGAATTGAGGCCATGGTAATTGAGTCGGCGAGGTTTTCTGTTGTGAACACGCCAGAATCAATCACACGTTTTTTAAAATTATTGAGCATTTTTTGAATGAGCTCGTTTGGTGTAAATCCTTGGGCGAAAACGAGGTACGTGTCGGGGAATAAATAGCCTTCGAGCGTGGCGTCTTTTGGTAGGAATGTGTACTGTGTTCGAATCTCGGCTGATGGTTTTTTTGCCGCTTCGATAAAGATTCCTGCGGTTATGAGGCCCTGTTTATTGAGTTTCTCATCGATCTCGAAAATTGTATATCCTTCGGGGATTGTGACCGAAATTTCGCCATTTGTTGGGTGTGCCAAAAACTCTAAAATTCCTGCGGGAGTCATATCTGGTTCAATTTGGTAGCGTCCTGCTTTAACAGTACGTTCACTATTTGAAAGTCGCGCGTGTATTTTGAAAAATGTAGTGGAGTTGATTAGTGATTTTTCTTTGAGGATTTGTGCGATTTGGCTCATCGATGCGCCGTTTTGTATGTCTACACGTACTTGTTCGGTGCCGGAGTAGTGAACGGTGTGAATTGAGTACAGGTAAAGCGCGGTTGCAAGGACTGCTGCCGTGAATGCGATTTTGAATAGCCGTCTGAGGGGAAATCGTGATGGTTTTTTAATGTGTTGCATGGGTAGAATATTTATATCATTTTTTTGAGGGATCGGTGTGTAATCCGCCTGTAATTGACGTATTTATATAAGGGTGTATATATTCGGAGTATATTTGGTAAAAATTTTGCTCTATGTCAAACGAACGAATCGTCGCAACAGGGGAATTGAGTAGCAGGTATTCATCAGTACCTGATATTCGAAGCGTATCTCAAAACCCAGGGGATCAAGTGTTAGAGAATTTTCAACCTTTTGCACCTCATATTGATTCTATTTCAACGTTAATTGCAGATTCGGTTTTAGCTTTGTTAAAGGAATGTTCCCCCAAAACGTTATTGCCCCGACATGTATCTTCAGTAAGGCCTTCATTAGCAACAACACCTCATAATCCTGGTAATAGTAATGAATTTGGGCGAAAAGAAGCTACCCTCACACATTGGTTAAATGGTGCGGATACACGCAGTTTTTCCATATATAATAAGATGGGAGAAATTGAACCAATTTTCACTGTTTTAAAAGCAATAAATCCTGCACTGACATCTGACCCTCTTGACTCATCTTTACTATTCCTGAGGTATTATGGGCAAGGTTCACTGTTTAAAGCGGTCGAACAGAAGGTGGCTAGTCGGTTTTCTGATCTCGACCATGCTAGGATTGCGAATCAGATGGCGACTTCGACTCGAGGGATACAAAGAAAGAGATTAGAAAATCCTCACCATGATGTTAGTGATGTATTAGATACGGTAGTAAATTCTATGCATTTTTATCCTACTTTTTATGGGGGGAACTATAGGAATAAAGTAAGCGCTCTGATTCATTCAGCGCTAACTCAGGGAGAAACAGAAGAGACTGATCCGGCACTTTCAATCAAAGTCATAATAGTTAACGGGGCGAGTTTTACTGCGAATTGGGATGGTACGGTAAAGGGTATTCAAGTAGATTTGAAGAATACCTGTTTTTCGACTGCGCCATACGTTGCGGTGCTTCCTGTGTTGGGTTGGAAAGATCTCAGTATGACAACTGATCGTACTCATTCTAAGGTCCCCTATTATGTTACGACCACCGATAGGAAAGAGATAGCTTGGCACAACGAGTGGTTAGAGCAATTCGCTCTCTAAAAGATTATTTAATCGCACATTTCTGGGGCACACAACGGCCCCGCCCGCGAGCTCTCTCTTATTCGCACAGTTCTGAGTCCGGTTGTAAGGCGCTAAGCCAATTCTTCATATTTTGAAGACGTCCCGGAATGAAGGCCCCCAGAATCTGATCGCGTTGCGCAGCTGGCATTTCAGCATCGCTGAGTCCATGAATTTCTGCGCCTGCTGTAATAATCCTTTGAATTGCCGTTTCGATAATTTGAATTTTTTCTGCTAAAATTCTCTTTTGTTCAGCTTCAATATGAGGGGCATTTTCTGGTACTCGTCGCTTTGATTCTGTGGTAAATGTATCAGCTGCATTATATGCATCGTTATACGCTCGGTGTGCTTCGACATATGCGGGATGGTCTGTTCGTGAATCCATAGAGTTTTATTAATGGATATTTATTGTATTGCAAATCTCGTTCTTGTCAATGTGTGCCATTGGCCTGTGATAGACTGGAGCAGTGAAAAAGTCACTCCTGAGTCTTTGGCAAAAGGTAAGAAGCTTCGTCGCTCATTTTTGGCGAAATAGACATGTTATGACGTTGCGGTCTTTTGTGAATCAAAAAAACAGTGGGCGTTTTTTGCTTTTGGCGCTGGCCTATTTACTTATCCTCGTCGGTTTCTTAATAGGTATGTTTATATTTTTTTATCCGGTTGGTTCGTTTTTCGACGGAGCAATTACAAACTCGACGCGCATATACGATCGTAATGGCGTTTTGCTTTATGAAACCTTAAACCCAGAAGCGGGGCGAACGAATCAAGTAGCTCTCGGCGACATTTCAAAGAGCTTTATCGACGCGACAATTCAGGTTGAAGACGCTAATTTTTACACGCATGCGGGGGTCGACGTTTTTGGTATTATTCGCGCGGCATTTCAGAATGTTGAAAGTGGAAAAGTGGTTTCGGGTGGTTCAACTATTACGCAACAACTTATACGAAATGTTTTCGGAGTTGAGCGGCAGAGAACGGTTTTTCAGAAAATAAAAGAAGCGCTATTTGCACTGCGCGTAAGCAAAAAATACTCCAAAGACGAAGTCTTAGCGCTCTATATGAATAAAGTCTATTACGGCAATTTGAGTTACGGTATTTC
>CAYHBN010000107.1:0-2937 GCA_964354865.1 uncultured Candidatus Peribacteria bacterium
CTCTTCGCACACTCTGATCATTCGCGGTTACATTCGTTATGAATCCCGAGCACAACCAGCCCAAGTCGCCCGTCGAGTTCTTCCCCACGCTGTCCGCCCTCTCCACCCGCTTCAAGGGCGTCGTCAGCAACGTCGTCTACGACGGGATTCTCGCCGGCTACTCTGTCTCCAAGCATAACTACGTTTTCGTCGCCGAGACCGCCAAGTTCGTCAGCCCAGAGGTCGACGTCGTCCCCGGTGACACCCGCTTCGTCTTCAAGATGATGAACGGGGTGAGCTTCGCCATCATCGATCAGGACGGCGCCGAGTGGGCCGGCGAGCTCGAGTCGGCCGTCATGGACACGGTCAAGCGGAGCGAGGAGGGCAAGATCAGCCACCTGTCCGCCCTCGCGACGGGTGCGAATCTGGCTGTCTGCCCGGTCTTCTGCGGCACTGCGCCGCGTTACCGGGTGCGCAACCTCACCCTCACCCGCGACGGTGATGTCATCCGCCTCTCCTGCGCGGACTGACCCCCCCCCCTCGCTCCCAGCCCATGCCACGTCCCCCGCAATCGTGCGGTGGGGCGCCGGCAATCGAACGGGCTCGCAACCTCACCTGGCATTATGCAGGTGGGGTTTTTCAAATCCAAAAAAGTTTCACCGGTGATACTTTCAAAGGTCTACTCTGATAAATTTTGTTCACGTGAACAAACCGTGAATGTGCCTCGAAAACGACATATATTCACGATTTTCGCACACGCATAAAAGAAAATTCATCAATAAATTCCTGCCTGAAATCCTTTTATATAAAACAAAAAATCGATCACTCGTTTTTGCCATTTCAGATTTTATTCACAATTTGTTCATAATAGTCTGATACAGTCCGCACATGCCATCTCAACACCTTGCCTCAAATGTATATACAATGTATCATTCTGGTATGAAGATACAAATTAACCAGTGGGGGAACAGTCTTGCGCTGCGAATTCCTAAATCAATCGCTTCTGAAATGAAAATTGAGCAGGGAAGTGAAGTTGAGATGAGTATAAAGAATAATGCTCTTATTATTTCTAAGCCAAGATATACCCTCGAAGAACTGGTTTCACGTATAACTCCTGAAAATATTCATCCCGAGACCGACACGGGTGAGCCTGTTGGTAATGAAATATGGTAAAAAATTACATTCCACAAAAAGGAGATTTTATTTATATGGATTTTAGTCCGCAAAAAGGCCGTGAGCAGTCTGGATTACGACCAGCGTTGGTGCTTTCTGCTGAAATATATAATAAACATTCAGGGCTTGTGCTTGTTTGTCCTATCACCTCAATCTCAAAAGGCTATCCATTCGAAGTTAAAATTCCAGCTCAAAACAAAGTGAAGGGAGTAGTTCTTGCGGATCATATAAAGAGTCTTGATTGGCGCTCTCGATATACTAAATTTTTATGCAAGGCTCCTGCTTCAGTTTGTATTGAAGTTGTTGATAAAGTAGCTGTTCTTATTGGAAACTAATTATACCATCCACGCCACCTGCCTATGTGGATTAAAGAAAATTCGCGAATCTAAGATCTTTTTCCAGTTCGCCTCGCGATCCTTTTTATTCATGCTCTCAGGGAATTCTACCGACCATAGTGTGCCAACACGCACGCTCGTTATTTCGGGCATTTTAAATCGGGTATTCAAGGTTGCAAGCTTGCTCATGCCGACAAAGTCTTCACGTTCACGAGTAATTAACACATATTTATTCTCGGGTTTTTTATAATCAATCGGAGCGAGTGTGCCTTTGCTTGGCTTGTACTCAAAGATTTTTTTGCCCAATAAAATCATCGCCGTCTCTTTGTTCGTGTTTAACATAACGCCGGTCTGCACCAACTTTTTTACCTCTTTTTCGAACGAAGGTAATAATTTAGAGGAGAGGATTGAGCCCGTTTTGATACCACCTTTATATTCAATTTCAATATGTGTGCCGCGAACAAGTTTAATGCCTTCAAATCCCATGCGTGCGAGCGTCATTTCGTGAGTCTGCGCTTCGTTATCGGTAATATTGAGTTTAACGGCCATTTGAAATCCTTTTTTTGGAGCGCTGTATTCTTCTGGTTTTGCTTCGGTATTTTTCACTGCAAGCTTTGGACGTTTAATTGCCTCAACGCCTTTTTTATCGTCGAGAGCAGCTTTTAACGAACTAAATAATTTTGCACTCACCTCGGGAGCGCGCTCAAGGTGCGGCATAATCGCCATTACGTTTCCTGCGGGATTACACAATGCGGCGGCATTAAACTCAGCGCCATTTGGATTGTCGGGGAACTCACTCATAATTGCGCCGTTTGCAGAGCAGTAGCGGAATGGCATTTGTCCTCGGTCTCGAAGCTCTAACATGAGTCCTTCAATTTGCGTGGTAAAGCGGCCCTCTCCGTGCGCGATGGGCGCCTCTAGAATTTCACCCTCACTCATGTTCCACGTGAACATGCATGATTTTGGATTCGTTGAAACTTTCATGCGAACCCACACGTTGTAGTATCCGGTTCCTAAAATTTTGCCATCTTTGATTCGTTTATTATGAGCAAGTGCAACCGCTTGTCTGCCGCCTTCTGCGCCCGGAACAAGTCCTGATTCAACTAAAATCTGTGCGCCGTTACAAATTCCCAATACGGGTTTGCCGCTTGCTGCCTGCAATTTCACCTCGTCCATAATAGGGTCGAGCGATGCAATTACACCAGCGCGTCCACGATCTTCGTACGAAAATCCTCCACCAATAACGTAGCCATCGAATTTCTTTAATTTTTTAGGATCTTCATTCCAGCGAACAAATTCGGCCTTCATTCCTGCACGTTCAATTTCGCGCTTTGTTTCAAGCTCGGTATTAAGGCCGGGAAAGAGAATGATGGCGAGAGAGTGCATGAGAGAGGATTAGAGAGCGAGAGAGTAAGAGAATTAGGCTAGGATCACATTTTGTCGCGTAGGC
>CAYHBN010000108.1:0-2870 GCA_964354865.1 uncultured Candidatus Peribacteria bacterium
TCCCTGATGCTCAGTTCCAGTGCTGGGGTAGAGGCGCAGATCAGCACGCCAGTTCGAGTGGTCGCGATGATCGTTTCCAAGAGGAGCGGCAAAGTCAAGTACCCAGTCCCGCATCTGGAGATAGTCGCAGACAAAATAATGATCGGCCAAATAACGGTTGCGCTTAGGAATCGCAAAGACGTACCAATAAAACGGTGACCGATTAATCATTGGTTGATCGAAGCCACCATCGAACCAATTCAGATCAATCGGTACATACCATCCGTCGTAATGATGAATAGCCCGAGCAACTTTCCCATCAATGACAAACTTTCCCGGGTCGCCGTCGGGAGAATCAGAGTTGACCAAAACAGATACATCCGACAGAGAGCCGCGACCAACCAAGAGATCAAGAACCAGCTGTTTGGCCTCTACGACTTTCATCAGTCTCAGGACCCCCTCAAGTAATCTAGACGCAAGACAAGACAAATTAGGATTTGAACAGACTTACGTCTAGGCCAAGCGATACAGACGAAAACTTTTTTGAAAACTACTGGTCGGTTCCAATCTCAAATTGATACCGTCAAGATTTCTCGGGATAAGTTTCTTCCACCTGCTCGGCCCAGTAAGAATTACTGGCTCGCCAACAAGAATAGGGTCGCCGATTGCCTTCGTACATTCCACTGTCTAAAATGATTATTCCTTTTCTAAGGCCTTCGAGCCAAGCGTCGAAATTGATTGGCCTACCGAACTCGATTGCGGTATATATTCCATGCCCGCGAGCGGGTTGAACACACTTGGCCCAACCGTATCTACCAAATTTTTTTAGCTTTTCTTTAAGTGATGCGGCTCGCCATTTTGCCAGCACTACATAATCAATCTTAAGATTCTCTGGCAATAAGGAATTTTTATTTTCTCTCTCATCTTTGCTAAAGTGATAAATTGCTTTTACGTCACCATCATTAGAAATTTCTAGTGTCTGTCCATAAAAATTGGTTTCACCAACTTTTGGAAATACTGAACCAGACCAAGAATATCGATTCTTTTTTTTAGGATTAGGAGTTCCAAAGATATGAAGAAACTCTTTGTCTCGATTTAACTGAGAATTTTTGCATTTCGGACAAGCTGAAGCCTTAGCCGAATCTTCAGCACATTTTTTATGTGAGAAAAAAATGTATTCGTCAGCCGGCCAGTCGCCAAAAGTAGTTTTGCTGCCAGTTGAGTCTTTGATTTCGAAACCTTTGTAATCGGATTCGGTTCTGTTGTTAGCGACAACACCGAATTGCTCTTCAAGCCAATGCCCTTACCAGCCGTCATGATTCCCTTGTTTACTTTTTGGAAATGGCTCTTTACCTCGGATTTTCTCATCAAAAATATTTTTAATTTCTTGCTTAATGGCATCTCGTTTTTGGATCGCTGCGCCAGAGTTCGAAATCCATACGAAACGCTACCGCTCTTAACAAACAGGCCGCCTAGGCAAGCAATACCTTTGCTATTTTGGCATATTTTATTCTAGTGGGCTTTAAAGAAGTATTACCATATTCTTAGCGACTGCTTGGACAACATTGATTGCCACCGAATTTCCGAACTGTCGGTACGCCTGGGTATCACTCACTGGAATTAAAAACTTGTCTGGAAACCCCTGCAGTCTCGCCGCTTCGCGCGGAGTAATTTTGCGCGGATTTCTCCTTTTTTTAATTAAAATTTCAGATCCGTCTTTGTAGTACCGAGCAGAGATAGTGCTGGTGCGCACAGAAGAAGACTCAAAAAGGCTGTACCCGAAACCATTCCCCCGTTCTCGGTGTTGACGAAGTCGTCTTTGATGACCTTCCCAGAGTTTGTCAGATAACTCATACTTTTTAGTCTCTTTAGGATTTTTTTCTAAAATATCTCCGACGCAAACTTGTTTCTTAGTGGCTTTTGGGAATACAAACTCTGCGTTTTTTATTTTCAGATTATTGATGCCGACAATAAAAACTCGCTCGCGATTTTGCGGTAGGCCAAAGTCGGAAGCATTGAGTACTTTCCAATAAACTTTGTAGCCAAGATTTTTTAATTTTTCTTCAACGGTTGCGAGTGTCCTTCCCTTATCGTGACTAACAAATCCTTTTACATTTTCAAGCAATACCAACGAGGGTTTTTTAGCCTTTATTATCCGTTCGACCTCAAAAAATAAAGTTCCTCGGGTGTCATCAAAACCCTCTTTTAGCCCGGCGTGCGAAAACGGCTGACAAGGAAACCCTCCAAGGAGAACGTCGTGCTTAGGGATTTTCGATGAGGGGATCTGGGTGATATCTCCTTCCGGGACTTCGTCGTGGTTGGCTTCATATGTTTGTTGAGCAAATTTGTCCCACTCGCTTGAAAAAACACATCTCCCGCCCCATTTTTCGAACGCCAAACGCATGCCCCCGATTCCGGCAAAAAGATCAATGAATGTAAATTCTTTTTTGAGCACGCTTTCTCTCCCTTATTAAGACCATACATTCAAGATGAGACAGTCTTGCGGTACGCAGGGTCAAATAATCGCCCAGGATATTGACCGACGGACGCCCAAGGGGCTAACTTTATCCTCTTAATAGATACTCATAAGATTTTCTAGCCAGCTCGGGGGGAGGCAAGATTTTAGTGGCTACTGAAAATATCCAATGGAACTTTGCAATTAGGGATTCGCACTCTAAAGCGCGAGACCCAATTCAAGGGGAATTTTTCAATAATGAAGACATAGACAACACATCTGATGCGCTTATCAGGGAGTCTTTTCAAAACAGCCTTGACAGCAAAACTGGTGACAAAGTTCTGATTCGAGTCAGAATTGCTATCGGTGAACAAGCGTTAAGTCGTTCGATCGCTAAAGAGTACTTTTCGGACTTTTGGGGTCACTTAAAAGCTTC
>CAYHBN010000109.1:0-2827 GCA_964354865.1 uncultured Candidatus Peribacteria bacterium
GCATTATTGGTCAAGAAGACGCGGTTGCCGAGGTCTCAAAAGCAATTCGCCGATCACGCGCAGGCATCTCTGACGAAAAACGCCCTATCGCCTCGTTCATTTTTATGGGACCTACGGGAGTCGGAAAAACTGAACTTGTAAAAGCCCTAGCCGAAGAAATTTATCACGATGAAAAGGCACTCATTAAAATTGATATGAGTGAGTTTATGGAACGCCACAATACGAGCCGTTTAACGGGAACTACAGCTGGTTATGTTGGTTACGACGATGGCGGCTCGCTGACTGAAACGGTTCGCCGAAAGCCTTACAGTGTTGTTCTCTTCGATGAAATTGAAAAAGCGCATCCAGATGTCTTTAATATGCTCCTTCAAATTCTTGAAGATGGAATTTTAACCGACGGAAAGGGTCGACGCGTAGATTTTAGAAATACCATTATTGTAATGACTTCAAATATTGGCGCTTCTCGTCTTACCGAAAAGGCCGGCCCCATTGGATTTGCTACTGCAAAAGAAGAACTAAAGACAGCTGAACATGAATATTCTATTCTTAAAGATGAAGTAATGGGTGAGCTCAAAAACTACTTCAGGCCTGAGTTTATCAATCGTGTCGATAAGATCGTCATGTTCAATCCCCTTACCCACGACAATGTTAAGCAGATTGTAAAATTGACTATCGATAAACTTCAAGTACGTCTTAACGATAAAAATATCACGTTGCAATTATTGCCGGCGGCGCTCGATTATTTGGCAAAAGAAAGCTACGACGAAAAGTATGGCGCTCGCCCTGCACGTCGAAAAATCCAAGATCTTGTGCAAGACCCTCTCACCACTATGATTTTAGATGGTTCAGTTACAGAAGGCGACGTTGTGCAATTAAAGATGACCAGTGGCAAGCTAGAATTGAAGAAGATGCGTAAAGTGAAGGGCTCAAAAAAGACTACAGAAAGCGAAAAAAAAGGAGTGCTTATTGCATAAATCGCAGAACGATCACTTTTTCTTGACTGTAAGCGCATACTGACCTAATCTTTATGCGCTTTTTTGGTTTACTTGGTAGTGATGAGGTCCTGAGTAAGCACAAAAACGCACTTTTATTTCACACTAAGCAACCTCGTCAAACACATTTCGTATGGTTCAAGCCGTATCTCCTGCAGCAATAGCGAATCCTTTAATGGAAGAGCTACTTAAAAATGGTCCAGCTTTTTCTGTTCCTTCACTTGGCTCACTTGTTGAGTGTGAAGTTATCGATATCGTTGGCAACAAACTTCTCGTCGATTTAAACGGCGTAGCGGTTGGTATAATTTCTGGTAAAGAAGCTCATGATTCTATCGGCACTCTTGATTCTATCAAGGCTGGCGAGAAAATCTTTGCATACGTTATTGAAGATGAAAATGATGAAGGTTATTACGTTCTTTCACTACGAAAAGCGAGCCAAGAACGAACATGGAGATCATTCATGAAGACGTTCGAAACAGGCGAAATGATCGACGTTACTATTCACGAGGCTAATAAAGGAGGTCTTCTTGTTTTGGTTGATGGTATTAAAGGATTTATTCCGGTCTCACAACTTGCTCCGTTGCACTACCCACGTGTTGATGGCGCAAATGCAACAGAAATTCTTGCTCGTCTTCAATCTCTCGTTGGCCAGAAAATGACTATCAAGATTATCAATGTTGATCAAGCAGGAGGAAAACTCATCATGTCAGAAAAAGCAGCTATGGAAGAGCAACGAGGACAGGCTCTCAAACACTTGAAAGTTGGTGATGTTGTTCACGGACAGGTTTCGGGCATTGTTAAATTCGGTATATTCGTTGCATTCGATGGACTAGAGGGATTGGTACATATTTCAGAAATTGAGTGGGGACATGTTAAAGATCCTCTTAACTACGCACGTCTTGGTAACGAGGTAGATGTTCAGATTATTGGAATCGACGGCGAAAAGATTTCTCTTTCAATGAAGAGACTTTTGCCTGACCCATGGATGCAAGCTGCAGAAAAGTACAAAATTGGAACAAAAGTAAGCGGAACTGTCGATCGCATTACTCAGTTTGGTGTCTTTGTAAAACTTGAAGATGATATTTCAGGATTGGTTCACCTTTCTGAAATGGCTATCGAACAAGTTAAAGATCCACATGAGGTAGTCAAGGTTGGACAAACTGTCGAAGCGAAAATCATTGCAATTGATCCTGAAGATCACCGCATTGGTTTGTCACTTAAGGCTCTTTTAATGCCTGAAACAGATTCGGAAAAAACGACAAAACCATCAAAAAAGAAAAAGACTGCTAAAGCGGAAGCTGAAGCAGAAGATGCTGCAGAATAATGTCTTGAATTTTTATCATGGTAGCTAGTCAATCAGCCCTATTCTTAGTTAGATTACCGAGCGAAATTGATCGCCCAGTACAACTGTTTGAAGAGCTCCTCAAGAGCATTCATGGACAGTTTCCTGGCTCGACCATTTCGCTCGAGTTAGCTTGTATAAAGAAGCATCTGTACTTCTTTATTTCTTGCGAGAGAGTGATCGCAGAAAGTGTTGTAGCGGCAATCTATGCACACTACCCTTTTGCCGAAATTGAAGAAGTTCAAGACTACCTTGCACTCGACGTACTCGAACGTGGTTTTTCATTTTGCGAAGTTCGTTTGAGTGAGAGTGATATTTTTCCTATCAAGACGTACAAACAATTCGAGGGCGACTCAATCTCGGCTCTTTGTTCAGCTTTTTTGCAACTCGATGAGAATGAATCAGCGTGGATACACATTATCATCACTCCCCGTGAAGACCGATGGACACTGAATTTTGAGCGTTCAATGAAGGTGAAAATGAATGCAATGGG
>CAYHBN010000110.1:0-2817 GCA_964354865.1 uncultured Candidatus Peribacteria bacterium
CTTTCTATGGTTTGACGATTAATACCTGTGCTTAGAGAGAAGTGATAATCACACTCTGGACAAACGATTTCTTCATCTGCACTAATAATAATTTTCTTAGACATAAAGGAACCTTTATTAATAATTCTATATGGCCTTTGGGCACAAAAAATTTGATCAAACTGTTCTATTAATTCGCCATCTATAAGAAGAACTCAAATTCAATAAAAACCTTACTGAGCGGAAAATAAACTAGATATGCAAAAGTTGTCTTATCAACCAGTAAAATAAAATAAATTTTTATTAGACCGATTACTACGCTGAGTCTTATATTTGATCTAAAATCTCAAATCGTTCAGGAACTAAATAAACAAGCGTTCTCCCAAAACAGATAGCGTTGTAAAAGCTATCGATTTCATGAGTTGTACTCAATCAATCAATTGATCCTCCCTCCTCGGAAAATAAATGGAGGATGTATTCAAATGAATCAAGATCAGATGAGTCCTCGTACAATAGTACATATTCATCTGTCTCACGATTAAACCTATCGAGTTGTATACGATAGTCGATATCGCCGTTTGTTCCTGTTCGCGTTATCACCAGTTCCTTATTTCTACTACGCTTTATAGGGCGATCAAAAACGGAGTCGCAATCATCATCAAAATCTGCATTCAATGCCTTGGCTATACGGTGAATGCGTGCTTCTGGCCACTGACTTTCTATTTCTATGCGCAGGAGCAGTTCAGATTTCCTGAGAAGTACATCTGACAAAGATTTTATTGCGGATAAGGTCTTATCGTTCAACACTCTTCCACCATGAGGCGTCCATATACCATGCAAGAAGAGGTGGCGTTGATAAGAAGCCAAAGGCAAGAGATCTTCCGATGTTTTCTTCAAAAAACTCGAAATTTTGTCCTGAAGTTTTGGGTTAAGACTTGAAGCAAGCGGTAAATCTTGACTGTTGTACATAGCGAATGCTTTTCGACAACTCTCTCTTGCTCCATCGTAAGGAGCACCCGTATCTAAAATTCTTAAGTTCACGATTTTTTGACTGCTTGCCGCACATACGGCCTCCAGTGCACTGTAAGACAAGGCTAATTTAATTGCTTCCTCATACGATCGGTGTGTCTTAGTTGAGATAGTTGAATTAAATTGAACACCCGAAAAGGCACGAGCTACCCTAAATCTGGCCGCATAAATTGACCAGTTACGATCAATTTTAGACTCATTATTCTGGCGACTGTATTTGCAGTAGTTCTTCCACTCTGTCGGGTAATTTACATTCTTAGTCATGATTTTACTGTCCAAAGAAGACGGACTCGATAAATTCATGGTTTATGGTTCTATTTTTAGATAGTGCTAAACATAGCTTGGTATTTTTAAAACCCATAAGCTTTCTTTGCACTGCAACGCTCGGTGTTTTTACTGCCAACCCGCTAAGCTCGACTTCAGGTTCTGTCGCACCAATGGAATCAATGTAGTCCAATACCAACTGTTCTGGCATGGCGGGATTTTCTAGAGCCGCACGACTTACTCTTATATCTTCATCTTTCAAGAGATCAATGAGATTATCAATAGGAGTGTTTGGGCGCTGTGCAATCTTCTGCCTGATTTTTGCATCTTCTGATCTTGCATAAAGCTCAAGGTCCTCTGGTAAAATGTTAGGGTGATCAAAAGCGTCAGGACTAATATGCTCTTTAATTATTTCTTGCAATATCTTTTTATTTATTCTTGTATCCGTGAAATAATCATGATTAAGGATGGAGGTGAGCGTCTTCTTCTTTGTCATCAGTTTGATAACCTCGTCAGGCAATATCGGGTTTTCACTCAAAGCAAGAAGTACCGAATCTTTTTTGTCCTTAGCTAGTGCCGTAAGGATTTCTGGTGAGCTTCTCGGGTTCCTTGCCACAACAGCCCTTACATCGGGATCCTTGTCTGTTGCCAACTTGAAATAGAGTTCATCCGGTGTATTTGGGTGTACAACTATACTTTCCCGCGAATAGGGGTTTGTCTTATAAATGCTTGCCAGCATCTCTGCCGTTGCTTTTGGATTATCTGTTACTGACATTCTTACTGTATCGGATTTGTCATTCATCAGTTTGCACAAGAGATCCAATGAGGTGTTAGGATTTTCTGCTATTTGGTATCTTACAGCAGCATACTCATCCTCGCTAAGTGAATAGAGCAGATCTTCGGGGCATCTGGGATGTCTTGCTACAGCAGCTCGCACAGCCACCTCTTCATCCTTACTTAGTTCCCTCAAAAGACTTTCGGTGCACTCGAGATCCTCTAGTAATGATTCCCTCAGCCTGACCTTGAAATAGTCACCAAGTGAGTTGTCATTATCACGCTCAGCAATCTTAGCCCGTAAATCATATGATACATCTCGGTACCCAGCGATCATATCATCGAAATCAGTAGTGGACTCGGCAATTCGATCAAGAATGTTGCTACTAATAGCGCACCAGTGACCGCTTGATGATCGATCTAATATGTTTGCTGCAAGGTCCATGCGCGTGATGGAATCCGTGTAGCTAATACAACTGTTTTCATTTTCACCCATGTTTCTCTCCTTTTTGCAGATATAACAGATAAATTTAGTAATTTGTTTTCAAGCAACTACGATCGTAAGTGATTAGACTAAATTCCAGCCTTTTTTTATATTTTCTAGAATTAAGCCATCTGCAAGCTGCATTGCACTTTCCTCGTTAGGTGCAAGCTTAACCTCTCTATTCAGAGGACTCGCCCTGCCTGAGCTGTAATCAGTCCAATGAACTACATATTCAGGAAATGCTGAATTAATCTCAGCTTTATTAGTTTTCCAGACTAATAACTTAC
>CAYHBN010000111.1:0-2789 GCA_964354865.1 uncultured Candidatus Peribacteria bacterium
CGCAACATTTTTTGCTGACGTAGGAAAGTCTATAGAGCTGTTAGAATCGCGCATAAACCAGCGATCATTGATGAGTTTAATTTCTGCCGGTGGTTCGATTTTTTCAGTCAGTTTATGATCGAACGCATAGACGTCGATCACTTGTTGCTGAGTGAGTGCGCCTTTATCGAATTGTATGAGAGCAACGTTACCAATAAAGCCACCGGTAGGACGAAGTTCACTCGAGTTTTGCAACACAACCAAAATAGTATGAGGACGATTCTCTCCAAGAACAGCCATAATACCACGGTAATTTGCAGTTATAAATTGTGCTGATTGTGTGATTGTTGAAAGCGCCGCAAATGCTTTTGAATATTCATCGACAAAATCAACCGGTAATACTTTTGTATCGATCTGGTTAAGTAGCTGTGTGGCCTGTGACAGCGAATACACGATATTTTCAACAGCACGATGTTTCTGTGAAATATACTCAGTGAGAGGTATTTTTAATGTTTGTGGATCTTTCAAGTAGGGTAGTATTTCTTGCCCAAGAGAAGCACTTTGTTCTCCCGTTTGCGCTAAACGAATACTCGCTTGAATTGCGGCACGCGCGCTTCGCAGTCGGGGATCAACAAAACTAAACGACGATGAAACAGGCACGAACCACAGTTGTTTGTCTATTGCTCGTAAACTGCCTTCTGCCTGAGAAAAACGGTCGTGGCTCTCATTGAATTTTTTCTGAGAGAATAGTTCAGCGCCTTCTTTTAAACGTCTGCTTGCGGCTTTTGCCTCACTGAAATAAAAGTCGATAGTTTTTGTTTTTTGAGTGTTGAGATTTAATGCAATGAATCCAGCCATCGTTGACGCTCCCAGAAAAATCATAATAAGTATAAAGGGGAGTGCGTGAAGTCGGCGTTTTGTTTTTTCTGAAATTGGTTCTGTGATGAGCAATAAGTCCTTTTTTTTTGCTGACTTAGAAATATGAATGTTTTCGGTATGTGATGAATATCGTGTTTTCTCTGCCGATATGCGCGTGTTTTTTCTACTGCCAACATCGCCCTTTTTCTCTTTGTGCGGGGGTTGTAAGTCGCCAGTATTCATCGAGCGCTACTCTATCACAAATTGAAACTGAGTTTCAGTGTAGTCACTGAATTTTCTCTTCGAAAAACTATAAAGTCCTTTTGCATTTTTACCAAAATCGAGGTGCATTAATCCCGTTAACTGTGGATTTTTCAGGAGTGGCTGAAGCCCAATACGGTATAAATCTCCATCACGAAAGTTGAGTCCCGGTTCTTGTACCTGTGAAATTGCCTGAGTGATAAGTTGTCTCTCATTACTCAGAAATAGTTTGCCATGTGTAATTGCTGCAAAAATTCCTTGAGGAGTTTCTTCGTCGTACTGACCGAAAATAACACTGTAAATAGTGTCGTCGCCTGCCTTTTCTGTTTTTATCACAACGCCATTTGGCTCAGGTACTCGTTCTAATGCTTCCGTTCCATCGCGTAAAATAAACGGTTGTGTGCTGAAGGAGAGTTGTGCGGCTCCTTTTGCAAACGACGAAACTATTTTTTCTAACTGCACATGAGCCTCAGCGGGAACGGTATCGAGCTGATTAATAAGTAATGCAGCAGTGTAATTTTGTCTGCGCGCCGTTATAAATCCAAATTCACCTGTCATAAGAGGTACGAGGTCTTTTTCATACGAAATTCCTGGTAAATACTGTGCAACTATTTTTGAAATCAGTGGGAGTGAAAGGTTTGTAGTCTCATTTAAAATGTTAGAAAGGCTAGTCCCTCCAATAAACATATCTGGATCGATGGGAAATAACGAAAGAGTGAGCGCTCGGTATGACTGTGTTACTGAGCTGTTTTGCGTTGCCTCATTGTTTTCTGCGATCACCGGGTTTTTTGTACTAATCAGTTCACCGCGAATGCCATCGTCGTGTACATCGAAGTGAGCCTCATATGTTCCCGGAAATGTGTTAATAAGTGGGATCATTGTCGTTTTTTCTTGAATGGGAAGTACGAAGAATGATTGATCCACTTCTGGCTGTGCAAAAATGAAGTACGGATATTCTCTGTGTTGCTCTCGCGCTTTTATAAATGAATTATCTTCAGAAAGTGCGGGGGCTTTTTTTTCAATAATTTCGGCCGAGAAAAGTGATACCGCATATTGAAAATCCTGTTGATTCTGTGCCGCAAAAATGAGTGGCTTTGATGACTCAGAGATTGAAATCGCTCCTGCAGTTATTTTTGCTCCATTAAAGTAATTTGTAATATTCTTTTGAGTTTCTTCGTTAGTGGGTTGTAATGCAATAAAGGTATGAGAAACAGGATTTGATTCCTCTTTAAGCCGTATCATTGTAATAGAATTCACTGACTCTGTGAGTCCGGGGATGTTCAAGTCAATGCCCGTTTTATCTTTAATAAAAGCCACGGTGCTTGGGTGAAGCTGCGTGGGTAATTCTGCATATATGACTGTTTGGTCGCTGGGTATGTAATCTGCTAAATTTTCAGTGTGTGGCCTGCTAAAAATCCAATAAAAAACGCCAATAATGGCTACAGCTAAAAGGATTTTCGAGGTATAGGTGCGTCGTTTGGCAAACATAAAAGTGTCGGTATTGTACTCTGCGGTCGAATAAATTAAAATGCCGGCTTATGCGTATTACATTAGGCTCACCGAATTATAAAGAAATATTTGCCGATGGAGGTGTAGTCGTATCTGGTGGCAAAGAGGTTGCACGTATTTCAAAGATTTTAGCCACAACAAGCAATTCTGTCGTTGCACAGTTGACACAAACAGGAGATGTT
>CAYHBN010000112.1:0-2774 GCA_964354865.1 uncultured Candidatus Peribacteria bacterium
GTCAGCAAGTAACAGTGCAGCACTGAGAATGAGGGTTTTTTTCATAGAGTACGTGGGAAAGACAAGCATTAAACGCTATTATTTACAAATTGTCAATATTGTATATTGGTATTGACTTTACGGAGGCCACTTGTTACTCTCTGGAACCCATTAATCAAATTTTATGAAAGGAATTAGCACATTTTTGGCACCAATAGCACTGAACATGGTGGCCTGTACAAGTGATTATAAAGAACCTCCAGTTACTTATAGAAATGAGGTCAAAGTTGCAGATGTGAGCAGTAGAGTCACTGCAAAAGTCGTTGATGCGGGTGTTATTAAAAGTACTGAAAAAGAAGAGGTAATGGTGGTGAAAAAGACGGCGCCCGAAAAACTTTTGGGACTAACGGCAGACGTGAGCGAGGCGGCAAAGGCTTGCGTGGAGACAATTAAAAATGGGAAAAAGAAAGAAGCGGATCAAGAAAAATGTGCTGGAACTGATTCCCAAATTAAATCAAAGGTATATGTAAGAAAAAGCACTGATAACGAAGGCCGACAGATTACAGAGGAGTGTTATACTGGTTTTTTAAATAATCCTAAGGCCACTCCAAAAAACGATGTAGTTCCTTTTTATAGAAGAGCTTTTTCGTATATAAGAAGGGTTAATGGAGCAGTTAGTGTTAGTACTGGCGCGAGAGTTGCGGGTCAGATTTTTCCTTTGGGGGATGTACAAGTATTCTGGGAAGCAGAAAATGCGGGTGGAGATAGATTCCAGATAGCGAGCACAAATGGGCATGACTGTGATGGCAAACCATATGAGGATTCTCAGGCCAGTGGCGATATTGGTGATGAGCAAATAAACACCTGCTCAGGTAGTAAGGGTGAGTTGCCGGCTAATGAGAAATTTTTGAGAGCTGTTAAGGACTCTACCAATAAAGTAACTGCAGCGAGTTCACAAAAATAACCAGACATACAGAAAGGCAGTAATCAGCATTAGAATAAGAGCTTACTTACTCCTCGCGTGGCTTGCATTTTAATCAGTCCTTGATAAAATCATCTCAGCCTTGGGCAGTGGGGAGCAAATGACGCAAAGTTCCGCGAAAGCGGACGTCTAGAGCTTTGATCCACTATCAATTATAACTGGCGACTGTGCTCGTTTTATTTGATTAACCCAATCGTATGTCTCCACAATCAATTCTTTGGATCATTTTCTCAGTAATCGTAATTGGGTTTTTAATTGTCGATCTTGGCTTTTTAAATAGAAAGGCTCATAAGATTTCTACAAAGTCAGCGCTCTTGCAGAGTGCGTTTTGGGTGAGCATTTCACTTGCGTTTGCTGGCTTGATTTTCTTCATGCTCGGACCCATTAAAACGGTGGAGTTTTTAAGTGCGTACGTGACCGAAAAAATGCTTTCTGTAGACAATTTATTTGTTATTCTGCTCATTTTTAGTTTCTTTAAATTAGATGAAAAGTATCATCACAAAGTTCTCTTTTGGGGAATCATGGGGGCGGTTGTTTTTAGGGCGCTCTTTATTGGCGTGGGCTCAATCATTATTCAACAATTCAGCTGGGTGCTGTATGTCTTTGGCGCGATACTTTTGTACACGGGTATTAAGCTGTTTACCGGCAAAAAAGAAGAGCATGTAGATTTTGAAAAGAGCGCAATCGTGCGCTATGCGAAGAAATTTTTGCGGTTTACTCCCAACGTACATGGTGGACATTTTCTCGTTAAAGAAGAGGGAAAGTGGCACCTTACCACGATGTTCATGGTGCTGCTTATGGTAGAAACCACCGATATAATTTTTGCGGTAGATTCGATCCCTGCAGCTTTTTCAATCACTCAAGACGCTTTCATCGTCTTCACCTCAAATATTTTCGCGGTCATGGGATTACGTGCTCTGTTTTTTCTTGTTGAGAACATTCTTCACAAGTTTCACCATTTGCAAAAAGGACTCTCGTTCATACTCATTTTCATCGGTTTGAAAATGTTAGGTGGAATATTCGGGCTTCATCTTTCACCAGTCATTTCATTCGCGGTAATCTTAGGCGTATTGATCATGTCTTTGGTACTTTCGGTGATTTTTCCAAAGAAGATCTAGGTCGCATACATGCGGCTTTCGCTATCAAATGAGACAATGAAAGCGCTCAAGCGAGTAAACTTGACAAATTTAAATAAGTATATATAATCAACCCTTGATTGCTTAATCTTGTTGAAATATATGTCACAAACAGAAACAGTACAGATTCCACAATCAGTTGAACAGCAGATTGAGCCAAAGGCGCGGGAAGTATTAAGAAAAAACTACGAAGGCGATCTAAGGAATTCCGATAAAATTCAATATGTAATTAGAGCAGCCGCGCTCGATATATATGAAAATAACGCAGAAGCATTAAGAGGAGACAAAGCGGAATGTTTAGAATCTCTTTATAGAGCTTTGGTATTTAAAATGCACAGGCTTCACGAGATAACTCAGAGAAGTTTATTTGAACTAAATAGTCAGATTATTGCTCAAATGCGTAGTGAATATAATAGGCAAAAATCTTGATGCACAAAAAAGCCCCGACCTCCGGGGCTTTTTTGTGTGAGAGATGAAATGGATGCATTCGACTGCGGCTCACGTTCTCAACGACTAAACACTTGTGTCTTTATAAACCGTATACCGAACCGAGTGGTAGCGCCAACCACCGCGTTGCGGGGTTAGGCTCCCAAGCCTTTCGCGGCGTCGCTTAAAGAGCTCCTTGCTCAAGAGCTTGGTAGAACAGTCGAGTCTGACACCGTGGTTTTAGTGTATGT
>CAYHBN010000113.1:0-2755 GCA_964354865.1 uncultured Candidatus Peribacteria bacterium
ATTTTGACGAGATAAAGAAAGGGGCGAATCCTTCATATGTGGCTTTGTATAACGCTTTTGGAAAGGCGATGGTGGCGGCGCAAACAGTGAGGGAGTCGAATATAAAGGCAAAAACTATTGTCATAGGAGTCGATACCATTGGCGTGATCGGCAAAAAAATCTTGGGGAAGCCAAAAGACCGTGCTGATGCCAAAAAAATGCTGCTGACACTGTCGGGAAAAGCGCATCAAGTTATTTCGGGGCTCGTTCTCTGCGATGTTGGCTCTGGCAAAACAGTTTCGAGTGTGGTTGCGACCGATATTCTGTTTCGAAAGATTGATAATGACGAGCTTGAAAAATATTTGGATAGCAATCAGTGGGTTGGAAAAGCAGGGTCATACGCGATTCAGGGTCGCGCAAAAGGATTTGTGGCAAAAATTCTAGGTGACAAAACGAACGTTGTGGGGCTTCCAATTGATGAGCTCGAAATCTTGCTGAAAATGATTGGGTAGGTTTTTTTGTTGTTAAAAGTTTCATCGGTGAGACTTTTTCGTTTTTTTGCCGCGCCGCTTCGCATATCAATTCGGCGTTTCTCGATTTTGTCACCCCCTCCATCTTCTCTCGTACGGAAAAGAGGCGGTTATGATTTCAAAATCCGTTCACAATTTTTTCTCATTGTGCGAATTTTACGCATCGTTTTTTTGTGCGTTTTCCACTTCAACTTGACGGCTTTTTTATACGAAATGCGAAATCATTTTAGGGCTTTAAATGTGGGTAAAAAGGGTGTGCTAATTTTTGAGCGAAAAATGTGTTAAAATCGCATAATTAAGCCATTATCCGCTTGTGCTTCAGGGCGGTTTTTGAGAGGATTTTGGCGGAAATATTCTTAACGAAAAATCATATGAAAGATGCACAGCAATTACATTACGAATTCATAAAATTTGGACGCATTCGGCATTCACTCAAAAACAAAATGCTCGCCATTTTGCCTGATATTTATAAAAGTGGGATTTGGAAAAAGTATGCAGGTTCGATCGTTGAGTACTGCGGAAAATATGGGGATATTGCAGGAACGACCGTAATCAAACGGCTTCGACTTGAAGAAAACCTTGTTAATAAGCCATTTTTGCGAGCCGCGATTGAACATGTTGGGGTACATAAAGTGGCTATGGTAGCAAAAGTTGCGACTGCCGAAACAGACAAAGCATACGCTGAAAAGGTTTTAGATATGAGCAAACTGGCGGTTCAAGGTATGTCGAAAGAGGTGCATAAGGCACAGAATTCGAGTGCGCAAAATTCGACGAACATGCAAATTTTTGATCAGGAAAACGCGTCTGAAGAAGGGACTAAATGCGCCGCTGTACCAACGCTCAAAAAAATCGAACTTGATGCCGATGCGAGTTTTCTGTTTATGAAACTCAAGGCGAGATTTGGGAAATATTTGAGCGATGGGGCATTTTTTAAAATGCTGCTTGATAAGGTCGATGCTGAGAATGCTCTGAAAATAAAGATCTCTGGAACTAAAAGTTTCACCGGTGAAACTTTTACAACTACAACGAAATCGGTACTTAAGGAAAATGAGAAAAAAGAACAAAAACCAGTCACCCGCCACGTTCCAGCACAACAAGAACGCGAATTGATTGCAAAAACAAATGGCCGATGTAGTTACCCAAACTGCAACCTCCCCTACGACGTCATTCACCATGCTGACCGATTTAGTGAGTCTAAAAGCCATAAATCAATCATCCTTCTCTGCAGAATTCACCACGAGTTTGCACATAATAATTTAATTGAAAATGAAAAATGTAGAGCAGATGAGTGGAAAATGTCGGTCCTCAAAAATCCTAATAACATTTCACAGGCCGATGTGTTGTATAGAAAATACCGGCATCGAATTCGCCAGTGAGGTCGTGAAATTTCCACGCCAATTTCTCGTTGCGGGCACTTTGAATCGGGGCTACTATTGTTATGTTCTTTCTCTAATCTTTTCTCTATGTCAAAAGGTTCTTGGCTTTTCGGATTCGCCTGCGGAATTGCAGCAGGATGGCTCTTTGCTCCCGAGAAAGGGTCTGATTTGCGAAAGAAGATTTTTAAGGCACGCTCACGGGGTAAAACGGGAATAACTCCTATAAAACGTGACGTTGTTGAGGCGCTTCGTGAGGTCGCAGAGTCAATGAAAAATGCCGTGAACAACGCAATGCCTAGTAACTCTGAAGAAATTCACAGCGAGGCAGCGTTGGTTAAAAAACTTGTTAAATCTACAAGTCAGAAATCGGCCGTTGTTGCTCCGCGTACTATTAAAACTAAAAGAAAAGCCGTATCGAAAAAGCTGAAAGCGAAGCCAAGAATAGAAGACTAAGAAAATATCCGAGCGGTTTTGTAATTTTCACCATGCCGAGATCGAAGGCGATGGTTTTTACTCTATAGAGTGAGTGGTAAAGCGCCGCTGCAAAAAGCACAAAAAAGTATGCGCGTGGGAGCCACCAAGTAAGGTTCATCGAAAATCCGTCATTGAGAGCCCAGACATGAACGGGCAAAATAAAGGCAGAGAGCATGGCGGTGCCGCTGAAGATAAACCAGAAGAGTGCTTTTAGGGTGGCGAGTTTAGAAGGCATAGTGCGCAAAGTTAGAAGAGAATGTGGGCAGGATCTTTTTGACGTGAGAGGAACGAGGTTTGAGGGTTTCGAAAAGTAGTCCTCGCGGACACTCGCTTCTGCTCGTCACCGGTGAGATTTTCTTTGCATTTAGAGTATGTAGAAAAGTTGTAAAAGGCCAT
>CAYHBN010000114.1:0-2751 GCA_964354865.1 uncultured Candidatus Peribacteria bacterium
TAACGCCAAACGATCCCGATGCGTATTGGGATTACGCTCGATATGTGACCATTCCAAATAACTTTGCCGGTGATTTTAGATTTGTTCTTACTGCTCAAAACGGAGAGTCTTTTATAGAAGAAGCTCATTTATTTGATGCAAGCACTTTGAATAATCAGTGGATCTTTGGTTCATATGGCGATGATTCAAAACTCATTCGTGATGCATATATGGGGTTAACGGGTACATCTCTTTGGCGCGCATGGGGCTCTCCGTCTGCATTGGTAAAAGACGGCGACCCATCTCCTTCAGATGAGTGGGATTACGCCCTTCGCCTTGATACCCGTGGTACAAATGCCGGTGTACAACAAACCAATATTCCTGTTCGCGCAGGGCAAAGCTATCGTTTATCTTTTTCCTACAGAGTTTCAAGCGGAATTCTGCAGCCACTCCTTGGTGTAAATACCTCAAACTCTGATTTTGAAAAACTGGTTGTAGGATTACGTCCAAATAATGCATGGCAACAGTATCAGCGTGATTTTACCGTCCCGCTCAATTTCGCTGGTGATTTCAGAGCTGTGTTTATTCTTAAAAATGGTGAAGGATGGATAGATAATGTGACACTAACCCCCGTTGTTAACGGTCAAATAAGTGGCACCCTTTCGATTCAAGATGTAGATCGAGGTGATTGGGTTGGGCTTCCCGATCACGAAATAGTCCTTCTTGGTGAAGAACAAGCTAACCTTGGCACCTTTACCTTTGCAGCATCTGCAGAAGAAGATATTTCGGTGAGCGCGGTACGTTTTGTTATTGAAGATACTACTGAGTCTCCTCGATTAATAAATTATACCCTCTATAAGGGGAATGAAGTGCTTGGTGTTGTGCAAGGAATATTTGATCTCGCAAAAGGCGGAGAGCAAGTGTACTTCGAAAATATCAATTTCATCGTGCCTCGAAATCAGAACGTACAGCTTACCTTAAAAGCAGATAGTATTTCAGAAGCCCAGGGCGGAATTTCAACAGCAAATGGATACCTCGTTACCATTACACCAAAGATTGGTAACATCGATTCAGTTGAGGCAGTTGGTATGTCTTCTGCAGAAGTTCTCTCTGGAGCGAATTTGCATTTTGGTCCTGCATACGGTGGGCCTGATCGTGATTTTCAACAGATGGGGAAATTTTTTGATATTCAAGCAACAAACGTAACTTCAGTCCTTTCGCCTAATCAAAAAGTGGTTACGAGTGGTCCGGAGCAAACCTTGGTTGTTACTCGTGTTACGAATGTAAATAATCCTTCGATGACTCCCGCAACACTGAGTAAAATAAAGTTTACGATGAGAACAGATGGATTTGCACCAGCCGACAATCGCAATTTGCAAATTTATAATGAATCGAGTCATCAATTGCTTGGTCAACTTCAATGGGGGCAAGCACTATTAGTATCTCAAGATGACATGGGCGGAAATCGCCAATTTGAAATACCATTAAATAATTTTATTTTAGCTGCCGGTCAAACTGTTGACCTTGGTTTTAGGTTCGATCTCGATGATGCACAGCCAAATCTCTCGGTAGTATTAAGTGGTGCTGAGGTTGAGTGGAGCGATGGTATTTTACAAACGATTCGTTCTTCACTCGATGTCTTGCGATGGATAATTGTTCAATGATAAGTGAGTACGCAATATAGACGAAAAAGGAAGGGGTACTGATGGCTTTTTCAACGGGACTTTCGTGTGCTATGGTTGCGCCATGACACAAACGCTCACACAATTTCTCGCCGAGAATAGTTCAGATACGCAACTCAACGAACTTTTTATTCAGGCACTTGCGCCATCTTTTATTCAAATAAGAAACGCACTTGAAACATCAAAAACGGGATACGCCGGCACTCAAAACTCATCTGGAGAGTCCCAATTGAAGCTCGATGTAGTGAGCAACGACATACTGGTTGCGAATTTGAGAAAAACAAAAATAGAGCATGTAGCCGAACTAACGGGAACGGGGGAGCGGAGAGTCTTCGACTCTCTGGTTCACTCACTAGCTTCTGAAGAGCTCGAATCAACAGTTGAAGTGAATAAAAACGGCGCCTTCGGCGTAGCATTCGATCCGCTCGATGGTTCATCACTCGTCGATGCAAATTTTGCCATTGGTACAATTTTTGGCATTTACCCAACTGGTACAAATCCTGAAAATTTTTCATTTATTGGGCAAACGGGTCGGGCTCAAGTTGCCTCGGGTATTGTGGTCTATGGGCCAAAAACAACCCTGCTCCTTGCGCTTCCTCAAAAAGGAGTTTTTAATTTTGAGCTCGAAAAAATAGCAATAGAATCGTCGATAGGGGAATCTCGGCCGAGTGAATTCGTACTACAAAGCGGCCCACTAACCATCAACCCCGATGCAAAATACTTCGCTCCAGGCAACGCGCGCGCCGCAAAATCTCGAAGTGAATATCTCGAAGTTATTAACGATTGGATTACTCGTGGTCTCACTCTTCGTTACTCAGGCGGCATGGTTCCCGACGTCGCTCATATTTTCGCCAAAGGCTCAGGTATATTCGCGTACCCTGGGTATAGCGATGCTCCAAACGGTAAGTTGAGAATGTTATTTGAGTGCAATCCGATTTCTCTTCTTATTGAAACGGCAGGTGGCGCCTCAACCGATGGAAAAAACCTAATTTTAGACATTCCTGTGACAGAATTACATCAAAGAACTCCTATTTTCTGCGGCTCTAAAAGCGAGGTTTTGGCTATCTGTAGCAAATTAGCTCTGTAATTG
>CAYHBN010000115.1:0-2667 GCA_964354865.1 uncultured Candidatus Peribacteria bacterium
GTGCATAGAGGGGGGAGAAGGAGTCAGGGGGGAATAGAGGGAAAACAATTGGGTGACAGGGTACGGGACACTCGCTGCTGCTCGTGTCTGTTACATTTTATCGCGTAGGCCGCTGAGCCATGCGTCTTTAATTTCGGTTAGGGGCATATTAATTACTTCGGTACCTTCATCGAAGACGACAATGTTTCTTTTTTCGGTGGTTATGCCCAACTTAATGAGCGGCACGCCGAATTTTTCAGAAATTTTGAGCGCTTTTTTAAGGTTTTTATGTGGGATTTCGAGCACGAATCCGCCGGTTTCACCAAATAATTTTTCAACTGAACTCATGTCTACTTTTGCGCGAATTCCTTTTTTATTTACTTTAGCGAGTGCTAAATCGGCAACACGAGTGAGTTCTATTTTAGCACCAACGTTTCCTAATCCATTACCGCCCAAACACATTTCTGCGACGGTAGTTGCGAGTCCTCCATCGGCAATGTCATGACAGCTTTTTACTAATTCAGCAGTGATTAAACGAGTGACCACTTTTATTTCGCGGCTTGCACGCTCAAAGTCTGGTTTCGGAATCGATGCGCCAAGTTCTCCCTGAACATCGAAGTATACTGAGCCGCCCATTTCTGGTCGGCGTGGACCGATCAAATATATTTCATGGCCTGCACCTTTAAACTGCATGGTGATTGCTTTATGAACGTCTGGTAATTTGCCGAGCGTTGCAATGAGTGCTTGTGGAGGGATTGCGCCTTTTGGAGACAAGTTATAAAAGCTGACGTTTCCCGATATACAGGGCAATGCAAACCGTTCAACCTCGACAATTTTCTTTCTCTTTGGGCCGCGGCGAACTTTTTTATCGTCTACAACAACGTCGTCTTGACCTAGGTCTAATCCTATTCCAACAAGCGCATCGCGAATGCCTTCAACTCCTCGTACAAATTCCCACATTTGGCCTTCGTCTTCTGGTGAACCATAGTTTAAACAATCGGTGATACACCATGGAATTGCGCCAACCGCAGCCACATTTCGAGAACCTTCAACAACCGCATTTGCCGCTTGCCAATAGGGATCAATTTCGCCGTAGCGAGGGTTTGCGTCTAATTTAAGGGCAATACCAATGTTTTTAACTTCGGGAGCGACATCGTTGCGATTCCACAGAGGAGCCATAACACCTGCGTCGGCCCAGCCTGGTTCGATGACGGTTAAGCCTTGAACATCTTTGTCGTAGCTTTCGAAAACAGGAATTTTGCAGGCCACATTTTCGTGAGATAGAACTTCGAGAAGCGTTTTATTTAAATCGCGAGGATCTTTAACCACAGGATCTTTTGTTGGAATTTTTCGTGCTTTAAATGGACGTTTGTAGAGTAGTCCTTCGGTAATATCGGCGCCTTTTGCATCGACAATTTTGGCATCGTCATAACGAAGAATAAAATTACCTCGCGTAACTTTTCCGATCACGCTTGCTTGTGCGCCCGCCGCAATTTGCGGTAATGCCCATGTTTCGTTGTAGTGCTTCACGATCATCTTTGTTAATGCGGGTGGGACCATCCAGCACATGCGTTCTTGTGTTTCTCCACAGGCAATTACGTGTGGTGGTAAGTCAGGGTATGCAATGTGCACTTTTCGTAAATCTATCTCTGCTCCGTAGCCAGATTTTGCGACCATTTCGACTGTTGCACAGACCACGCCGCCCGCTCCTAAGTCTTTAAATCCTACTTTCTCGAGCAAATCTTTTTCTTTCAAAATTTTAAATAAGTCGTAGGTTGACTGCATAATATGGCGCTTCAAAAAAGGATTTGGCTCTTGAACTGCGCCCTTGTTTTTCTCCTTTTCAGATTCTTCTAATTTAAGCGATGCAAACGCTGCTCCGCCCATGCCACTAAAGTCAGTTGGTTTACCTACTAAAATAATTTCGTAGCCGTGAAGGGCTGCTCCTTGCGGAACAAACGAGTGAATGATTTCTTCTTCACGTAAAACGCCGAGTGAAACGACGTTCACTAAACAGTTATCGTTGAATGATTTGTTGAAGTAGGTATCGCCTGCTAAATTAGCAACGCCGATTGGGTTCCCGTAGCCAGCAACACCACTAATAACATCGTGTGCAATGTGCATGCTCGTATTATTTTTTGTATCTCCAAAGCGAAGGCTATCGCCATTCGCAATAACTTGTGCGCCCATACACAACACATCGCGTACACAACCACCAATACCAGTCGCGGCGCCTTCGTAGGGCACCACTTGTGAAGGGTGATTATGGCTTTCATGCGACATCACAATGCCGATTTTTTTACCAATCGCGCCGCGTCCACGAACTCCTTTAGGGCTTGGCTCTCGGCACAACTCAATAATTCCCGAGTCTTCACTTGGACCCAAAATGACATTCGGCCCCGTTGTTGGCAGCATTTTTAAATGAGTACGGCTGCTTTTGTATGAGCAGTGCTCTGAACCTTGAATTCCCCAGACGATAGCTTCTGTGAGGGTCGGGTTTCGCCCCAACATTTTTACTACTTTTTTAATCTCATCAACCTTCAAACTAATGTTATTCTGCGCCAAAATCTCCGCAATTTTTTTATCGTTGTTTTTCTTAATTTCGAGAACTGGTTCCGTATGTGACATAGACGGACTTTAAAATATCAGATTGTAGCGGGGGGCTCAAGAACAATCGTTCGTTGCCCC
>CAYHBN010000116.1:0-2666 GCA_964354865.1 uncultured Candidatus Peribacteria bacterium
CACTGGTCGTGTAGATTATCGGAGGTATTTCAGAAGCTGAGTACTAGGTTCACAACACCTGCTAACAAACAAGCACCTCTGCTCTGTTTATTTATCGCTTCTTCCCTCGAAGCGCTTCTAAAATTGGGTCGTTCATGTCGATAATGTTTTTTTCAGCTTTCTTTTTATTTGCTCTGAGAAGTGGTGATTTATCGTTGAATTGCTCAGGGTCGATATTGTGGCGGCGTGCGATCATTGCCGCATACGCAAGTCGCTCCCGCCCCCTATCTCGCTCGTCTTCAAGCTCTTTGACTCGAACCTTAAGTTTCTCAATTTCTTGATCTTTGAGACTCAACTTTGAACGATCTAAAGAGTATTCAATATTTTTCGTTTTATATTGCCTGACCAGTTTTTGAACACGTTGAAACTCTGTTTTAAATTGTTCGTTCCGCCATAGCGTAGGCTTACTTGCGCAGACGTTCTCCGTGAAGTAATCCCACTTGAAGCTATCAGAGGCTATAAGCTTTCTTTCAAACTTACTAAGCAGGTCAAATGCAATCTTCCATTGATCTTTACTTGTAGACATTATTCATCATCTCCGCACTGAAATGGGCAGTCATCAGGGTATGAGCCATCCTTAAGAAACGGCAAAAATTCGTTCTTGTTATCAGTAAATGAGGTGCCTGCTAGTACCTCAGCCTTTTCTATCGTTGCCGTAGCGTTTTTTACAATTACTACATGATGTTGTATATGCATTTCAGCGGCTATAATACCTCTGTCATAAGCAGCCAGTAATCGCGTTAACTCTGCTTCAGACTTATCTTTCTCCGCAATTAATCGGGTGCGCTGAGATTCGTCTTTGAGATCGAAAATAAAGTGCTTACATCCGTGACCATCGGCACCAACTAAGCACTTAAGATTAAGTTCGCAAGGATTAAGGTGCAGTGAGCGAACGCAGTATCCTAATGGAGTATACTGAACCGTTTCCATAGTTTTCTCTAGATATTCTGTGATATCCTCAATAGGTATTTCATCATTTATCCACTGACGAACTTTTTGTGGGATATCACCAACAAACCGATTTTGATCTTCGAGCATCGCCGCACCGACTAGCTTTGCTCTTTCGGTGCCAGAGTTGTGATCGTAGTGAGCGCCCTGTAGGTCAGTGCGCCCCATCCACTTGTTTACGATAGCATGCTGAGTTCCTGCTCGGAACAATGATGTTGTCTGCCAGTGACGGCCTTTCTGAGATTGCCACGAATCAGCAATATGGTCTGGTACGTCCAATGAGTATTTTTTAAATGCATTCGGATAACGATCATTACCCAAAAAAAAATACTCGACCGCTCTATAGCCCAAAATCTCAGGCGATAAGGGGTTTGCACTTCCTGAGCCGATGTCGGCTCGCAAAAAAAGAAATTCAGAAACTTTTTGTTCACACGAGAACGATTTAGAAGCTATCACAATAGCTTTCGGATCGAAGTCACCACTGTCAGTTTGTGAATCTTTCATATCAAACTCGTAGAGCTCTTTTTCGAGTCCGAAGTTATTGTCAATAAACCGTTTGTATATGTAATTCTCAATCGATTGTTGAGAAATAGTATATCCTTCGTTGACCGAGTAACGAACGGGTGAATTATCAGTTTTAACCTTTACTGTTATCTTTTGCTTATCTGAGATGTCAAGGTATGGATTCAATTTCTTGAAATCGTTATCCTGTGAGTTTGATGTTAATAATGCAAGCTCAGGAAAAATCTCGCGGAACGTAATTACATCGATACTCTTTTCAATGTCGTAGCTGCCATGAGCGTATTCAATGAGTTTTGTGACGGCATCAGATCTCTTAATTAAAGCAGGTGCGCGACCTTTTCCCTGGAAATTCTCAGGATCAAACGTGTAGCAAGCGGCGGAGCCGCCTTCGCCTGTATGACTTAGCTTAGAGATTGATTTGTCTCCTGAATTATCTCGGTAAATTTTTCGTCCATGAAGTACACTCAACAACTCCTGTTCTGTCAGGTTGTTGGCTCTTTGAGTTATGTGAAAATTTACGAAATCTAGAATGGCTTTTCCACGTACAGAGTATTTATTCCGTTTTTTATCAATCGGTCGAGCTATTAGTTCAAGCCCCCAAGATGAATAAGCTTTGACCATCATTGCATTACTGTTTGATGCGCTACTTATGGGAAGTATTTCAACAAGCTCTGCAAGTGCATATTCTCGTTTTGGTTCTATGTCTTTATTGATTATCCAAGCATTTTTAGCCTGTGCCGTCATGGAGAGCAAGAAGTCGTCAAGTTCGGCAATTAGCTCATTGGCATTTGAACGGCGAACTTCTCTGAAACCATCCAAACGCTCACGTATAAGTGCAAGCGATTTTGTATTCTCAAGCTCCTGCGCATTTCTACGACAAGTAATTGTGAGGCTATGTATTGTATGAACAATATCTAATAGAAGTGGCCTCCATATAGTAGACACGTATCTGCTGCATGGCAGCATGCCTTTTTCTGTCCAAACTTTACAGAAACATTCGCCATTAATTTCCTGTAAACAGTCGACTGGCAGACGAAGAACCTCTCCGATTCGTATGCCCATAGAATATTGAAAAGCTTGCGTGTAAACAGAAAGTAAATCGGATGCGAGGGTGTAAATAATTTTTTGTAACCGTCATATTGCAGGAAACTGCCTTT
>CAYHBN010000117.1:0-2650 GCA_964354865.1 uncultured Candidatus Peribacteria bacterium
GTGAAGAATTTAGTTTCTTTAACAACGTCTGCGATAAAGATGGCAGCGATGAATTCTACAAAAAAGCGCTACTAGAAACCGAAAAAGCAGATTGGATTATTGCGCACCATGCGAGCTTATGGAATGCCGATTCTATACCTGCGACCACCACCGATGAGACTGACAGCACTTCAACCACCGCCGAGGTACTCACGGGCCGAAATTTAGTTGTGCTCGACGCAGGTACGCTCGAAGATTCAATTACCAACAGCATGCGTGTGAGAATTTCACAGAACGATTTAAGTGCACACTTCGGAGATCATGGAACGCTCCTCACCGGACTCCTTGGGATCTTTTTTGAAAAACAGAAAGGCTATTCGAGTGAACCCAGCTCAGACGATCTACTTATCGACGAATCAATGATGCAATCAATTGAGTGGAGACGCCTGATTGAGGCACTCACAAATTTGCCTGACCATAGCGAGAAACAAGCCGTCCTCGAGGCCTTCACGTTCAACCCAGCTGAGTGCATTGCAACGATTTCATTCTTCGCTGAAGAACTTGCGTTCAGTCGCATTCCCCTCTTTTTAGGCGAAACCTTTTCGCGTGGAATCGAAGGAGCCGAGAGCGTACTGCTACACGGGTACAGCCTGAGTGGCGGCGGGAAATTCACACTTACGAAAGAACTCTTTGAGCTCGACTCGTCATGGCAAACCGCGATCGAAAAAGCTGAAGAAATAGAGCTTAACGACCGACAGCTCCTACTCACTGTTCCTGATTTTTTTCCTGAACCAAATGCACGTGAATTCTTTAATGAATGCACTACACTCTTCAAAAAACTCATCGAACAACATAAGGGTCGCTGTCTTTTTATCGTAAATTCAAAGCAGACGGCCTACATGTTTCACAGCGCACTCAATGATTATGCGCAGTCACTCGGCGTTCGAATCCTCTCAGTGGGACAGTCTGGCGGTATCGGAAAAATACTCTCACACTACAACGATGACCCCGATCACTCAGTAGTAATTGCGACAAACGCGTTGCTACCACAAGTTGAAGAATTGCTCACAAAAGCAAATGTCGTGGTTATGAACAAGGTGCCGTTCGACCCACCCTTTAGCGCGGTCTTTAAAGTGCGCAGCTCACAGTTTGAAGATGCATGGAACGACTACTCACTCCCGCGCGCGCTGATTAAATTCAAACACATGTTGGTGATGCTCGGGTATGGGCACCGATTGAGTGAGGCGGCATTGAGCCTCGACGGCGCGAAACCACACCAAAAGCAACTCTGCGTACTCGACTCACGGCTCAAAACAAAGGGGTATGGTAAGTTGTTTATTGGGTAAGACGAGAATTATTACTTCCCAAATAGTTCCGCCCACTAACCACCTTCTTTCCCGTTTTCTGCTCGAGTTCAAGTCGGGCATTTTTAGCAATTCTTCCGCCCTTTTTGCCCGCAATCTTATTTTCTTTCATGCCCGTTGCTTCGACGCTTTCGGCAATCTGACGAGTTGAGAGTTCTGCGAGCGCGGTAAAAATCAGCTCGGCTTCGTTCATATGGTCGCGCAAATTCTGTGTTTTTAATCCTTTCAGATCTTTGTGCGCTTTCACACTAACTCCCGCCCATTCTTCATGAATAATATTTGTGAGGATTGCAAACTCGTGCCCGGCTTTTATGTCATGATCGCTCCAGTAATCAGTTAGTTTATTTCTTGTCTCTTGTCCCATCATTCGCTGCTGAATCCATTTTTCACTTCGCCCATGTTTCTTCCAATTTTCGCGCGCTCTATTGAGTGATTTTTCAGGATCAGTAATTTCTTGCATTCGTTCGTAACCAACCTTTGCAAGCCACAACTTTACTGGTTCTGCTTTTGGGCTTGGCACAGACTGAATAAGACGAAGCAAGGTTTCTACATCAGCTACGTCGGTGAGATATTTTTTGCCATCAGAAGCCGTTAATTTCAGTTGGTTACATTTTGTAACCGACTGACTGCCTTCCTCGTTTATACGATTCTTCAAAACTTTCCAGTAGTTCCTCGCAACTTGGTAATCTTTCTGCTGAATTAATACCTGCATTACATCGACCACCGAAAAATACCACTTCTCGTTCTTCTCATCATACTGACGGCGAATGTTAAAGTCCTCAAAAATTGTTGGATTTGGAGAGTTCATACAGGTAATTATATATGCGCATATACTCACGCGCAAGCCGATTCTATGCGTTCCACTTGCAGATTCCTGAAATCAATTCCGCAATCACAGAATCACACCTTATACTCCTCCCGAATCTCTTCAATTTGATCGTTCAGTTCGCTCGCGCGCTCAAAGTCGAGGTTCGCTGAAGCAAATTCCATTTGATCTTCGAGGTTTTTAATAAGGCGGCCAATTTCGTCTTTTGGAATTTTCGAGAGGCTGATTTTGCGGCCACCGATTTCGACGAACTGGCTCAAGTCACCTTTTTCGTCGCCACGAGTTGAATGCTTCTTTTTGCCACCAGGCGCGACCAACTCTTTAATCGCTTTAATAATTGTCGCGGGAGTTATGCCATGATCTTTATTGTATTGGACTTGAATCGCACGACGACGGTCGGTCTCACTAATCGCCAACTTCATCGCGTCGGTCATTTTATCGGCGTACATAATAACGCGTCCATTTACATTACGGGCACAAC
>CAYHBN010000118.1:0-2481 GCA_964354865.1 uncultured Candidatus Peribacteria bacterium
AATCTTCCTTGCTCCCAGTTGTAAAAGAACAGGGTACTGAGTAGGTGAAAAATCAACTACACAGATGGCGAATATACTAGCTTATTGACAATTTGTCAATAGCTACGGTTTTAACAAAAAATAATGTGCGTAGAGCTACATTTTAGAGAGGATCAAACAAGCGTATCTGTCTTCTCCCCTAACAGAAAAGCACCGTAACCGGCAACAGTACTATTTTTAGCAAAAAGAATCTGGCTGTCTCTATCTGCAGTAATCGGCTCAGATCCATCGGTACCAATTCGCTGACCGCGCGCCACGCACTCGAAATTTTCAAACGGTTTTGCCAATGTAAAAGAATCTGTCGAGGTAAAATATTTTCTGTACATCCTCAAATAGCGTTGCTGTTGAGGGCTTATATCAGTATCGAGATGCCCTCGTGCCTTCAAAAAAGCAATAATACTTTCCTTTGCAATATCCGTTGATTTTTTATCTCCTAAATATCCACACTCAACACAAATTCCAATTCTATCGTTTCGGTTCATGTAATAGTCTGTTCCACCAGGCTCTACCGCGTCGAAACCAGACACAACAAGATCAACGGGCAAATACGGTACAATATCGCCTGCATTTTTTTCGCAAATTGCGAATGCAGGGCTCCCTGGAATCGAACTTGCATGTATATCAAGAAGCGCACCAGATCTATCGAGGGATTTTTTAATAACTTGAGCACGCGCATACTCGTAGCTTGCTTTATCCTGCTCTGAAAGAGCACTTTGATCTTGAAACATTCTGTTTAAATCGGCCTCAACAAAATGTCGAACTTCATCAATAGCCCTTGGATTTCCCATAACAAAAGCGACGCTTCCACGCTGAATTTTAAGTTTCGGAAGGAGTGATCTAAAGGCTTCTACACCGCATCTTTCATCGCCATGCACACCGGCCATAATAATACTTTTTCTGCCGACTCCTTCTCCGTGTCGATACGATATTTTTTCACTCATGACGACAAAAGATACTATGTATTTGCGAATATGTCAACAGAGATGCGAAGCGCACTTATCATCCCCTGCCAACTCGCTTCTGCTTCTCCATGAAAAAATACAAAATCGAGCCGATCGGATTAATCATCAGAATAACCAAAACCCATACAATCAAATGCGTGTCTTTTTGATGCTTAATTGCATCGACCAACATATAGATTTCAAACACCAAAAACGCGAGCCCGATGAGCGGAACAAGAAAAGCAAATGGAGCAAAAAAACCAAGCGATCCACCCCACGAATTGTAATTGAGCCCGAATGAATTCATCATTGAGTTCATAAAAAAGTAGGTTAATAAATATCTACTAGTATAGCACTCATTTATTTTGAGGATTTTTATCACTGAATGTTAGAAATTCGAGTTGAACTAAGCTATTGACCCTCATTGCATGTTCATTTATAATATACATATAAGTACCCTATATATGAACACAACAGCGAACAGAATCTCTCAACTGGCACAAATGAACACGCTCTTTCACGTAAACGAGCTGGCAACGTTATGGAACATACAAAATTCGAATACACTTCGCATGACGCTTAAACGCTATTCCGACTCGGGTGCAATTCATCGAATCTATCGCGGACTCTATTCTCTGATGGCTCTAGATAAAATCGACACACTCATGCTTGCGGCAAAATCACTCCATACGTACTGCTACATAAGTACAGAGACGATTCTTTTTCAGCATGGATACATTTCTCAGGCGCCGCAAGCAATTACTCTCGTCTCGAATAAATCATTACACGTGAACATACTGAGCACTGCCATTAAATCGCGGCAACTAGATGAAAAATACCTATTGCAATCAACCGGCGTAGAGCTAAAAAATGGCATGTTACTTGCGACTCCAGAGCGTGCAATCGCCGACATGCTGTACTTTAATCCGAAATATCACTTCGATAAACCAGTAGACTGGAAGCGGGTGAAAGAGATTCAAACCGAGGTTGGGTATCCTCTAACTACAAAACGCTATGTTAACAAATAGGCCAAGCGACGTCATTCACAAACTATGGATGTATCGAATTTTAACCGCAATTTGCGATACTCCGGCACTCACCGAAATAATCCGCTTTAAAGGTGGAACCTATGCGGCCATGCGAAATTTGATTGATCGTTTTTCAGTCGATTTGGATTTTGATCTTATTGATGAAAAAAAACAGGAGCTCGTACATGTAGGACTTAAAAAAATATTTGGCGATTTGGGTCTAGAGATAAAAGAGTTTAGTAAACATGCGCCCCAGTACTTTGTAAAATATCCATCTCAAGACGGAGGCCGAAATACAGTGAAAATTGAGGTGACCTTTCCAGTACCAAAAGCGAATACCTATGAGGCGGTTCGACTGCCTGAGATTGACCGTATTATTCATGCCCAAACTATTCCAACACTGGTTGCTAACAAATTAGTCGCGATTGTTGACCGCTACAAAAGACACGGGAGCATTGCAGGACGAGACATTT
>CAYHBN010000119.1:0-2467 GCA_964354865.1 uncultured Candidatus Peribacteria bacterium
TGTCTTTATGCCTACAGCCATTTGAGTTTCGGGCCTGAGAGTCGTTTCACCGATGACTGTGCTCGTCACTTTCACTTGCTCAGGGATTATGCGCTGGATCACATCGAGGGGTTGGCTATCATGATGGCCATCGATTGAGGATGTGATTCTCTGGGGCCTCTCGATGCTGGCGCAACGACGCAACAAATCGCAGAACTTGATGTCCGGCATGGGTTGGGGCATTGCGGATTCAAAAACACCGATGCGAAATGCGGGCGCAGGGTGGTGTTTATCCTCCACGTTGCCTCAACACCAAAACTGCCGAAACACCAGAGGCTATGCCAGCCATGGCCGTTGCGGCGTTGCGGATTTTTGGGAGGGTCAGGAGAAAAATAACACACCCAAACTGACACCTCGGCATTCGCTTTCAGGCCACTACAGACATTGCGCTGTGGGGTCTGGAGGTGGGGGCTGAGGTGTCAAACCCTTATTTTTTCGTCGCAAGTCTTTTTTATCTTCAAACACTACATAAATACTGAGTGTAAAAATATGCTTGATTATCCAGATGTGATTGTTGACAATCAGCCCTATGATTAGTTATGAAATATTAAAAATATGTGCATAGAAGATATTGATGCAAGAACTTCAATGTGGGAAGTGATAAGAGTGGCGGCAGGGAATGTAAGAAGATCGTGGGGTGTTCAAATATTCCTTGAATTGGATACGGATAAAGAAATAATAGATCTCCATGAGGCACCTGATTTAAAACTATGGAAGTTATTTGAGATAGTTAGTGTTTTAGCGGTACTCACCGGCGCACAATATGTCTCAACAAAAAAGATTACGAATCTTAAAGGCAAGGCAGGCCCAATTGAATATACAAAGGACGAACGCCAATTGTACCTATGGACACAACCAAGAATGACAGGTGAGGAGAGCGGACTCGGCGGGATTCCAGATATAGTTATTACAACTACGCGCGAAGAACCTTCGCCGAACAATGCAATCCATATTATTGAAGTGAAACGCTCCAAGTCATTAAATACAAAAGATATTCGAGCAGAATTTGCAAAAGCAGTAGATCTTAGGGTTCGCTCCTATTTTATATGGTCATTTTATTCACCAACTGAGAAACTCATTCAAGGGGCGAAGAATCTCAGAATTGAATTGACTGCAACTGGTTTTGATACAGTTGCTCGAAATAACTTATTAGACCCTCATAAATTCCTTCACTTTGTCTCTCAAAATATAGAAGGATCATTTACGGCCGGTCGCCTTGCATATTATTTAGAAGAAGTTGCAGATGAAGCTAAAAGAAAAGGCCGTAATCTTGTAGTTAGTTCTGCAACCAGAGATTGAAATCGACCTAAGCCAAATAGAAGGTGTTTTATTTATTCATTCAAGAAAAAATTAAGGTTCATTGATGTTTGACGAGAAAGCAACTATTGAAATAACCAGCCGAGACTATTGGTACAAAATTGTTGAGTGTCTTCAACAAAATTGGGCATTAATTGACGTAAATTCTGATGGATCTTGCACAGTTTATTTTATTAGTGACTGCTCTGGAGTTTTTGATAGTTTATGGTTCCCCTCTGAGGATGAGGCAAAAGAAGCTCTGAAACATAATCGTTTCCATCGTTATGTCGATGATATCGGAGCACAAGAATTTCTGGTAGTTCCCAAGTCACCGTTTGAAGAAAAACAACACCCCAACGGTCCGATTTATTCATCAGGTAGATTCTGGATGTAATTTAGACCGATCTGGTTTCTGAGTTATTAACGCAGTGAGAGGTTTGATTGTTCGTTTTACTATTTAACCAATACCAATAAAGAACTTATAGATATCCATGTTGTACCTGAAATCCCAGCATGGAAGCTATTTGAGCTAGTTAGCGTTTTAGCGGTACTAACCAAAGCGCAGTCTGTCGCAACTCAACAGATTCTAAATCTTAAGGGTGAAGCTGGCCCCATTGCATATACAAAAGACCAACGCCAATTGTATCTATGGACGCAACCAAAGATGACCAGTGAGGAGAGCGGTTTCGTTGGGATTCCAGATATCGTGATTACAAATACACCTGATGTACCTTCGGCAACCAACGCAATTCATATCATTGAATCGAAATGCTCCAAAGCAGTAAGTACAGCAGTTATTCGTGCAGAATTTGCAAAAGCGGTAGACCTTAGAGTTCGATCCTATTTTATATGGTCATTTTATTCACCAACTCAAAAACGCATTCAAGGGGCAAAGAACCTTAGAATTGAATTGACTGCAAGCGGGTTTGATACAGATGCTCGAAATAATTTATTGGATTCACACAAATTTCTTCTGTTTGTCTCCAAAAATATAGAAGAATCATTTACAGCTGGTAGGTTTGCAAATCATCTAAAAGAAATTGCAGATGAAGCTAGAAGAAAAAGCCACGCTCTTATGGTTAGTTCCGCTGACAGCAATTGAAATCGACTTAAACTAAATAATGGTTTTATT
>CAYHBN010000120.1:0-2425 GCA_964354865.1 uncultured Candidatus Peribacteria bacterium
GCTTCTAATTCGAGAATCTTCGCGCGAGCTTCCATTTCTTTTTCTGACATCATGCCTGTTTTCACCTCAGACACTTCACGCGGTTGATTTCTGGCTTGTTGTTTTCTGCGCAGGGCGGCTTGTTCATGGGCTTTTTTATCCATGATTTCTTGCGCCTCGGCAAGCTCCATCATTTCTTTCAACGAGGCTTTAGTGCTGCGCGGTGCTTTTTCGATTAAACCAAGCGTTTCAAATTCGGATTTGCTGACAACACCTACCCGTTCAATGAAAATATAACCCTGTGTATTGAGGTCTTCTTTGACCTTCTGCGCGTGTTTAGAAAAAACATGACAAATGGCTTCACTTCGTTTTCTTTGTCTCTCAGAATCGCTTAGAGAGGCATTCACGGGCGAATTTTGAGGCGATTGTGGGTCAAAATGACTGATATCGAGTTCACCCTTTTCGGATTTTTGAATTAGGGCATTCAAATAACCCAAGGGCGATTTTATACCGCCTTTTTGCAGAGCGGCTTTGAGCATCATTAGCACAATACTTTGTGTACTCGTATCAGCGACTTTAGATAGGGTTTTTTTCGCTAAAATACGGGTTTTCTCGTCAAGTTCGGTGACGGTTTGCAACTGTGTATCGAGTGAATCCATACGCTCTTTAGGTGCTGTTTGCGTAGTATCGATAGATAAAACCGCATTTGTTGCGGTTTGCAGTGAAGAAATTTGCGCTATTGTGAGTTTTCCGAGCGTTGTTTTTTCAAGCATAGCGTGGGTGGATATATGGCAGTTTTCTTTTGCAAAATCGACGACATCGTTTGTTGTTTTTTGATTATTTTGTAAAAGATCATTTGTTTCTAATACGTGTTGAAAAACCACATGTGGCTTTTTAACACGAGGCGATATAGCTGGGCTGGCGGGGGGTTCTGGAACGCAAATTCGCCAAAAAGTTTCACCGGTTTTGTCGCGTGTATAGCTGGCAAATCCCAAATCTTGTAGGCGTCGAAGTGCGGTGTAAGCGGTACTTTTTCCGATGTTGACGGAATGGGCAATATCACCCGCGCGCAGTTTCCACTGTGGGGGCAAAGAGAGCAGATAATTGAGTACGGCACTGTCACGGGGTTTTAGGCCGTCATAGTGGCGATTGTAGCGAAACAGCGCATTAGGCAGCGCGGTGAAATCAGTGGTGACAGCAGGGCGTAAAATATTGGCAGTGGTTAACATAGCAAAAGCCTCCTTCTTCGATGCTCTTGCATTCAACCCGCTATATGATAAAATTCATACGCATTATTGTATTGGGTAAGAGTTTCTTACCCCTATGCAAGACATCAAATATTGTTAGTATTTAAAAGCCCGTGATCTGCCAAGATTTTAGCGGGCTTTTTTATGTCTGTTGTTTTTGTATTTAGGGCTACGTTTCATCGAAAATAGCCATCAATATCGCGTTAATTTACTCTGTTTTCCGCCACTTTCAAAAAATTTTTTTCTTTATGTCTTTTTTTCGTGTGAAAAAGGGATATTCCAAATGAATAGCGTTTTGGGTTGCGTTCAATCCGGTTTTAATTTGTTTGATGATCTTTTGACAAACATATTCAATAAAAACAGCTCCCTATTTCACTTTAACAATGCTTGTGGCTCTCGGGGCGATTTTCTATTTTTCTTAATTAAGGCCTGTTGTTTTTGGGGAAAACGCCAAAAAAAAAGCAAAAAAAAACGCGACAAAAGTAGTCGCGTTTTTTAGGGAAATCAGGTTGACGTGATTGACGCTGTCTCTTTTTAAATCAAACCACGCAAGAATCGTTGACTCAAATCAATATCTAATTTTTGGTGAACGACACCCAATTCAATGTATTTATTTTTATATGAAAACCATTCAGATACTTCACTTTCTTTAAATGCACTACTCTGTTTCCCCATCCCTTTTACGGGCACAGATTTACTTGTTGGAAAGTTATTTTTCTCAATGTATTTTGATAAATTCGCTTTTGATAAGCCGTATTTGGCCATAATTTGATTATGCGATAAATAGCCTGCCGGTATTTGATTTTTTTGGGCGTTGTGCATCACGTTTTCCTCTATGTAAAAATATTTCTGAGCGTGTTTTTATTGCTGCTAATTATCAAAAAACGAACACCACCGAAAAAAATGTCACAAAGCGATTACTGAGCATTTGTAACAAAACATACATTGAGCCAACTCAATAAAACAGTTTATTGAGTGCTTGGCAGATAACTTAGTTATCGTTTCCATGTTGATTTAAATAAGGAGTACGCTTCTCAATCCTAACTCGTTAAAAATGTAGGCCTTTCTATCGAGGATATTGAACGCGAGCTTGGCAGTCTCGCATTTATATTTTTGGGGGATTTTAGAGGGCAATATTTTCCAAATCAAAAAAAAATGTCAAAAATTGCATGCAAGTGGAATGGGTGGCGCGAAAATGG
>CAYHBN010000121.1:0-2336 GCA_964354865.1 uncultured Candidatus Peribacteria bacterium
CAAACAAAGTTATTGGCGGAGTTAGATTTACAATTGCAGGTAATGAACGCTCAAGAATACTGACAATTGCAAATGAAAATTCCGATTTAGATTAAAAAGTGCCAAAATTGAATTAGAATTTCACAAAAGAGAACATCGTACAACACGGGCTAGCCGGTTCGCTCACTAAATAAAATCATTTTTTATGGAAATTACATCAATCATTATCTCAATAATTGCCCTGTTTGTTTCCGCCGCCGTTGCCATGTGGGGCTGGTGGAAGCATAGGAATATTTACGATATTGAACGAACTTTATTTTTTAGGAACAATCAAATAGACAAGACAAACAATAATGATGTTCTAAAAAGAAAACTTGATTCAGGACATTACACAATCTTGCATACTGGCGAATACGGCGGCTACATTGAGCTCATTTTAGGAAAAATTAAAAAATGATTTTATTTTTACGCTCGCTCACCCATATTTTGCGGCGGTGTTTGGCTACGCCCAAACATTATACCGCCACAAAACATCAGCTAACCCGGAACGTTAGTTGAAATTCAGAATTTCACATTTAAACACAACCTTATGAACTACAAACACACTCAAATCGGTTACCTCATGCTGACTATTACGCTAGCTGTAGCAGCGCTTTTCGCATGGGCTCATATTACAAGCGCCGCCGAGCCACCCTCGGTCGACTCCGGAACAAATCTTTTTGTTACTGCCACAATGGCGTTCATTGTGTTTATTCTCGCGTCTTTTGCATCCCTTCAAGTAGCCGTTAATGAAAAATATCTACAAATCAAATTCGGCTATGGAATTTATCGGAAAAAGTTTTTGCTTGATGATATAACGTCCGCCAAAACGATAAAAAATCACTGGTATTACGGATGGGGAATACGAGGATGGCTATGGCCAAAGATGTGCATTTACAACGTTTCCGGTTTTGATGCGGTTGAAATAAAACTGAAAAACGGCAAAACATATAGAATAGGTACGGATGAACCGAAAAAACTAGAACAGGCAATTTTGGATTCAATTAAAAAATAAAGACCAGAAGATTCTTGCCCTAGAGAGTAATAAATTATATTGCATTCAAGGACAAAATCCTTTAGCCTTAGCCCTTAGCTGCTTAATTCAAATAATTATGCCACCAGACAAAGAACCGATAGTAGAAGGACAAAATAACGTACCGCCAGAAGTAAGAGCAAGAATGGATCAAGCGGGCCCATTTATAATTATGCTAGCAGCACAAACAGGACAAAGCCTTAGAGCTGCAACCGAAGGATACGAAGCTACGGTTAGAGCTGAAATAGCAGCCAGAAATTAAGTATGCACCGTCTCATCCCCATCAACTCAGCCACCGACATTCCCGAGAAGTATCGAGGAACGTCTATCGAGCTTCTTTTTGAGTATCACAATCTCGACAAGAAACATGAGACGTACTCGAATGCGCAACTCTTGATCGGCATGTGTATGGACAATCGGAAGCATCTGCATATTCCAGATAATTTTGCGTTTATTTCGCGGGCAGGTGGAGCGAATCTCCGCTACATTGAGTTCAAAGCTTCGTATGCGATTGCTGTGGGGAATATTCTCACGATTGCGCTTATGGGTCACACCAAGTGCGCGATGGTAAATCTTATTAGTCGCAAAGAGCAATTCATCACGGGTCTTGCAGAAAATGCTGGATGGGAAAAAACTACAGCAGAAGAACACTTCGATCACTTCGCACCAATGTTTGAAATTGGCAACGAAGTAGATTTCATCTTGAGCGAGGTAAAGCGCCTTCGTCTCCGCTATCCAAAAATTCTCGTCGCTCCCCTTTTATACAAGGTCGAAGACAATCGACTGTATCTTATTGATGAAAAGGGCTAAATCTACCCCACCCCACTACCCCTAGACTCAAAAGCCAACCCGCGCTAGTATTTGCGGGCATTAGAATACGTAACAATCAATTACCATGGCAGAAGTACCAGTACAGCTCGGAGACATCTCAGAAGGCGAGACAACACAGAAACCAGCAATGAAGATTGTCGTTGACCGTAAGCTCTGTATTGGCGCAGCACCATGCGTCGCAGTCGCACCAGGCGTATTCCAACTCGACGAAGAACAGGGAAAGGCATACATCGTCGATCCAGACTCAGCAGACGAAGAGACTATCAAGATGGCAGCTGAGGCCTGCCCAGTTCTCGCCATCAAACTTTACAAAGAGGGAAAGCAGGTCTATCCGCAACAATAAGTGCGATATATTTGACAGTAAGATTCAGATGAGTTCCTTGGCTCTGAATCCCATGTTTTCACGACGAAAAAATTACACGAAAATACATATAGGCAAAGTCAATTCATAGTC
>CAYHBN010000122.1:0-2310 GCA_964354865.1 uncultured Candidatus Peribacteria bacterium
CTACCTACTCAAAAATCATTGCAGGCATCCAAAAATATTTTAAGGAAGCACAAATTGGACAAGCGGTTATCGGCGTAAGTGGAGGCGTAGATTCCGCCCTCTGTCTCAAGCTAGTAGTTGATGCTATCGGCGCAGAAAATGTTACCGCAGTTACTATGCCGGAAAAAGGAGTTTCCAGCGACGAAAACCTTCTTCACGCTCGTACTCTTTGCCAGTTTTTAAATGTAAATTATTACAACGTCCCAATCAATAAATACCTTACAGATTTTCTCTCACTCCCTTGGAAACCAAGCGAACTTGCTCAAATAAATACTAAGGCTCGTGTCCGCATGGTTATGCTTTATAACTTCGCCAATAGTCGCAATGCTCTAGTTATTGGAACATCAAATAAAACCGAACTTGCTCTTGGATATGGTACAAAATATGGCGACCTCGCAGCAGATCTTGAAATAATTGGCGACCTTTTCAAAGATGAAGTTTACAGATTGGCCGAACACGTTGGTCTACCAAATGAATTCATCGAAAAAGCCCCTTCCGCAGAACTTTACAGCGGTCAAACAGACGAAGGAGAACTCGGCATGACTTATCGCGAAATAGATATCGTTCTCAGAAAAATGGAAGAAGGTCTAAACAAAGAAGACCTTATCAGTAAAGGCATAAGTCCAAACATCGTCCACAAAATTTTCCGTCTCTACGAAATCAACAAGCACAAACTCAATCCCCCATACTTGATCAGGGTGAAATAAAAGTGTAATTTTCCAGCATAACCATTTTCCTTATGCAATCCGCACTTTTTGTAGGTCGCTTTCAACCATTTCATCTCGGTCATCTTGATGTTGTTAAACAAATTCTCGAAAAAAACGAACGTGTAATTATAGTAATTGGCAGCGCCGAAAAAAACTTTCTTCCGGACAATCCTTGGACGGCCGGAGAACGTTTTCAGCTGATAGAAGAATCTTTGCGTGAAGCCAAAATTCCAGCCGAAAAATACTGCATAATTCCCGTCAGAAACGTCAATAATTATGCTCTTTGGGTTAACCACATAAACTGTTACGTACCGCCATACAATCGCCTTTTCACCGGCTCAGAAATAGTCAAAGCTTGTTACGAAGGGAAATATCATCGTCCTCACGAAATAAACAAGGTTGGTCCGGAAATTTTTCAATTAAAAAGAGTTTTAAAAATCAGCGCCACAAAAGTACGTGAAGCAATTTTAAAGAAAAAGAAATGGGAAAAATTTCTTCCACCAGCCTGCGCCAAATTATTAAAAGAATGGAACACTGAAAATCGCCTCCGCGACATCAAAGAAACCATGGATTACACAAAATATAATAACGAATATTAAACCCTCATGACAATTAATCCCCTCATCTTTCGCGCTTACGACATTCGCGGTATCGCCGCACCCTTAGACAATAAACCCGCCGACCTCACCGAAAAAACAGTATATTTAATCGGCCGCGCCGCCGGGATTTATTTACAAAAAAAATATGCCGTAAAAACTATGGCCGTCGGTTCCGACAATCGCCTAACAAGCGATACCCTCAAAATCGCCTATATGCAGGGCCTGATTGATTCTGGCGTTCAACCTACAGATATTGGTTTAGTCACCTCTCCGATGGTCTACTGGACCAACTGTGCTATGCCCTTTGACTCCGGCACAAACATCACCGCCAGTCACAACCCCAAAGAATATAATGGTCTTAAAATTGTAGTCAAAAACGCTCACTCAATTTGTGGTGATGAACTACAAGAAGTACTTAAGATTATCCAGACAGAAGGGACAAACTGGCCTGAATTTAATGTAACAAATTGCGCCGCGCTCTCCGTACAAAAACTCAACATTTGGCCACAATATCTCGCCGACATCAGCTCCCGCACGAAGCTAGCAAAACCTCTCAAAGTAGTAATAGACTGCGGCAATGGCGTCGCCGGAAAATTCGCTCCGGAATTACTAAGAAAACTTGGCTGCGAAGTAATAGAATTATATTGCGAACTCGATGGCAATTTCCCTAATCATGAAGCCAATCCTGAGGAACTTCACAACATGACGGACCTCATCGCCAAAGTCCTTGAGAACAAAGCAGATTTAGGTATTGGTTTTGATGGTGATGGCGATCGCGTAGGCATCGTTGACGAAAAAGGACACATGTATTCTTCCGATTTCATGTTACTCCTTCTCGCTCGCGACATGCTCACTCGCTTACCAAATTCCCAAGTAGTTTTCGATATAAAAGTTTCTCAGGCAATTATAAATGATCTAAAAAAACACGGTGCAATCCCAGTAATGAGCAAAACAGGCCACAGTTT
>CAYHBN010000123.1:0-2217 GCA_964354865.1 uncultured Candidatus Peribacteria bacterium
ATTGTTATTGCACATGAAGTTTGGGCGAATATTTTTAAGACTATGTGTGGCAGAAGAGCTGGCGAAAAAAAATTACCAGACTTTTGGCCTGACCTAGATAAAAAGCAATTGGGGCTTCTTCTTGCAGCATATTTTTCAGGAGATGGAACTGTGAGCAAAAATGAAGTTTCAACGACGACAAAGAGTAAAAAATTAGCATCTGATTTAATGTACGCACTTTTGAAATTTGATATTTGGGGACGACTGCGTAAAAAATACAAATGCGCTACCAATACCGAGAAAAAAACGAAGCGCTTATACTATGAAATTATTATTTCAGGACAAGACAGTATTGAAAGATTTCAGGCATTAATTGGATTTACTCTCCCTCGTAAAAACGACAAATTAAAATTGTTACTGAACAAAGAGGGTAATACTAATGTTGATGTCATTCCAATTGGCGGTTTGTTAAAAAAGATACGTGCAAAGTATGGTTTTTACCAGAAAGAATTAGCTGAACTGTGCGGAGTTGAACGCTCATATATCTCAATGATAGAGAGTGGAATTAGACGACCTTCGCGGTCAGTTTCGTTTCAGATTGCGCATGCGGTAAATAAGCTCGTAGACTGCGGGAATGATCCTTTATTTGCGCAGATGGTGCACTTGAATAATTGCCGTTGGGCACAAGTTGCAAAAGTTGAATCATACGAACATGCAGAAAAAACAGTTTATGATTTTTCAGTTGAAGACAATGAGACGTTTTTAGCAGGTGTTGGTGGAATGTTTGTTCACAATACTTTCACCATTTCAGAAGTGATTCAGGCCGTTCAAAAGCCGACGCTGATTTTGTGTCATAACAAAACGCTTGCGGCACAGTTGTATTCTGAGTTTAAGGACTTTTTCCCGAACAACGCCGTCGACTATTTTGTTTCATACTACGACTATTATCAGCCCGAGGCGTATGTGCCCTCGTCCGATACCTATATAGAAAAAGACGCATCGATCAACGAGGAGATTGCTAAGTTTCGTCATGCGGCGACCATGCACCTACTCACACGAAAAGACGTTATTATCATTGCGACGGTTTCGTGTATTTACGGTTTGGGTTCGGTAGAAAATTATGAGGCACTGGCTGTTGAACTTAAAAAAGGGGAAAATTTTCAGCGAGATAAATTGCTTCGTCGATTGACCGATATTCAGTATCGCCGCTCTAGTTTCGAGTTCAAACAAGGCATGTTTCATATGCTCGGTGACGTGGTCCAACTTATTCCACCAGGCCAAGTTACGATGATTCGTTTGGCGTTTTTTGGCGATGAAATCGAGGCAATTACCGAGGCGGATTCGTTTACGGGCGAGGTGATTAAGTCTATGGATTCAGTCACGATATTCCCCGCGAAACACGAGGTGACGACCAATGAACGCATTCAAGAAGTCGTGCCGAAAATTCGCGAAGAGCTCGACGCGCATGTTGCTGAACTACGTAAGCAAGGCAAAATGCTCGAGGCTGAACGTATTAAAACGCGTACCGAATACGATCTCGAAATTTTGGTTGAGACGGGCTACTGCACGGGTATCGAAAACTACACACGCTTTCTTGGATTACGTGAACCGGGTGCTCAGTCAGAAACATTGTTCGATTATTTTTCCGATGATTATTTGCTCGTCGTCGATGAGTCTCACATAACCATTCCGCAAATTGGGGGCATGTTTAATGGAAACTTTTCGCGCAAACAGACACTGATCGACTTCGGCTTTAGAATGCCATCTGCACACGACAATCGCCCGTTAAAATTTACAGAGTTTGAGGCTCACATGAATCAGACCATTTATGTGTCGGCGACTCCGGCAAAGTACGAACTTGAACATGGTGGCAAAAATATTGTTGAACAGATTGTGCGACCTACCGGTTTGGTTGATCCCGAAATTGAGGTGCGTCCCACGAAGGGGCAAATTGCCGATATTTGTATCGAAATTGATAAGAGAATTAAGGCAGGTGAACGAGTTTTAATCACAACGTTGACCAAGCGCTCGTCAGAAGATCTCACCGACTTTTTGCTTGATGCGAATTATAAAGTTAAGTACTTGCACAGCGATATTGAGACGCTCGAGCGCGTTGAAATTTTACGTGATCTGCGTTTGGGAAAGATCGACATTGTGGTTGGAATTAACTTGCTCCGTGAAGGTCTCGACCTGCCCGAAGTTTCTTTTATTGGTATTGTCGATGCTCATAAACAAGGA
>CAYHBN010000124.1:0-2111 GCA_964354865.1 uncultured Candidatus Peribacteria bacterium
GATGAAAAAGCTGACTTTGCAGCTGCGGTAGGGATACAAATTGCAGCAGGGATTACAGAAATGCACGAGGCAAACTTGATTCACCGAGATGTTAAACCGGGGAATGTAATGCTCAGGCGCCCAGATACAGAAAAAGGATTTGCAATACTCACGGATTTTAATAGTGCAACGACTTCAGAAGAAATTAAAGCACAATATTTAACGGTTTCTCCATGGACAAGTGCTCCTGAACTTTTAAAAACCGACGATGCATGGGTCTCTGTACGATCAGAGCGCTGTGATTTTTACTCACTTGGGGCAACTATGTTTTATATAATTACGGGAGAGTGCCCCTATGCAGGAGATACTGCATGGGATGTTCTTACTTCTATCGCCGCGAATCGAAATTCCCCACGCAAAAAACTTGAAGAAGCAGGAGTTCCTGAGCAATTAAGAATAATAATTACTAAATTACTCGAAATAGATCCGGCTAATAGATATAAAAAAGCACAAGGTATTATAGGAGATTTAAAAGCATTCCTCGAAAATTCTGCCTATGCCCCGCTCTGCGGAGAGGTGATGCTATAAGAAAAGCCAAGCGGTGGTCTTTTCGAGCTAAAAACGTTGACAAGGGCGCATTTTGTGCTATATATAGAATAATGCCCCAAATTGATTCACATGAGACACTACACGAGTCTCCGTTAATGTCGGCGCTTACAAAACTGCCAACGCACTTCGACTCTATCGATGAAGCGGCTGCATACATGAAGGAAAGCCACGTTGGATTAGAGGCGGTTCCACCATTTTCGCTGGGGGGGTGTACTTTCTCATATGCAATTGGCACCCCTAGAAGTGCGGTTTATTTCGGATACGACGAATCCGATAGTAATAAACTGGTCGTAGGTAAAATCCCTCGTACTGACACCATTCCCCAAGATTTAAGCGATGACGATCGAAAAAACATTTTAAAACAAAACGCTCATGGCGGAGAACAAGAAGAAATCGCTCTTAAAACACTTCAACATAATCCTTATGCAGGTAACTTTATAAAAGCAATTACGATTACAGACAGTGAATTCGAAATTGATCGTAACTTTATCATCACGGAATTTATATCGCCCGGAATTTCACTTCATGACTTTGTCACCCTACACGAAGGATCAACCATCGAGGACAAGGCGGATTTTGCCGCAGCATCAGGAGTTCAAATTGGTGCCTGTATTCTTGAGCTGCATCAAGACATGATGATTCACCGTGACATTAAACCAAACAATGTAATGCTACGTCACCCCGATGAAGAAATGGGATTTATCGTAATGACTGACTTCAATAGTGTTACACAACAAGGATATATGGGATCAGAGCAAGATGTTACCCCTGGCACAACCGCTCCCGAACTTATACTCAAAGACAAAGAATCAGTGGCTCTGCGCTCAAATCTATGTGACATTTATTCAATAGGAGCCACCATGTACTTCATGGTATTGGGCGAATACCCCTGTGCAGGTAGCAACGCTGAAGAAGTTATAGAAAACATGTCGTTAAATCGCGACAGCCCCCGTCAAAAACTTGAAGCGGCGAATGTACCCGCGCCACTTGTAAAAATAATTCTAAAATCACTCCATATAAATCCTAAGTTACGATACAAGCACGTACAGCTATTAATAAATGACTTAAAAGAATTTCTCAAAAATTCATCGTATGCTCCTTTTTGCGGCGATGTCATGATGCCTGAAGACAGTATAGACAGCATTCAATTTCAAATCAGAACAACAACCACAGGTTCTCGAGATACCCTCACGTTATCGGGTTCAGATGCATCGACACCCGCAAATGGATGTCGAGTAACCGGCGCTGTACGAATTACAGATGCGGACTTTTTGACTGCAGAATTGGAGCCAATTAACCGTGACAAAAATTAAGCCACTTTTTACCGCAGATTATAGTGTTGACTAGGCAGTGACATCTTTAATCCCCTCAACCACTGCCTTTATACGGCGCACGCCGCGTGAACAGGCTTCTTCTTTGAGAATCTTAAAGTGCTTAAGGACGCCGGTGTGTTCTACGTGAGGGCCACCACAGACTTCTTTTGAATAGTCACCCATAAAATACACTTTCACTTTATTGCCGAG
>CAYHBN010000125.1:0-2059 GCA_964354865.1 uncultured Candidatus Peribacteria bacterium
ATCTAAAGACGCGGCACTTGCGACAGCCGCGCTACAACAAAAAAAGCCTCCCAAAGGAGACTTTTTTAAGTAGCGTGTAAGTTCAAAACAAGAACTATTTATCTGAAGGAACTCTCTTGAGCATAGGAAGACCTGTCTTCGCATTCTCAACAACCATGTATCCAGCTGGAACAGCAGGAAGTGCTCCTTCTCTCTCATCGCGAGCAAAGAAGAAAATGGTCTGTTGGCGGCCACCACGGAGAGTGACTACCTTAGAATGTAAAATGTATGTCTGCCCCTTCTTATTGGTGTGTGCGTATGCCATATGAAAAAAAGTTAAGGATTTAACCTAATGCAACTTTACCATATCCTTATCTGTAACGTCAACGACAATAAAATATTTAGCAGATAGGATTTTGCAAATGAGAAAAACTGTGGTAAAGAATGTGAGCACTTTGTTGGTAAAACCGTTGTAAAGAATAACGGGCGAACACACAGTGTGAGCGCGACGACGAGCGCAGGAGCCCGTAAGTAGGGCGACTAAGTGAGGAAGGAGCTTACAATTAGGGCGAGTAGCTCAGCTGGTAGAGCAGTGCCCTCTTAAGGCAATGGTCCCGGGTTCGATCCCCGGCTCGCCCACCACAGTTTGCGAAGCAAACAAGCGCACGCGTGTCCCCTGTCACTCAAACGCGTGCATAACAATTTAAACATGAGCAAAGCGAATACCTTGTATTTTGCTTAAGTAATTTTTCGGCACATCGATTGCGTCATACCTTCGCAACGCTTATGATTGAAGGTGGCTGTGATTTATTCAGCTTGCAGAAGATGATGGGGCATTCGGATATTAAGACGACTACCATCTACCTCTCTACGACTGTGAATCACTTGCAGGAGCAGATTAGGAAACATCCACTGGGCTAATCAACACTTTGATGACAAATAATTCACAAGTTACTGAAGATCAACATATTATACCCCGTTTTTATTTAAAGCGTTTTGCTAATGAGAAAAACTTTTTACAAGTAATGGACTCTCAAAAAAAAGTACTTCCGTCCCAAGCCATACGCCGGGGTATGTTATGCCTCATTTTTCTACGGCATAGAAACTGGGAAATTTGATGACATATCTCAAGAAGTTGAAAACTGGCTTCAAACAATAGAAACCGCAATGGCAGTGAAGTTACCAATTATAATTAAAAAAATCCTAAACGATGAACAAATTACTAGAATAGACAAATACAATCTGTCGATTTTTATGACTATGCTTTGGCTTCGAAGCGCAAAAATGAGAGAACAAATTAACGACTTTCATGAACAGATGTACAAAAAAATCAATTCACTTAATGCAGAGGCCATTGTGCAAGTAGGCACTGAGCAGACTAAAATCGAGATAACAGATAAACAAAAAAATGATATTAAAAATATGCTTCAAGACGGAGACTATGATCTTTCTTTCAATAATGCTGGCCACTTACAGTTTTTAATTGAATCACTAGGAGCAGATGGAGAACCCGGGTTTTCTAATGCCCTGGCAAATAAGTACTGGAAAATTTATGTAAATAAAACAAAAATCCCTTTCATCACATCAGATGCCCCAGTCTCTGAATGGCAAAAGCCTCCAAGTACTTTTTACAATATAGAGGGCAGCTTCCTATCTAAAGAACATTTCTTCGCTTTAACTCCTGAGATATTCATAGAGATGACCTATCCCCACGTTATCGATAACTGGAAGGTAAAGAAAAAAACATTGTTTCCTGGAGATGAAGATATTGTCATGATGTATAACATAGTAACTGCAAGTAAGGCTCATGAAGAAGCCTATTCTTCTGAAACAAGTGTCTTTGAGGAAATGATTCGTGATTTTTCAACCGCCAAGAGTCGTTTCGGTCGGATGTATTTGGAAAGATTTGAATTTCCTTGGATAGCATATAAAAGAAAAGTAGGTGGAGTAAAACAATGGTAGAACTAAACGAAGCCGCCTCTACAATTTTAATCCGTTTTCCAGTACGAGATGCTCATCGTATGCTCCCTAGAAAGCTATTCATTGGATTAAAAAGAATAAATTTGATATGTATTCAGTG
>CAYHBN010000126.1:0-2052 GCA_964354865.1 uncultured Candidatus Peribacteria bacterium
AAAAGGCCGCTATTTTATATGTTTTTACAGCAAATTCCGAAAAACCTTTGTGGTGGTGTACTGCCCGAGTGCAGACGAACTGGGTATAGCGCCCCCCCGGCGGACTTCTCTGTTGGCGGGTGAATTGTTCAGCTTGACGTAAAAGTCCGCGGTCACTTTTGAGTTTCTGTGGGAGTTTATTTAGCCCAAAATGTGTATACATTTTTCGGATAAAAAAAAAGACATCCTGCGTGAGAACGCTCACAGCGGCACAAATATTTTATAAAAACATGCACCTTCCTCAAAAACGATAACTCCAAATGTAGAAGCAATTCCCATGGGAAACGATCTGTGGGCTAGAAATACCCTGTTGACACCCTCATCACTTTCTGCAAAAATACGACATTACTGTCTTATTTTTGTAGAATAATTATGTCCAAAATGACCTTAGAGGAACGGATTGAGATGGGCTTGCGGCGCTCTCCGGCCAAGGTCTTCCTGCGTAAAGAGTTTGATAAATTTGGGGGCTATGACCAAGTTGGGCGAGCGCTGAGAAGCGCGATCAATAAGGGGCTCCTCATTAAAGCTGGCTATGGAGTGTACGTCAAAGCAAAGCAAAGCACTTTGTCCGGCAAGCCCATTCCTGTTGTTCCGCTCATTGAAATTGGCCTAGAAGCGCTGACGAAGCTGGGGGTTAAGCCTGAGCTTGGAGCTTCTGCAAAAGAATATATGGAGGGCAAGACGACTCAAATGCCGATGTCTACGGTGTTGAGCGTGGGTAGCTCACGGGTTTGCCGTCGCATTGGTTTTGGTAGCAAATCAATTCGGTACGAAGTGTGAAAAAGCTACCGCAAGAGATCATTGAGAAGATTTCAGATTTCGAGGCGGAGTCAGAGCTGTCGCTTCCTGGTTTTGCGATTGAAAAAGACTACTTTGCTCTAGACGCAATCACGCTCATCCAAGCGCTACCAGCATCACCAGATTTTCGGTTTGTTTTTTGTGGCGGCACATGCCTGGCAAAAGCCTACGGTATTTTGCATCGGATGTCTGAGGATGTTGACTTCAAGCTGGTCCCTACGGAAGCCACTGCTCAATTACCGAAAACTGCGTTAAGGCGCAAGCTCAGTACTTTTGTTAAAAATGTGATCACGACCTTAGAAGAAGGTGGATTTGAAAAAGATTCCATTACGCGCCACTCACTAGATAGCAATAGATACTCAGGTTTAGATGTTGAATATGAATCGGCTTTTTCAAAACCATCATCACTGCGACCTCACCTTCTGCTTGAGCTTAATTACGCAATCCTTAGGGCCCCAACAGAAACTCACAAGTTTGGCTTGCCATTTGACTAGCTAACATCCGGCTCCTAGCAGTCGCGCATTGAAATTGAATGCGTTTCTTTGCGAGAGGCCTTAGCCGAAAAGCTCGTGTCATTTCCTCGCCGTTTGGCATTGCAACTTCAAAAGGAAAATAACGATAAGCCGTTAGATCCTTCTTCTGGGTGGGATAAGGCACTGGTTCGCCATCTCTACGATGTGCATCAAATTATTCAGAGCACTTCAGCAGCAAAGTCGAATGCTGATAATTTAGCTCAAATTTTATTAAACGTCATTGCCAATGATGCGATTGAATTTAAAAACCAGCACCCTCAGTTTTATTTAACGCCATTGACTCAATTGAATGATGCACTTACTTGGGCAAATGGCAGTGCAGAATTGAAGGTTCAATATGATGCCTTTGTCGCAGATATGGTTTATGCACCACCTGCCAATACCCCAAGTTTTGGCGAAGCACTGGATGTTTTTTCAAAAACATTAATAACCACTTTTACTTCAATTGAACCAAAAAATATCGCCACTGAAATGGTGCGATTATGCAATCAAAGAAAGCTATTTTCAAAATAAGGTTGAAATGAAGATTGCCAGGCCTACCGAGCATGGCCAGTATGCTATCAAGAGATATTAAAATACAGCTCTATCCATATGAATTTTATTGATGATTTTAAAAAAGATGCGGTGCGGACAGTTCTCTTTGTTCTGTCATTGTGTCTTCTTACGCCGGCCTGGGGTTCTT
>CAYHBN010000127.1:0-2036 GCA_964354865.1 uncultured Candidatus Peribacteria bacterium
TTCGCCGTGCAAAAGAGCAAAAGCTCCTCTTTATTCGTATTCTTGGTTCTAATACGTTTAGCCAAAAACTTGAGCAGAAAGAGCTCGGCGACGTGATTGGTAATTTTTCGCGTTCAATGATTGAACAAAAACTGAACGCTGATATTTATATTGCACAGGGTACGCTTGTTCGGGAGTGGGTGACTCGTATGAGCTCGCTCGAAGAGATGGCGAAGTTGCCGGCCGCCGGTGGCGCGACGAATATTATTTTAGTTGGGGATACGGTTTTTATGGTTTCATTTCGCGATATTCCGGTGGGGGTGCGCCTCGATCAGCCCGATATTGCGCAGACCATGCACTTTTTGTTTGATCAGATTGGGGGCGCAAAATCCAAGTCTGCATTTGATTTTTGGAATAATGATGCCGATGATATTTATGGAGAATTTTATCGACACATCGGGGTATGAGTGAGGTCTCATGTTTTGAAACATTTTAACCTGAAAATCAACCAGGAATCATCGCTTTTCCTTTTTCAAAGTGAGAGAATTTCGGTATGTCACATTCGAAGGAAAAAGTGGAGGAAGTGAAGGTTTTGCGCCGGAATGGCGAATCGTTGATTTCGATTTCTCTCATAACAGGAATTGCAAAAAGTACGGCATCTGCATGGTGTCGAAATGTCGATTTACCAGATGAAATAAAGTTAAAGATGCACGATAGGTGGGAGAGTGGATTTAAGAAGGGGATTGAGGTGATGCGGATTAAGAGGGAAAACCAGCAAGAGGCTCGGGTGAAAGAGGCGATTGAAGTTGTTGAGAATTTGAAGATCAAGAAAAACAAGCCACTATTTAAACTTATTGCAGCGCTTTTGTTCTGGTGTGAAGGAGGGAAAAGACAGTTGGAGGAGTTGAGACTTACGAATTCTGACCCGGCACTTGTGAAAGCATTTCTTTTTTGTTTAAGAAATGGATTCGGAATAGATGAGAGCAAATTGCGTATTTGTATGCATTTACATGAATATCACGATGAGTTAAAACAGAAGACTTTTTGGTCAAATATGACAAAAGTTCCAATGAATCAATTTCATAAATCCTATTTAAAAGAACATTCCGGAATAAGAAAACGAACAAACTATCAAGGATGTATTACGCTTCATTACTTTGAAGCTGCTCTTGCCAGAAAGATAGATGCCTTATACCATACGCTTGCTAAGATTATGGTATAGGGGCGTCGTATAACGGCTAATATAGAAGTCTCCAAAACTTTTGACGAAGGTTCGACTCCTTCCGCCCCTGCCAATCAAATAATTAGGCTACACGAGTTTGACACCTATCTGTCAAAAAAGGTATAATCAGGTTAATTGTTAGTCCTTTAGTAGCGAAAGTCGGCTTCATGCCGTGCGGGATTCGTCCCCTAGCTCTAAAGGGCTAATTTTTTGTACGTCGAAAGGATTTGATTTGTAGTAAAAATTATTGGGGTATTTTTTGAGGTCGTATATGTCGCAAATAAAACTCACTTTCTCTTTTAGGAATGTGAGATAGCGTTCTTCTCTTTTTGTGAATGCTCGATATACAGCCCAATTCATGTAATCAATTACTTGAAGACACGGTTCATCGGTGGGGACTTGGATGTAGACTTTTGTTTCTGTTTCTACCTTCGTGTTTGTTTTTTCTTCAAAGCGGAGTATGGCCGAACGAATGGCGGTATCGAGGTGAATCTGCTTAAGCTGATTGCCTCGCTTGGAAAAGTAGAGAACGCAGTCACTCTTGTGAAGCTTATTTTCAAGCAAACGCGAAATGATCTCGTTATAAAAGACGTTCTCGTTCTTTTGGTGGCGCTTAGTGAAAATGTCCAATCGCTTTCGGGCGACAATAAACTGGCATTTGAAAGGCAGCGTTTTGAGCATCTTAAAAACTTTTTCTCTCACCTCAGGGCAATCATTTTTTGCATGAAAGCTAACAGATGATTTTTTGATAGATGGTATTGTTTTGAGGTATTCGTCAGTACTAATCTCGGTACGGAGCGTTGCAAGTGCCCGCCGAATTTCTTCTGGCTTTTCA
>CAYHBN010000128.1:0-2033 GCA_964354865.1 uncultured Candidatus Peribacteria bacterium
GGGGGAGCCGACAAAAAATGGAAAGGAAATTTTTGGTTTTGCTTCGCCGTTTCAGTCTCCGAAAAGAGCAATCATATTATAACATTTTGTTTGCTCTTTTCTCCACCCTCACGGCGACCGAGGCGCAATACAATTTGGTTTGCGCTAGGGCGCAATCAGATTTGATATGTGCTTGCCCCACCCGCCCAGTGCGCGCACAACAACCCCGCCGTTTTTAGGAAAAATTATAAAACGGCGGGGATTGCTCCCTTGAATCAAGTAGTATGCTCCAAAAAAATACTCAACTCTCTCAATGGTCTTTTTTCGTTATCCCAAAAATGAGTTTTTATACCAACGGATTGAGCACTTTTTACCGCTTCGGGATTATGCTCAAAGTAAACAACATCTTCCGACTTCAAATTAAAATGCTCAAGCATTTTCTTGTAGTATTCGGGATTTGCTTTTTCGGGGTCATGTTTGAGGGTAAAAACCTCGTATGGCATTTTATCCAACCCAAATTTCTTAAACTGCTCAATATTTGCACCAGTGAGAATTATTTTTGTATTCGGAAACTCGTCAAGCATTTTTCGCATTGGCTCAAAAATCTCGAAACCGTTTTCGGTTTCTATAACAAAAGCATCTATGGCATCAACTAAAATTGTTTTCATATTTTTATTCTATTAAGCTCAACCAAAAACTCATTAACCGCAGACTCTTTTGTTGCCCACGAAGTAACAAGTCTAATAGCAGAATTATCCGCGTCTATTTTTGACCAAACATAAAATCCATAACTGGATTTTAATTTTTCAATAACCGCGTTAGGAAAAATCGGGAAAATTTGATTTGTTGAGGATTCACTCAAAAATTTATAACCTTGTTTTTTAATACCTTCCGTAAGCTTGCTAGCCATAGCGTTTGCGTGCTTCGCAAGATCAAAAAATAAATTTTCTTTGAACAGCTCAACAAACTGTATACCCAAAACTCTACCTTTTGCGAGAAGCGCACCTTTTTGTTTTAAGTAGTACCTAAAATTTTCCTTGAGCTTCGGATTGTTGATAACTATTGCTTCACCCAAAAGCGCACCATTTTTTGTACCGCCGATATAAAACATATCTACCAACTTAGATAATTCGGAAAGAGTTATATCTGCTTCGGGGGAAGTGAGCGCCGAACCCAAACGAGCGCCGTCCAAATAAAGATAGAGATTATTTTTACGGCAAACTTTCGATATTGCCTCAAGCTCGTCTTTTTTATAGATTGTACCAACTTCGGTTGCTTGTGAAATAAAAACGGCTCGTGGTTTTACCATATGCTCGTCAGTATGTGCGTCTACGATGTTCTGAATATCTTCAGCTGTAATTTTTCCGTTTGTGGTTTGGACTGTATTTATTTTATGACCAGTAGCTTCAATCGCCCCTGCTTCGTGGATAGCAATATGTCCTGATATGGGCGCTATCACGGATTCGTAAGGTCGCAACATAGCGGAAAGTGCAATCAGATTCGCTTGAGTACCGCCTGAAACAAAATGTATGTCAGCATCTTGGTTTCCTATTTTATTTTTCAATGCACTAACCGCTTCTTGGCAAAAGGAGTCATTGCCATATCCAGTATCTTGAGAAAAATTGGTGCGATTAAGTGCCTCTAAAATTTGAGGGTGTGCACCCTCCGAATAATCATCAAAGAAACTATATTTGTAATTTGTATTGTTCATAAAATTATTTTACTAATTCTTCCATTTGAATACCTAACGCTTTGGCGATCTTGGCGACCGTTTGCACGCTTGGCTTGACGACGACGTTGCTCTCAATTTTTGTAAGGGTGGTGTGCTTTACACCTGATTTACGCACCAAATCGTCTTGGGTCAAGCCAAGTTTATTGCGTACTCTTTTTATGTTTTCGCCAATCGTTGCCATAGTTTCAATACTTTGATATCATTATTTGTGTTATACTTGATGACAATAGTATGATAGCAAATATATTAGATAATTTCAATATGACTACGGCGAAGCAAAACCAAAAATTTCCTTTCCATTTTTTGTCGGCTCCCCCCACAC
>CAYHBN010000129.1:0-1814 GCA_964354865.1 uncultured Candidatus Peribacteria bacterium
TGCAGTAACGCCACTATTATCTGCGTGTGCGCTTCCTTTTTGATACAGAGCCTTTACGGGAACATTTGTAACAAATTCCAGTTGCGCGGGATTTGTTCCTTCTTCTAAGCGGTCTTCGCCTTCACCTGGTCCGTAAAATTCACGTGGGGTTGATGACATATGGGTTGTAGTTAAATCAGGTTTAAGATACCCCTAAAGTAGGATATGTCAACATCGGCATTCCTCGTGATTGACAGGTAGGGTAAAAGCATGTATGATATTGATCTTTTAGTATTTTCTAATTATCATATATATGTCTAGATATGAAGATAATGAACATGAATTAGGTGAGAATGTCACTACTCCTGCAAATTTAGTTGACCAAAAGGGGGCTCAAGCAGCTTGGGAAAATATGCCACAGTCACAGCATTCACTTGTTAGCGCTACGCATAAATTTGTTTGTACAGATGTTCAAGATTTAGGCGAAGAGGATGAAGAATTGGAGGGCTGGGCTATAGATGTTCTTGATCTCAATACTGATCACGATGATGAGGATGCTCCGGTATTAGGATCATTTACTTTGTTGCGAAATGGCCATAACTTTGAAGTAAACCAGGGCGTTTTTAATAATACTCGATTACTAACACCCGAAGCTGTTAATGCATTTTTGGCAGAAATGGCTGCAAGTAAACCTGAACCTAAGAAAGCCTTATCTCCAGCAATGATGGCAATAGCTGATCAAATAACAGGTACATTAGATAAGTAGCTGTCAGCTTTGATATTTTTATGCCCCAATCTTCCACACTCCTTTTTCGCGGAACGCAGCAATCGTTTGGCGTTTTGCAGCATTTAAAATCGTTGCAGAAGATTTTTTGACCGTTTTCGCGTACTCAGTGAGCAGTACAATTTTTTTGCCTTCGAGGTAAGCGATGCGCTTATGGAGCGACTCCATGAGAGAGAGCGTGACAATTTTTTCCATGTTTTCGGTTTGTTTGTTTTTGTTGTACTGCTGAAGTGCGCCGTAATAATCCTTTTTTTCTTTGTCGCGAATAATGATAGGAGGTAGACCAAATTGCATAAGTTGGTAGTTCATTAAAACGCGACCAATGCGTCCATTGCCGTCACAGAAAGGGTGAATGGTCTCAAACTCCAAGTGAAAGTGAGCAACCTTATCGCAAAAATGCGCCTCGAGATTCTGTTTGTACTCCTGTAGCAGTACGCTCATCATTGGCTCAACTTGTTCTGGAGCCGGTGCAATGTGCATGCCTACGCGAACGTATTCTCCCTTTATTCTAAAGCGCCCCGCGTAGTCGTCGTTAATTGCGGTCAACAGCATGCGGTGTAAAAAGAGAATGAGGTCGGGGGTGAGGCTCTGGAGCCAGCTCGCGTTTTGTTCCGCGCCCGAATTTTGTTTTTTCGTGCTCAAATATTCCATGACGCGTGCAAGATTTTTTGCCTCAAATACCTCGCGAACGCTCACTTTTCGAGCTACTTCCATTTCAAGCAGAATTTTTTCGGTTTCGGCGAGTGAGAGCGTTGAATTTTCAATCGCGTTTGAGTTGTACACGTTTTCTGGCAGCTCGGTCTCGTTAATCAGCTGCAGTAGCGACTCTTTGCCATTTTTGAGCGCGTCGTACTGTTTTTTAAGCTCTGATAGGTAGCGGCGATCTGAGTATGAGGTTGGCATAGAGTATTTGGATATTCGAAAATCGTGAATCTGAGCTTGAAGTATATCAAATTCACGGAATATTGTCAATAAAACGTGAATCAAGCCTATATTAAAAGTAAATTCACGATGTCTGCCCGGGCAAAGATCGTGAATACAATGCGTTTTT
>CAYHBN010000130.1:0-1751 GCA_964354865.1 uncultured Candidatus Peribacteria bacterium
ATTTGATTTTGCTGTACATTGTTTTCCATATATTTATTTAACTCACACTCGCCATGCCGGCACTAATCTCTGATATTTCCTGCGTGATCGACGATTGGCGGGCTTTGTTGAAGACGAGTGTCAGTTCATCGATGATCTCGCCCGCGGCATCCGATGCATTCTTCATGGCAACCATGCGGGACGACTGCTCGCTTACAATCGATTCGAGGAGTATTTGGTAGATGTGCGTCTTTGAAAGTTGTTCGATCAAGTGTATCACGAGCGATTCGCTGTTCGGCTCCATGACGTATTCGGTTGTTGGTGCAGTGACAGTGTCGTTGTGTTCCTTCATGTCGGTGACAGCGCGCTCAATGTCCTTTTTTGAAACAGGAAGAATTTGGAGAACTTCAGGAGTTTGGCTGAGTGCTGAAACGTAGTTTGTATAAATAACTTTGACGCGATCGTATGTGCCGTTTTCGTATTCTGAAATGGCGATGTTGGCGATCGCTTGCGTGTCGCGAAGAGCTGGTGCGTCGGGAAGATCAGGAAATGAAGCGATGATTTTGAGGTTTAGATTGTGTTCGCTTTTAGCGTCATTTCGTATCGCAACAAGTCGGCGAAGCCAAGCCTCACCTTTTTTGCCAACAGCGATAAATGAATACTCGCGTTCATGTTTTGTCTTGAGAAGATCGAGCACGGCGCGGAAGACCTGCGCATTGTATGCGCCGCAGAGGCCTTTGTTTGAAGTCACGACAACGACAAGGATTTTCTTGTGTCCTCGGTCCGAGAGAAATGGATGTGTTGAATCTTTAATAGAAGCAGAAACGCGAGCTAGGACTTCTTGTGAATACTTGGAGTAGTAACGAGAAGCAAGCGTCTGCGTGACGGCTTTTTTCATTTTTGAGGCAGCAACAAGCTCCATCGCTTTCGTGATTTTCTTGGTGTTCTTGATGGACTTTATTCGTCGTTTGATTTCTTTTGTTGATGCCATATTAAAATATTTTTTTCCAACGTTTGAATGCTTTAATCTCAGATGAATTTAAATCAAACCATTCGCCGTTCATTCGTTTTGAATCAAAACGTTTATGCCAGTATGCTTCAATTCCACTTGGATCATCAGTTTTAATTTCGTGAATCAAGTCTAGTTTTTCAGGTAATTGAATTTTAATTTCATTCCCTCTACGCACAGTATCGTTAGTTTTTCCAATTTTATAATACTTACCATGCCTAAAAAGATAAACAATACCTAATGTTTCTTTATTAACTAGGCTGGATCCCTGGGCAGTATCTACTTGGTGAATTTCATTACATAAATTAACTATATCGCTGTAATCTTTTTTATTATTACAATATTCAAGCACCTTTAATACAAAATCTTGCTTGTGTCCGAAGGCACGATTGAATGCAGTATTATCGGGAAATTCTGGATTATTAATTTTTTCAATTCTTATTTCCCTTGTTGTGGGAAATTTATTTAATCTTCTTGTGAGAGAAATAATTGATTTAAATAGGAACTCATCTCCGTATGCAGCTTGGAGTTTGTTTGGCGATAATCCAGCTTCTTCTTGAGCTTTACTAAATTGTGGCCAGTACCTCTGCCATTCGTATTGTTTAATACCAGTTTCCTTTTCAAATCTACCAATTCCTAAAGGCTTCCCGTCATTTTCAAGGGCTGTTCTCCTAATTTCTTCAATAATTTTTTCCTTAGAAATAGTCATTTATTTCTTAAACACCCCCTTATACTCCTCAATCACTTTCTTGATCTCCGCTTC
>CAYHBN010000131.1:0-1750 GCA_964354865.1 uncultured Candidatus Peribacteria bacterium
ACGTTTGTACCGTGATGTGAGCATGGTTCATCAGAACATGCAAGCACAAGCTTGGCAACGTTACGCAGCAGCAGTGATTCCATCTGCACTGTTGACAGCTTCCTTAATTATAATATTGGCGCCGGAGTTGACCTATGTTTTTTTAGGAGAGAAATTTCAATCTGCTTCGAATTACGTGCTATGGGGCGCGCTTGCTGAATTGGCTCGTGTTCTTATAGGCGTATATACACTGATAGCGCACGTACGCATGAATACACGTTGGTTGGTTTTTCCTTCTTTGATCGGTGCTGTACTCACGATAGTATTGTGTTTACTGTTAATTCCCACTTTCGGAGCCGTAGGGGTGGGTATGGCGTTGGTTTTGTCAGGATTTGTGGTTGTTCTGACGATGCACGTTTCGATGGGGTGGCGAGTCGGTGGTTCTCCCCCTATTCGTCCCATATGGCTTGCGAGTGTATTTTCTCTTGGATTATGGGGAGTAACATTTGTACTTCGTGATTTTTTGAATGTCACAGGCTGGGTGCGAATTTTCGAGCTATTTCTGATCATCGGACTAATATATTTGCCACTGCAGTATTTGTTGTTGAAGGATTTTATTGGTGATAAGAGGTTAACATGAAAATTCTAGTAGTCTGTATGTTGCATACTTATGGTGACTCAACGAGAGAGTATTCATATGAATATTTTAACTTTTATAAGACATTGCAACAAATGGGGCATGAGGTTGAGCTTTTTGACTTCATGGGAGAAATAAAAGCCTTGGGTAAGGAGGGTATGAATCAGAAACTTTTATCACGTGTGGGGGAATGGCGACCGGCAACAGCAATGTTCTCTCTATATACTGATCAGTTTGACCCCAACATTATCCAATCTTTGCGCGGAATTACCAAAACACTTTGTTTTTTTTATGACGATACTTGGCGGTTGGAGTACTCCCGGTATTGGGCTCGTCAATTTGAATATATTGCGACCCCTGATATTTATGGAGAAGCTAAATATCGTGAATTAGGTTTGCCTAATGCGATTTATTTTCCTTATGGGTGCAATGAGCAAATTTTTCAAAAACTAGATGTGCAAAAAAAATATGATGTTTCATTTGTGGGGGGGTGGCATCCTTATCGAGAATGGTTGGTAAATAGGATTAGAAAATCTGGTGTAATCGTCGAAGTCGTTGGTCATGGATGGCCCAAGGGTGAGATTGATCATCAAGGTATGGTTAGATTATTCACTGAGAGTCGAATTAATGTAAATTTATCCAATTCGGTTTCATGGGATGTGCGTTATCTCTTATCATCGACTAAAGCGTGTTTAAATAGTATCCGGAGCAAAAAAAGTATTGAGCAAATGAAGGCCAGAATCTTCGAAATAAATGGTTGCGGTGCCTTTCAGCTAACCTACTACGTCGAAGGGTTAGCAAATTGCTATGAGATTGACCGTGAGATTGCTGTTTATGCGGATGCGGACGATCTAATCGAAAAAGTTAAGTTCTATCTGGCACATCAAGACTTGCGTGAATCAATTGCTACGGCAGGATATAAGCGAAGTCTTGAAGATCACACATTTCGTCATCGTTTTCAAACTTTGTTTCGACGAATGGGGCTGATAAATGAATAGCAAACTGTCTTCGGTGTGTGTATTTGTATGCCAATTCGGTGTGAACAGTGAATGTATTCGATAGAGGAACGCTCTAAAATCATTCAAACACCAGAGTAATCAGTTCTCACTCACGAATAAGTTAGTGCTGAGTGTT
>CAYHBN010000132.1:0-1730 GCA_964354865.1 uncultured Candidatus Peribacteria bacterium
TTGACATTTACTTCTTTTCCTGAATTTCGCTTTCTTCTTTAATTAGCTCGTTCTCTAAATCTGTTAACAACTTGTTTAAAGTGTCAGGATCATTTCCTATTTTCTTTATGAGCGGATCAATGATGTTATCATAGAACTTCATGACGAAGTCTTCTGTGTAAGCCTTGATTGCTCTTTTCTCTTGACTGCTAGACGCGCTAGAGATGATAGTCTTGAGTTCCTCGTTTTCTCTAAGCTGCCTGAGATATTCTTCACGTGTCATATATTACCTTTACGCTACGCTGCCTGCGAAGTTTGCCGTTGTGGCACCGCTTGAAGATATTGATCCTGGGACGGTTTTATTTTGGCCTGTGCCGGCCCCTAGGGCAAAGTTAATTCTGTCCCTAATTGTCGATTCTTTATTCATAAGTATAGCCTTTTCGACCTTGCCTGCGTCCATAGTAATATTAAAGCTAACGTTGATGATAACATCCTTGCCCTGAACTGTATATATGCCGCTTGAGCCTATTCCGAGAGACTTGGATAGTGATTCGAGTCGTGTTGTAATATTGATCTTGTCTAACTTTGAAAGTGCGTCATCCATATTCTGAACTGTTTTTACCATTGCTGCAACTGTTGCTATAGTTTTGAAGGATGCGGTATTGACACTTATTTCTGTGTATTTTGAAGAGCTTAATATGAAGTCGGCTATTGAAGTAGATATTTTGTTTATGCTGGTGAGCATTTGCTCGATTTTAGGGATTTTTTCAAGAAATGTATCGATTCCGTCTGTCGAAAAATCAGTTTTCATACTTAAGACTGCCGTAAAAATCGAATTAATTTTTTCTTTTATGTCAGTAGGCGCTTTTTTTATGTTAGTGAACGAGATAGAAATAGTTTCTAAGTTCTTCACTAGGTCATTAATCTTGATAATGGGTGCTGTGAAGTTTATACCTTCCATATCTTTTTGCGTAATAGACTCGATTGCCAACCCAATGGTAGTTTTTAATTGTGTGAAAGTAGCAATTATTTTTTTGTCTGTATGATAGCTAAGCCTGTCGATAGCAACTGAAATTAGACCTGCCACGTCGGCAAGACTCGCGAATATCCCTTGGACCTTCTGCATCGCAAGAAAAGATTTGTTCACCTGCTCTTCTTTTTCACCGCTATCGAAGATATTCCAATTGACATTACCCATTTTTGTTCTGATTGCATCAAGTTTATCTTTGATATTGAATCCCTTGTCCATCACTAAGCTCGCGAGCTCTTCGACTTTCTTGAACCGCTCTGCAGCATTTTGTATGGTAACCGGTCCGAGAGTTTCGAGTTGACGCTTCTCTGCATCTTTTGCCATCTTCGCTTCGTATGCTTTTGTACCCACTGTACGTTCTTCGTTGGCTTGACGTCTTAATTGCGCTTCAAATCTTCCAGCTTCATCAGCGTTCGCACGTAATATCTGCTCATTCTCACCTTTCGTCCCTCTGAGCCAGTTTATAAAGCCGGTGCCTCTTTTGTCTTCAGCTTCTTTTAATAAGGTGTCCCTTTTCTCTGCAGCAATCTTGATCTTATCAACATTCGACATCTCAATGGCGTTCATTTGATCTATAAATTTACCACGATCGGCCGCGTGCATAGCTTTTTCTTCCTCTGTGGCGAGGGCTGTCGAAGCGGCATACCAGATAGTTCCTCCTATGACCAACACTGCGGCAATCACCGCGGCCGCGCCGGCGGTGACGACGGATCCAATGGCC
>CAYHBN010000133.1:0-1670 GCA_964354865.1 uncultured Candidatus Peribacteria bacterium
TTGATTCTCGCCATGTGTATATCGTAGAAAAATATCTCGATACGCAACACACGGCGTACATGAATACTGCACGTGAAAAAGGGTATGAAATTTCATATTTTAATGGAGAAGGAGACGCGCAGGGTTACGATTTAGGCTTTAGTAAAGAGCTTTTGTCGACCGCGACAGAAACGCTTCCCGAGGCGCCACGGGGCTATGACGATGATCCTAATAATCCTTTCGATGACGCTCCCGATGAGCAACTCGAAGGTGGATACGATTTATTTACATGGAGCCCGCCGCCCGTTTCGCCATGGTACGAGCGTGTGAAAGAGTGGTACGCAAAACTCGATGACAACACCTCGTTTACCGCGAGTTTTGGTGAAGAAAAACAAAAAAAGAGCGAAGACCAAGCGAAGGAGCTTGAGGCCGAAAGAGAAAAAGTGAAAGCGGAGGCAAATGCGTTTAACGCTTCGCCCCAAAATGCTGATTCTATTAAGTTATCTCGTGTCACCAAAGTTCGTCTTTCTGCCGATAGCACGGCAGCAGTTGTTGGTAAAAAAGTTCCTTTTGTGGTCGAACTGCTCGACGATAAAAATGCCTTAGTGGCGACTGAATATAACCGAATCACGGTTTCGGCAGATAACGGTGCGCGTATAACCGATACCGATGAAGATCCTACTGCTGACGGAGTTCAACGTACTATTATTGAAGGTCGCACGACCGTTTCGTTTATCGCTCCTGAAAATCCTTCGCAAGTGACGGTGACGGTACAGGTAAGCGACAATACCGAAGTTTCGAAAACAATTATTTTCTCAATTTTAAAGAGCGCAACGATTGCGCTCGGTATTCAACAAACGGCGATCGTCGCCGACGGTAATGGCGTTGTTCCCGTAGTTCTTTCGGCAGTTGATGCCGAGGGGAAAGTTCTTACTAACGTGAATGGAGTCGTGCACATTGCACTCTCAGATTCAACGTTGGCGAGTGCGGCGAAAGAGGTGAATTTAGTACGAGGCCGTGCGCAATTTAATGTGCGAGGTAAAAAGAAAAAAGGCGAGCTGATTATAAACGCAACAACGTCAAACCTTGATCCTGCGGCGGCAACCATAAGATTTTTACCTGGGCGGGCTGTTAAGCTTGTGCTCGCAAAAAGCAGTGAAGTTCTGATTGCAAATCCTGGAGAATCGATCGATGTGACCGCCCAGATTTTCGATGTTAATTATAATTTGATCGACACCAATACGGGTACGCCAATTGCATTTGCAGTAAATGAGGCTTCGCAAGAAATTGGCGAACTTGCAGCGCAGTCTGTAAATACCCTCAATGGTCTTGCAACGGTTCGTATTTTACCGAAAGGTCGAAGCGGCGCTGTCACTGTTACCGCGCAGGCGCAAGGTTTGCAAATGGCAACGCTCACCTTCGACGCCGTGAAGAAATTTGGTACCGGTTCACTTTCTCGCATTGTGCCCGAAAGTTTGGTGAGTGCATTGCTTGGTATTCCAGCCGGAAACATTAGCGCGCCAAATGCGTTTGGACCAAGTATGGTTTTCTCGGGAAAAGTGCAGGCGGTAACGACGCTCACGACCTCGCCAAAACAGTACGCAAAAGTGTTTGAAGTAAGTGATAAGGCGGCATTGACTACCGACCCAAGTCGCGTGAGTGTCAGCTTCGTGCCGGGCAATCATTTAGCC
>CAYHBN010000134.1:0-1562 GCA_964354865.1 uncultured Candidatus Peribacteria bacterium
GAGCACCTGCTTTGCAAGCAGGGGGTCCGGGGTTCGAATCCCCGTGTCTCCACCAAATTTTTGTGAAACAAAAATTGTTCTCGGTTTCGATTGCATTTGCATTTGCGGCTCGGGTTTTTTGTCGTGTCCGGTTTTGTTAGAAATTTTTCAACAATTTGTAATACTTCTGTCAGCTTTTTGTTAGATCTCTCTGATATATTTCTTTTATGAATAAACGATTTGCGGAGTGGATTGATTTAAAGGAAAGATTGCATAGTAAGGATACTCAACCTCCCCATGTGAATGAGGGTGATATTTGGTGGACGAGTGTTGGTGAGAATATTGGCTTTGAGATTAATGGAAAGAGTCGATTACTCACGCGACCTGTCGTAATCTTCAAGAAGCTAACGCATGGCTTTTATCTTGTCATTCCGACAACTTCGCAGGAAAGAAACGGTACATGGTATGTTAGTTTCCCTCATTCTTCTCTTATTAAAACTGCCTGCTTACATCAGGTTCGAACCATCGATTATCGGCGACTTCATTCAAGACTTGGGCGATTAGATGAGGTGGACTTTCGGAGATTGAGGAGTGCATTTCATATCTTATATCAATAAAAAAAGTTCCCTACTTCTCTGGAAGAGGAGTAGGGTCGCGAGTTACCTCGAAAGTGTTTTTATCATACCATTATTACCCTTCTGTTTCAAATATATTTCTTATAAAAATAAAGCTGGATTCTCCATGAGATATTTTTCACTCTTGAGAACTCAAGGGCTTTTTTTGTATGCTATATCTATTTTGATGTATTTTTGCTGTATATTTGGATATACCCTCTTCGCCTATGGTATGCTTTGAACTTTTGAAGCTGAAATTTATAGTCGACCATAAGGTTCAGCTTTGGGCGCTCCATGTACTTGACTTTTATTAAAAAAAGTTTATATTAACCTCTTATCATTTATTTTCTCAATTTTATGAAATTGTCACAAACATTTCTTCCTGTATTGACTGCCCTTTCTCTTGCACTCACTCCTGCTTGTACTCAAAAGCCTGCGGAAAAACCTGAACTTACTGATCGGGATAGAAAGTTGTGTGATTTGGCGATACGTTATGCACGATCGGCCATTGGAGCTGTTTATGTTTATCCAAATCATCATCCTGAGAAGGTATCCTTTCCATTAGCGAATGGTAATCAGAGGGAACTTGTTGAAAAACTTAGTGTACTTGATGAAAATCTTATTCTTGCTGAAGAGATGCTTATTCGAAATTGTGACGAGCGCTTTTATGCCGAGAAGCCTGAATTGCGTACATCAAAGATAGTAGATGATATTTCAGATGAAAGAACGGTTCCGGATATGTTAAAGGAGATTGATACCTTGTCTTCTACAAAAATGCCTACATTTTTTACTCATCCGGAGAGTAAATAGTATTTTTTCATTACTTTCTCGCCCCCTCGGCTTCCATAAACCGCTTCACGTCCTGAATCGTTCCCATGAACTGTGACGGGAAGATAATGGTGGAGTTTTTCTCCACGGCGATTTCGGCCATGGTTTGGAGGTTGCGGAGTTGGAGGGCGATTGGGTGTT
>CAYHBN010000135.1:0-1509 GCA_964354865.1 uncultured Candidatus Peribacteria bacterium
CTTTTCGCAAGTACTCAAAGGTTGTGATTTGCCTGCCTACTGCGCCTCCACGGCATCACTGATTTTGAAACTAATATTGTCTGTCAGACTCGGAATAGTAGGGGACCAAGCTGGCCAGCTATTTATTTCCACTTTGTTTATTTCCGGCAGATTTTGAATGTAAATTTTTGCTTCCTCAATATCCAATCCAGCTATATGTTCGCGAATTTTTTCCAGCAATTGCGCGCCATTTTCCTTTTCAGGATCAATTTGATATTGCTCCACACCCTTTATGTTAGCCGTAATTTTAATTTTACCGGTGGCCTCATCTCTCTGGAAAATTCTATAAGTCGTCGAACCTTCATTTATTCTCAACAGCTCTTTCTGTGGACTCTTTTTCAGCAAAAGTTCATCTCTTAAAATTTCCAACATCGCGTCATGATCATAATAAAGTCCACCCACATCCATGTTTCCCGTAACTTGGAATTCCGTAATTTGCTGATTTATCAAAGACTCATCCACTTGAATTTGCACTTCTCCAGTGGTAATCGCCTGACTATCTCCCTGCAATAAGTCGTAATTTGCTGTCTGTCCCGCAAGCGCCGCCTTATCTTTTATAGATTTTCTTAACTCATCAATCGCGGTTTTAGTTAATTCATCCTTAATTCTAGATTTTGCCGCATCGAGATCTTGTTGAGTAACAAAAGTCATATAGTCTGTCACACCACCCTTCATTTCCACAGTGCTTTCGGCATACACTTTGTTTTGATTATCTCCCTTCAAACCTGGCAGAAAAAATCTACTAGGGCCGATATTTCCACGAGCGCCAACAATGGATCCCGTCGAGTCTACCTGATCAGCCACGACATATGCTTCAATTTTACCCGGACCTTTGCTGTCCGCAGCCGGTACAACGATGTCATCAGCAATTCTGAATACAATTCCCTCATTCGTCTGGAAACGCGTCTGGGTCACCAAAGGACGCTCGGTATTCATTGTATTAACTATAGTAATGTTTCCGCTCGCATTCGCGCCCTTGTCGGAAAACTTTTTGCCGGTAGCGTATTGAGTAATTGTTTTCGAAACCCTTGTGGAAATTGGGTAACTGGCGATTTCATGAGATGGATGCGTTTCTAGTTCCGCACGATTTTTTTGAGCATCGGCGAGAGTAATATTTACTGATTTCTCGAGCACGCTCGCTGTAGGAGTGAGATAAATTGTCACACCAGGAAGAGCTACATAAATAATTACCAATAAAATTATCAAAGTAATAGAAACCATCGCGATCAGAGCTTGTCTATTTGGGGCGATGATTACAAATTTGGACTTTGGTTTTTGGGTATCCTGCTTTTTTTCAGCAGTCTTGATCTTGGATATATCTATAGTAGTTCTACCTTTTATTTTACGCAAAATTTCGCCTATCGATAATTTTTTCTCGGCCATGCGCGTAGGAGCATCTTCTTCCACCGCATTAATACTGGCCTTCAGCGGAGTAATTTTTAATTTTTCATCTTCTCCCTCGGAAGTGAA